>CAYFKU010000043.1:15352-21922 GCA_964343955.1 uncultured Rhizobium sp. | reverse complement strand
GGTTGAATCCGGCATCTCGAAGGAGAATGCGGAACTCTATCTGGAAAGCATCCGGCGCGGCGGCACGCTGGTGACGGCGCGCGTGCCGGAAGATGAGCGCGACCGCTATGAGCGCATTCTTTCGGGCAGCGCGATCGATGTGTCGCGGCGGGAGAGCAGCTACCGCCAGACCGGCTGGACCGGCTATGACCCCAATCGCCCGGCCTGCGACCTGGCCGAGGTGGAAGCGGAGCGCCAGCGCTATCGCAGCTGATGTGGGAATTGTCCCGGCCGGGCCTGGCCCCGCCGGGACAATGTCATGCGCCTATTTCGGCTGGGCCGTGGTGCGCAGATAGGGCTTGTGCGTCTTGTAGCCGGGGAAGAGCTTGTCGGCTTCCTCGTTCGACACCGCGCCGGTGATGATGACGTCGCCGCCCTGTTTCCAGTCGGCGGGCGTGGCGACCTTGTGACGGGCCGTGAGCTGCATCGAGTCGATCACCCGCAGGATTTCGTCGAAGTTGCGGCCGGTGGTCATGGGATAGACCAGCAGCAGCTTGATCTTCTTGTCCGGGCCGATGATGAAGACATTGCGCACCGTGGCATTGTCGGCGGGCGTGCGGCCTTCCGAGGTGCCGGGCGCATCGGCGGGCAGCATGCCATAGGCCTTGGATACGGCCAGGTCGGTGTCGCCGATCATGGGGAAGTTCGGGCCGGCGCCTTGCGTTTCCAGGATGTCGGCGGCCCACTTGTCATGATTGACCACCGGATCGACCGACAGGCCCAGCACCTTGACGCCGCGCTTGTCGAATTCCGGCTTCAGCTTGGCCACCGCGCCCAGCTCGGTGGTGCAGACCGGCGTGAAATCCTTGGGGTGGGAAAAGAACAGCACCCAACTGTCGCCGGCCCAGTCATAGAAATTGAATTTGCCGATGGTGGAGTCGGCGGTGAAATTGGGGGCGGTATCGTTTATGGCCAGCGGCATATAATCCTCCGGAAATTGAGGGGCGCAGACTAACCCAGTCCGCTTTGTCCTGTCAGCAGGGCCGGCCATGCGGCGGCGGAACTTGACGGGACGCCGGGACGGCCCGATAACCGGCGCTAGGTGCAAGGTGTAGGGAACGCAGATTGACTGCGGCTGCCCCCGCAACTGTCGCCGGCGAGCTTCCGCCCACATGTCACTGATGTCGCAAGATGTTGGGAAGACGGGCGCAAGCGCTGACCCGGCTAGCCAGGAAACCTGCCTTGCGCTGTCGTCTTGTGGCCTGCCGGGGTGTGCGGGGCGCAGCGGGAGATAACCCGCGAATGGCGGCAAAGCCGGAAGGCGTGCTGCTCGCGGGGCTGGAAACCCCTTCTTCAAAGAGCACGCCTCCCCTAGCCAGGAGACGTTTTGATGAAGTGTTTTTTGCTTTCTTCCGTTGCGGTGGTTGCGGCGGCACCGGCGCTGGCGCAAGCCATCGATTTCGACCCGGTTTCTCAGCGCCTTGCGGAAAATATCGTGGTCAGCGCCACCCGCGTCGAAACCCCGGTCCGCCAGATAGCCAGCAGCGTCACGGTGATCACCGCGCCCCAGATCGAGATGCGCCAGGATCGCTCGCTGCCCGATGTGCTGCGCGAGGTGCCGGGCGTGACGATCGCCCAGACCGGCGGTGCGGGCGGCCAGGCTTCCGTCTTTCTGCGCGGCTCCAACTCCAACCATACCAAGCTGCTTCTGGACGGCATCGATCTTTCCGATCCCTCGACCCCCAGCGGCGCGGCGGATATTTCCAAGCTGCTTGCCGGTGACGTGGCAAGGGTGGAAGTGCTGCGCGGGCCGCAAGGGGCGCTTTATGGCTCCGACGCCATTGGCGGGGTGATCAGCATCGTGACCAAGACGGGGGAGGGGCCGCTGGCGATGAGCGCCAATGCCGAAGGCGGCAGCTTCGGCACCTTCAACCAGTGGGGCAGTGCATCGGGTTCGGACGGGGCGTTCCACTATGCCGCCACCCTGCAGCACAATCACGCGGCTTCCACGCCGGTGACGCCGCTGAATCTGCTCAGGCCCGGCGAACGGCGCAACGACGATTTCTATGACAATGTCACCGCCACGGCCAAGCTTGGCTATGACATGACGCCGAATTTCGACCTGGGGCTGGTGGGCCGCTACACCAACAGCCTGGGCAAATTCACCGGCGATGCCTTTGACTTCGTGACGTTCACATCCTTTCCGTCTCCGGCCCTCACGCGGCTTGCGAGCCTGCAATATCAGACCCGCGGCACCGCCCATCTGGCGCTGTGGGATGGCCGTTTCGACCAGACGCTTGGTGTCGCATACGGCCATGGCATCGCCGCCACCCAGGACCCCAACAATGGCGACAGCCGCGCTATCGGCGACCGCGTCAAGCTGGACTGGCAGGGCAATGTCGGCATCGCCGACGGCGAGATGCTGGTGCTGGGGGCGGAGGCGGCGCGCGATGCGCTGCATCCGGGCCTGTCCTTCGGATTTCCTTCAACCCTGTCGCGCGGCATCACCACCCATGCCGGCTTTGCCGGACTGCAGTCGGATTTCGGCGGCGGCTTTTTCAACAGCCTTTCGATTCGCTATGACGACAACAGCCGCTTCGGCAACAAGGCCACTTGGCGTGTCGCGCCGACATGGCTGATCGAAAGCACCGGCACGCGGTTCAAGGCCAGCGCCGGCACCGGCTTCAAGGCGCCGACCCTGCAGCAGCTCTATGGCACCTTTGGGGGCAATGCCAACCTGAAGCCGGAAACCAGCTTCGGCTATGAAGCCGGTATGGAGCAGAGCCTGGCGGGCGGGAACCTGACCGGAAGCGTCACCTGGTTTCGCAGCGACATCCGCAACCTGATCGTGTCGGGCCCTGCGCCAAGCTTCCAGCTTCAGAATATCGGGCGCGCTCGCACCGATGGCGTGGAAGCCGAACTGGACTGGAAGGCGATGGAGAGTTTGTCGCTGCGCGCGGGCTATACCTATACCGATGCGCTGGATACCCGCACCCATCTGGCGCTGCTGCGGCGGCCCCGCCACAAGGCGAGCCTGGGCGCGGACTGGCAGGCGACGGACGCGCTGTCGCTGGATGCAACCTTGCTCTATGTCGGGCCGCAGATCGACGGCAACCGGGATTTCTCGGTCCCGCGCCTGAAGATGCCCGGCTATGCCAGCCTGGACCTGGCGGCCAGCTACCGGCTGGCACAAAGCTGGACCCTGTTCGGCCGGATTGAGAATGCCCCCGACACCGCCTATCAAAGTCCGGATGGTTTCCTGCGGCCGGGGATCGGGGCCTATGGCGGGATCAAGGTGAGCCTGTAAATGAAGGGCTGGGCGGCCGCTGCGTTTCTGCTTTTCGCCGGACCGGCAGCGGCCGCGCCTCCGCCCCCGCCTTTGCCTACGCAAAGAATTATGTCTCTCAAGATATGCACCGACGAGCTGCTGCTCGATCTGGTCTCGCCGTCGCGCATCGCTTCGGTCACTTTCCTTTCGCGTGAGAAAGCGTCGCTCAAGGTGTGGCCGCAGGGCGCGCGCCTGCCGGTCAATCACGGCACGGCCGAGGAAATCCTGGCCGCCAGGCCCGATCTGATCCTCACCGATCCCTTCGTCTCGCCCGCCTTGCGGCCCATCCTGGCCAAAAGCGGCGCGCGCATCGTGGAAGTGCCGGCCGCCGGCAATTTCCAGCAGATACGCGCCGTGGTGCGGCTGGTGGCCAAAGAGGTCGGCGAAGCGGCGCGGGGCGAGGCCCTGATCGCGCGCATGGATGCGACCCTGCGCGAACTGGAAGCCGGGAAGCCGCAGCGGACGATGACGGTGATGGAATGGGGCGGCGGCGGCTATGTGCCGGGCAGGGGCGGGCTGTTCGATGCCATCGTGACGGCGGCGGGCGCGCGCACCATCGCGCGCGGCGGCTATTACGATGTGGAAGGCCTGATCGCCGCCAATCCGGACGCACTGGTCTATGGCGATACCTATGAAGGCACCTGGTCCCTGCGCGCCGACCAGGACCTGCATCCGGCGCTGATGAAGCGCTATGAAGGCCGCCGCATCGGCTTCCGCGCACTTTATGGCTGCGGCGTGCCGCAAGCCGCCGACACCGCCCGGCAGCTGCGCGATGCGCTGCGAAGGCTTGCGCCATGAAGCTCGTTCTTTCGCTCGCCGTCCTGATCCTGCTGGCCTTTGCCGTCTCGATGCTAGCGGGGAGGGTATGGCTGCCGCCGTCCGCGCCGCTGTCGCCGCCGGGCAGCATGGCGGGGCTGATCCTCTATGACATTCGCCTGCCGCGCACCCTGCTGGCGCTGATGGTGGGCGCGGTGCTGGGTCTTTCGGGCGCGGTGCTTCAGGGTTTCACGCGCAATCCGCTGGCTGAGCCGGCGCTGCTGGGTGTTTCCGGCGGCGCGGCCCTGGGCGCGGTGATCGCCATCTATTTCGGCCTGGCCGCGCTGTCGCCGGTTGCCGGTCCCCTTACCGGCATCGCGGGCGCCATCGCCGCCTGCGCGCTGACATTTGCGCTGGGCCGTGGCGGCACGGTGGCGCTGGTGCTTGCGGGCGCCGCGGTGTCCAGCCTGATGGCCGCCGGCATCGCGCTGGCGTTGAATTTCGCGCCCAATCCCTATGCGGCCTATGAAATCATGACCTGGCTTCTGGGCTCCTTGGGCGACAAGAGCTGGAGCCAGGTCATCCTGGTCTTGCCCTTCGCCGTCACCGGCGCGGCGATGCTGGCCATGACGGGCAGGGCGCTGGACGCACTGAGCCTGGGCGACGCGCAGGCGCAGAGCCTGGGCGTCAATCTGACGGGGCTGGCGGCGCTGGTGGTTGGGGGAACGGCGCTGTCGGTCGGCGCCATCACATCGGTGGTGGGCGCGATCGGCTTCATCGGCCTGGTGGCGCCGCATCTGGTGCGGCCCTTTGTCGATTACGTGCCGCGCCGCACGCTGCTGCCATCGATGCTGGCGGGCGCGCTGCTGCTTCTGTGTTCGGATATCGCGGCGCGGCTGGTGCACAGCAATCCCGAATTGCGGCTGGGCGTCTTCACCAGCCTGCTCGGCACGCCCTTCTTCTTCTGGCTGGTCGTGCGCATCCGAAAGGTGGCGCCATGACCCTGCTGGCGGCCGAGAAGATCAGCGTGGCGCGCGGCGGCAAAACCATCTTGCGCGATGTCAGCTTTCAGGCCCATGCGGGCGAGTTCATCGCCGTGCTGGGCCCCAACGGCGCCGGCAAATCCACTTTGCTGAAGGCGCTGGCGGGCCTGATCCGGCCGCAGAGCGGCGCGGTCATGCTGGATGCCAGGCCCGTCACGGCGCTGTCGCACCGCCAGCTTGCGGCGCGCCGCGCCTATCTGCCCCAGAATCCGCATCTGGAATGGCCGCTGCCGGTAGAGCGGCTGGTGGCGCTGGGCCTGACGCCGAAGCTGCCCGCCACCGGCGGACTGCCGGATGCCTTTCGTGGCGCCATCCGGAGCGCGCTGGAATCCTGCGACCTTGTGGATAAGTCCGCGCAGGCGGCGACCACACTCAGCGGCGGCGAATTTGCGCGCGCCATGCTGGCCCGCGCCATTGTCGGCGAGCCGCAAATTCTGATCGTGGACGAGCCGGTCACGGGCCTCGATCCCCGGCACGCGATCCAGTCGATGCGCCTGCTTCAGTCCTTCGCCAGGGCCGGTACCCTGGTGGTCGCATCGCTTCACGATCTGACCCTGGCGGCCCGCTATCCTTCGCGGATTATCGTTCTTGTGGATGGCGGCATTGTCGGGGATGCCGAAGCTCTCACAGAGGAACTTGTCCACAGGGCGTTCGGGGTGCGGGCCGTCGCGACGGGGCAGGGAGATTCGCGGGCGTTAACAATCTTATCCACAAGCGAAAAATTCGCTCTGTGAGCAGAAAAGGGCGCTTGACGGATTCAGGCAAATCACCACCACATATAGCCGCTGGGTCTTCTCAGCATCGTCACATTTAGGGGTTAGGGAAGCAGGCTGGTGAGTCCCTCGAAAGGGATTCCGCCATCGCGTTTCTGCCCCCATTCAGAAGAATTGGCTTAGGGGGGATTTTTCCATGTCGGCACTCGGCAAGCCCGTACTGGACGGCGATTTCGACGAGAACGGCCAGATGGTTGTGCAGTCGCCGGCCGAGCGGGTTCTGGAACGTTCAGTTGTTGTCACCCGCACGCTGGAGACCCGCCAGCCCCATTCTCAGCCTCAGTCTCAGCCCCAGCCCCAGCACAAGCCCCTGCCGCAGCTTGTGGCCGAGCCCGAGCTGGACCTGGAAGAGGGCCGTCCCAACGGCCAGCCGCCGCTGCCCTATCCGCTGGCGCCGCGGCCCAAGCCGTCCGACCTTACGCTCGACCGTTCGCGCGACGATCTTCTGACCCCCTTCGGCAAGGCCACCCTGACCGACCGCTATCTGATGCCGGGCGAAAGCTTCCAGGACATGTTCGCGCGCGTCTCCTGCGCCTATGCCGACGATGTCCATCACGCCCAGCGGCTTTACGACTATATGAGCCGCCTCTGGTTCATGCCCGCCACCCCCATCCTGTCCAATGGCGGCACCAATCGCGGCCTGCCGATCTCGTGCTTTCTGAACGATGTGCCGGATTCGCTGGACGGCATT
>CAYFKU010000043.1:5355-15342 GCA_964343955.1 uncultured Rhizobium sp. | reverse complement strand
CTATTGGGGCAAGGTCCGCTCCATCGGCGAGAAGGTGAAGACCGGCAAGACCAGCGGCATCATTCCCTTCATCCATGTGATGGACGGCCTCACGCTGGCGATCTCCCAGGGCTCGCTGCGGCGCGGCTCGGCGGCGGTCTATCTGGACATCTCCCATCCGGAGATCGAGGAGTTTCTCGAGATCCGCAAGGCCTCGGGCGACTTCAACCGCAAAGGCCTGAACCTGCATCACGGCATTAACATTACCGACGAATTCATGGAGTGCGTGAAGCAGGGCACGATGTTCGGCCTGCGCAGCCCCAAGGATCAGAAGGTGCTGCGCGAGATCGATGCCCGCCAGCTCTGGCAGCGCATCCTGGAAACCCGGCTGCAGACCGGCGAGCCCTATATCCTGAACATCGATGCGGTGAACCGGGCGCTGCCCAAGCATCAGCGCGAGCTGGGCCTGAAGGTCAACACCTCCAACCTGTGCAGCGAGATCACGCTGCCTACCGGCGCCGACCATGACGGCAAGGAGCGCACCGCGGTCTGCTGCCTGTCGTCCCTGAACATCGAGACCTGGGACCAGTGGGCCAATGAAGAGGGCTTTGTCGAGGATGTGCTGCGCATGCTCGACAATGTGCTGACCAGCTTCATCGAGCAGGCCCCCGCGGGCATGGAACGCGCCAAATACAGCGCCCTGCGCGAGCGCTCGGTCGGGCTGGGGGTGATGGGCTTCCATTCCTTCCTGCAGAGCAAGAATATCCCCTTGGAAAGCGCGATGGCCAAATCCTGGAATCTGCGCATTTTCAGGAAGATACGCCGGGAAGCTGATGCGGCATCTTATATCCTGGCCGAAGAGCGCGGTGCCTGCCCGGATGCGGCCGAAAAGGGCATGAAGGCCCGCTTCAGCCACAAGCTGGCGATCGCGCCCACCGCCTCCATCTCGATCATCTGCGGCGGCGCCTCGGCCTGTGTCGAGCCGATCCCGGCCAATGTTTACACCCACAAGACGCTGTCCGGCGCCTTTGTGGTCCGCAATCCGTACCTGCAGGCGCTGCTGGAATCCAAGGGCGAGAACAGCGCCGAGGTCTGGCAGTCAATCGTCGAGCATGAAGGCTCGGTCCAGCATCTGGAATGCCTGACCGAAGAGGAAAAGGCGGTCTATCGCACCGCCTTCGAGATCGACCAGCGCTGGATCATCGAGCTGGCCGCCGACCGTACGCCCTATATCTGCCAGAGCCAGTCGCTGAACCTGTTCCTGCCGGCCGATATCGACAAGTGGGACCTGCACATGCTGCACTGGACGGCGTGGGAGCGGGGCATCAAGAGCCTCTATTACTGCCGCTCCAAATCCATCAGCCGCGCCGGGTTCGCCGGCCAGCTCGAAAAGAAGACCAAGGTCGTGGCCGAAGCGCGCACCGACTATGAGGAATGCCTGGCATGTCAGTGAAATCCCTGGGGTCTGTCGATCCGCGCAGCCTGATCGGGCAGGGCACGGTCGGCCTGCTCAATGCCACCGGCACCTATGATGTCACCCGCTATCCCTGGGCCTATGAATGCTGGAAGCGCCAGCAGCAGACCCACTGGATGGGCGAGGAGGTGCCGCTGGGCGCCGATATCCGCGACTGGCAGTCCGGCCATCTGACCCCGGCCGAAAAGAACCTGCTGACCCAGATCTTCCGCTTCTTCACCCAGAGCGACGTGGAAGTGGGCGACAATTACCTCAAGCGCTACATCCCCATCTTCCAGCCCCTGGAAGTGCAGATGATGATGGCCGCCTTCACCAACATGGAGACGGTGCATATCGACGCCTATGCGCTGCTGCTCAAGACGCTGGGCATGCCCCAGACCGAATTCGAGGCCTTCCGCGACTATCGCGAGATGAAGGCCAAGGCCGACTATATGCACACATTCGGCGTCGGCACCTGTTCGGACGTGGCGCGCACGCTGGCCATGTTCGGCGCTTTCACCGAGGGCATGTCGCTGTTCGCCAGCTTTGCCATGCTGATGAACTTCCCCCGCTTCAACAAGATGAACGGCATGGGCCAGATCGTGAGCTGGTCGGTGCGCGACGAAAGCCTGCATTGCGAGGGCATCACCAAGCTCTTTCACGCCTGGAACGAGGAAACCGGCGCCGTCACCAAATCGGTGCGCGACGACATCACCGACGTGGCCAAGACCATGGTCGGGCTGGAAGAGGGGTTTGTCGATCTGGCCTTCAGCCTTGGCGAGGTGCAGGGCATGACCGCGGCCGAAATCAAATCCTATGTCCGCTATATCGCCGACTGGCGCCTGACCCAGCTCAAGCTCACGCCCGTGTTCGGCAATTTCGAGGAGACCGAAAGCGGCTACAAGCCGCTCAAGGCCCATCCCTTGCCCTGGCTGGTCGAGATTTTGAACGGCGTCGAACACGCCAACTTCTTCGAGCAGCGCGCCACCGAATATTCCAAGGGCGCGTCGCGCGGCAGCTGGGACGGCGCCGAAGGCGTCTGGGCCAGTTTCGACAAGCGCAACCAGATCGCGGCGGAATAGGCACGGGCTTTCCAGACCGGCGGCAGCCCCGGGTGCGGACATGCCGCCCTGCAAATGCTGCGTCGCATCAATGCGGCCGCGATAGTGGCATGTCCAGCTGTGCCCCACCGCAAGATTTGATCCTGGTCAATGCAAGAGACGCGTCCTTGGCTTGCGATCACCATCGGCGATGACACGCGGCCGCGCGTCATCGTTGGTCCGCTTTCTCTGTCATTTGCCTGAACCTGCACATGCGGCTTGCCGAAGACCGGTCCGCACGCCGCGCAACATCATGCATCGCGTCCGACAAGAAAAATAACATCGCGGGGTACCCATGGAACAGCCCAGCTTCGCTCAACCGCCCGGCCGCATCGACATGCGGGCTCCATTCCGATGGCTTGGCGGGGCCTGGAGTGACCTGTGGTGCGCGCCCTTGCCGTTTCTGGCCCACGGGTTGATCGTCGCCCTTATCAGCTTCCTGCTTTCATGGGCCGTGTATGCAACCAACGCGGCATTCTGGGTATTCGTCCTCACGGCCGGATATGTGTTCGTCGCGCCGGTATTGGCGATGGGTCCCTATGAGGGCGGGCGCAGCCTGGGCCTTGGGATTAAGCCGACGCTCGCGCAGATATCATGGGTCCGGGCCGCGTTCCGGCAGGATGTTGCCTATCTCGGACTGGCCCTGTCGATGATCTATTTCATATGGACCAGCTTTGCGCAGGTCGTCTATGGCGCATCGACATATCGGCTCTACGAAACGGTGCCCGAGTTTGTCGCCTTTGCGCTGGGCACGCCGGATGGACTCAACATGCTGGCGGTGGGATCCGTGATCGGCGGCATCATGGCTTATTTTACATACGCCTTTGTTGTCGTGTCAGCGCCCATGCTCTTGGATCCGCGGGTCAATATCGCTGCCGCGACCGCAGCCAGTTTCAAGGCCGTCACCGACAATCCGCTTCCGATGATGCTGTGGGCGGTCATCATTGGCATCCTCGTGTTCGTCGCAGCCGTGTCGGGGTTCACCCTTCTGACGGTGATATTCCCCTGGCTGGGCTTGGCGAGCTGGCGCGCCTATCGCGATCTGGTGCCGGCGGCTGCACAGGGCGGCGACAAATGAACCAGAGCCTGGGCCCGCACCGTTTCCGGCCGGGGCGGATGTCGGTCCCCATATTGTGCAATCCGGCAATGTGGTAAGGCAGGCGGCTTCGATACGGGCAGCCATGAGCCGCATCCTGACAGCCGCGCTGTTTGTTCTGGCCTTATCCCTGCCGGCCCTGGCGGATACCGTTCCCCCGGGCGTGACGCTGCGTGCATACCCGCCGGTTGGAAAAGGCGATCCCAATGCAGTCAGTTGCTGGGCATGGCGCACAACGCCACCGATCAGGGGCCTGCAGTGCGCGCCAAATTGGGTTTGGGCGCGGCGGAACGGCGCGATGAGCGCGAATGTGGCGGGCCCCCTCATGGAGGGCCCAACCGGAAACGTGCCGCCGCCGCCGCCGCCCCTGCGCACACAACCCTAGTCACAACCGAACCGGTGCCGCCAACTGTTGGCATTCGGCCGCGGGCGCGTATTGGCGATATCCCAAAGCCACCCATCCTTTGACAGTCGGCGACTAGGGGAAACCGGGAGCCAGACTGTCATAGACGGGACAACACAGGGTGGGGATGCAGGTGATGGTTGAGAGGGTCCGCGCATGCGCGCGCGCCCGCGCTGCGCTGCTCTGCCCCTTTTGGAGGAAGCCATGACGTCCATCAATCGCATCGTTGCCGGACTAAGCCTCGTTCTGACCCTGGCGGCCGGTGCGTCCACCATGGCGCGCGCCGGGGACGAGACCTTCGTGGCGACGTCCGGCCAGGCCCTTGTGAAAGTGGCGCAAGGCCAGCTCATGGGCTTCCGCGACCACGAAATCTACACCTTCCGCGGAGTGCCCTATGCCAGGACCTCCCGTTTCATGCCTCCCCAGGCGCCTGCGAGCTGGGATGGCGTGCGCCTGGCGATGAATTATGGCGAGATCTGTCCGGTACCTGAGCAGAAGACCGTTTCCATTGACGAACAGTGGAATGCGCATCGTTATCTCCCCCAGAACGAAGCCTGCCAGTACCTCAATATCTGGACACCCGGGCTGCAGCCGAACGCAAAACGGCCCGTGATTGTGTTCCTTCACGGCGGCGGGTTTACCAACGGCTCTTCCGTTGAGGGCGATGGCTATGACGGCCGCAACCTGGCAGCGCTGGGCGACGTGGTCATGGTCAGCCTGAACCACCGTCTCAATGTGCTGGGCGCGCTGGATCTGAGTGCCTATGGTCCGAAATTCGCGCAATCCTCCAACCTTGGCATGCGCGACATTGTTGCGGCTCTGGAATGGGTCAATGCCAATATCGGCCAGTTCGGCGGCGATCCGGCCAACGTCACCATAGTTGGACAATCGGGGGGCGGCGGAAAGGTTCGGGTGCTGCTGGGCAACCCGCATGCGAAAGACCTGTTCGCCAGGGCGATCATCATGAGCGGTGTCGGCTCGGCGGCCGCCTATCCAAAGGCCGTCGGCACCGCCATCGCCAGGCACACCCTGGAGAATCTGGGCCTTAATGCCAAATCCGCCGACAAACTGCTGACGGTGCCCTATGCGGACCTCGAGGCGGCGGGCGAGAAAGCCATGAAGCAGCTCGAAAAGGATGGCCTCGGCGCGGGCGTGCAGTGGCGCCCCACCGTGGACGGCACCTTTATCGCGTCCGATCCGCAGGCAGACGGCTGGGCGGCATTCTCCGCAGACAAGCCACTCCTGATCGGCAATGTCCTTGAGGAGATGAACACCGTTCTGCGCAACCCCAATACGGCTTTTTTCGCGGACAACTGGGCCAGGTGGTCCGACGAGACCGCCATGAAAAAGCTGACGGAAAAATACGGCGACAGGGCGCCTGCCATAGCCGCCGCGTGGCGCAAGGCCTATCCGCGCGACCCGCTGGCCCGCGCCTTGATGTTTGCCGATACCAACCGCGCGGCGACCCTGGCCGCTGCCGGTCTCAAGGCGACCCACGGCAAGGCAAAGGTCTATGTCTATCTCTACAAGTGGAATCCGCCGGTGCTGGACGGCGTGGCGGGATCCTGGCACGTGGCCGACGTACACATGGCGTTCTTCAACGTCGATCGCCAGCCTCAATCTTTCGGTGGTGGCCAGGCGGCGCGCTCGATGTCCTTCAGCATGGCAAGGTCATGGATCAACTTCGCCCGATCGGGGAATCCTGCGCATGCCGGTTTGCCGGACTGGCCCGCCTATACCCCAGAAAATGGAGCAACGCTTCTGTTTGACGACTATCCGACGGTTGGTCTGGCCCATGACAAGGCGCTCATAGACCTCATCCAGAAGAAGTGAAGATGGGCCGATCATTCGGTCATCGTTCCGCTGCACCAGCGCATGCCTTTTGGGGTGAAATGCGGAAATTCGCCAGACGTGAGTGAAATGCCTGAGTGCAATGCCAGCTTCCGGCGCAAAGCGGGCATTGGCTGTCACCCACGCAATGGGTCGCTTTACCGTGAGGGTCGGAAGAACACGTCCATGCCGATGCGCACCACCGGGGCGTAACCGCTTGCAACCAGGTGTTCGCCGAGCTGCCTGGATGGCCGCTCGATGCCGATGCAGCCGAAACGGTATTCCGTAAACGGAAAGGTGCTCAGGATCTCGTATTCATAGCCTTCGACATCCAGGCTCAGATAGTCGATGTCCTGGGGCGCGTGGTGCGCTCTCAAGACGTCGGCCAAAGGTTTCGCCCGCATCTCGCGCTGCGTCTGTGCCTTGCCCCACATGGAATCCATTTGCGATAGGGCATTGGGCGCCACATCGACCGTCCGCGAAAGCAGGAGATTGTCCTGCGCCTGGGGCGAGATCGTTGCCTGACCGACGTCAAGGATTTCCACCAGCGTGACGGTTTTCTCGACGCCGGCCAGGCAGGAATTTTCCAGGCTGCAATTGGGCCGGTTCCTTTGCAGCAGCGCAAAAGCGCTCGTCGGCTCGACCAATATGCCGGTCCATCCGTAGCGCCGTTCGAGCAGAAGCGTATTCGAAATCCAGAGGCCGTCACCGGCGCCGGCCTCGACGAAGAAGCCGTTGCGCTTTCCCTTGAAGACGGTTTCGGCGACGAACCGGTCTTGCCCATGCTGGCTGTATGTTTCCTGGTCCGCAGGCCCGCTCAAATTTCGTCTCTCAAGAAAATCGCATGGATGTCGAGTGTGACGCCGCCGTCCAGAGACTGCAACCAGGCGCTGATACCGGCCGGGCTGCATGACGCTTTTGACCCAAGGGGGACATTCCACTAGCCTTCAAGGCTTGTGCAGGAGAGGGCGAAAATGCGCGTGAGGCACAGGTGTATGCTGTTGGCCGCGCTTTGCCTGGCGGCCTGGGCAGTGCCCGCATCGGCCGAACCCTGGGTCCGCGGCTTTGTCGTAGGCACTTATGAATATGCCTTTCGCTATGGAGGGCGGGCCGATTTCACCCGCAAAGGCGAGATTGAGCCGGGCGTGGATTGTCCGCATGGCAGCACGACCCATTTCGCCAGTCCGGAAAAAACCAGGGCAACAATCGCGCGCCAGTCCTGGCGCAGCGAACAGGAAGTCGATGCCATCGTCGACCCGCCGGGGCTGGAACAGGTGCGCGGCCCGGCCATCACCCGATTCCTGATCTGGAACCGCGCCGTCGCCTATCGCGGCTATCGGCGCGGCATTGAAACCTATGTGAACCCGTTCGCGGCCGAGGACATGGGGCAACCGCAGGTGCCAAGCCGCATCGCCGACGGCTTCAACCTGGACGGCAAGGTCGAGGCGGGCGATTTTGTCAGCCCTGAAGGCGAGAAGGGGATCGACAACAACCTCTACCGCGCCTGGGGATGTGACGCGCCCTGGCGCGGCAATGGCAACGCCACCCTGGACCTGCGCGCCAACGACAAGATGCAGGATGGCCTCTATACGATGGTCATTCGCATCTCGGGCAGCCAGGACCCGATGAATGACAGCGATGCGGTGGTCGAGATCGGCTATTCTCCCGACAAGATCGTCAAGGATGCCCGTGGCGGCATCGCGATGGACTATTCCTATCGCATCCTGAAATCGGACCAGTATACCCGGCTCAAGGCCAGGATCAGACATGGGGTGGTGGAAACCGAACAGGTCGAGCATTTGCACACGCCCCGCATCGCATGGTTCTACGACCAGACCGGCGACACCAATTTTGCCAGGGGCAGGATCCGCGTTAGGATCGCCGCAAACGGCCTGTCGGCAGCGGGCCTGATCGGAGGCTATCGAAACTGGCGCGATCTATATTCGGAAAACACCTTCGGCCAGGATGGCGGCCAGCAGGGTGTGCGCGAGCATGAAGACCATGTGGCGCTGTATTATGCCCTGCGCCGCAATGCCGACGGCATGTACAACAGGGCGACCGGAAAATATGACGGCATCTCCACCGTCTATCGGATCACCATGTCCACCGCCTATGTGGTCGATGCCGACCAGCCGATGGAGATACCCAGGCTGCCCGGCGATGAAGAGCGCAGGGAATCCTTCCAGGCGATCAAGGCCGATACCATAAAGGGTATTGAAACCCGCATCCCCCAGCCGGTGCCGCCCGGCACCACCGAGGCGGCCGTTCCTTTCGTGGAAAATATCCGCGACCTGCCCAGCAAGGCCTATTTCCAGAAAATCCTGGACCGGCCGCATTTTCCGGACGAGGACGAAAAGGGTATCCCGCCCTGGGCGCACCGGACCGGGCCGGGCACCCTGTTGCTGCCGCCGAAAACTCAACAGACGGTGCGCAGCGAAAAGGACCGCTAGCGAAGGTTCGCCATGCCCAGCATGGATGAACGCCTGGCACCAAAGTGGGGCGGCTGCATCCTCAGGGCTCGCGGCTCTGGGGACAAAGCAGGCCCATGACTTGCGTTACCTTCGCGGTACCGAACGGAAGCCAGAGCGATTCAAACCGGTAATCGCCATGCTCTGTGTTCCGGAGCGTTAAGCCACGAACAGGTGCGCGCTTCTCAACGACCTGCCGCATCAGCATGGGGAAGCGATGGCGCGCGCCCATGTCGGGATGCTCGGACACCAGTGTTCCTGCCAATCCCGGGAAATTGGGAAACGCGGAATTTCCCACAATGCGAAACCGGAAGTCCGCGCCATCGTCGATGACGTCGCAAAGATGGGTGAATTTCAGGAGCCGCGCTATGTCGCAGGAAGCAACGGGCCGGAGTCGATATCGACAATCTGGCGCAGCTGATCCAAAAAGCCGCCCCGCGCCGCTTCCACGGCCTTGAAGACTTTATCGTTGCGCGGGGCCGCCGAAGCGGGAAGCGCGAGCAGGCTGCAAAGGCCCAGGGCGATAATTTTTTTCTCATGGCCCGGATGTTAACAGTCAGTCCCGCAGGGCGGCGCGGAATTTTTTGTCACGCTTGAGCAGCACTTCGCGCCGCATGGCGCCCTTCCGGGTGCGGTGCTTCTCGGCATAGACCAGCGACCAGGTGCGGCCGCGCGTCGATCGGGCGCCCGCCTTCTTGCCGTTATGCTCGGCCAGGCGGCGCTCAAGATCCAGTGTCCAGCCGACATAGGTCACGGTCCGGCCGTCCGGATTTTCGCACTTCAGGACATAGACATAGGACGGCATGCGACTCTTTATTTGTGGCCGCGCAGCTTAACGCGGCAGGCCACAGAGCGTCAGCTGTCCGGCATGCCGGGCTGACGCTCCCGGGCCCTCGCCCCGCAATTTGCGCATTGCTGCCCTGGCGCGAAACACCGGTTGTGCGGGGTTGGCCCGGGCGCTATATGCTTGCTCAAGCAAGTATTGTCCCGGCAACTAATATCCCTGCCGCCGAAAGGGTCTTCCCGTGAAGCCGTATTACACGCCGGCCAATTACAGCATGCGCAATTCGGTCGGTTACCTGATGCGCATGTGCTCCAACCGCCTTCTTCCCCAGATGGAAGCGCTGTTCACGGATGCCGAGCTGACCTTCTCGCAATGGACCACCCTGGTGGCGCTGCATGACGGCCGCATCAGGACCGCCGGGGATCTGGCCCATAACATTTGTCATGACGCCGGATCCTTGACCCGGCTGGTGGACGAGATGGTGGTGCGCGGCCTGGTGGACCGCAGCCGCAGCGAAAAAGACCGGCGGGTGGTGTCCCTGTCGCTGACGGCGCGGGGGCGGGCGCTGGTGGAGCAACTGGCGCCCAGGGTCATGCATTTCTGGAACGGGCTTCTGGCCGGCTTCACCCATGCGGAAATCGACAGCCTGATCGGGCTGCTCACGCGGCTGGTGATGGCGGCCGAGGCCCGGACCGGGAAAAAGAAGCCCGGCAGGCTGCTGATTTCCGACGATCTCATCGTCAAGACCAGAAGGAAGAGGGCGTCATGAGAAACGCATCCGCGCTGCTTTCCGCTCTCTCGCTCAGCGCCTTTTTGAGCGCCATTCTGAGCGCCTGTGTTGCGACGCCTCCCACGACGCCCCAGGTGACCGAAA
>CAYFKU010000043.1:0-5345 GCA_964343955.1 uncultured Rhizobium sp. | reverse complement strand
GGGCCTGGACGGAGCCGCGGCGCCGCGTGTCGGTCAGGCCTGGTGGACGGCATTTGCCGATCCGCAGGTGGACCGGCTGGCGGTCCAGGTCCTGGCCAACAATCCCGGCCTGACCGGGGCGCTGGCGCGCATGCGCGCGGCTCAGGCGCAGCTTGCCGTCAGTCAGTCCGAAGACCTGCCGCAGGTGACACTGGAAGGCAGCGAACAGCGTACCCTGTTCAGCAGGGAATACATCATTCCGCCGCCTTATGGCGGCACCTGGCGCTGGTTCGGTTCGCTGAGCACCAACCTGACATGGAATCTGGATTTCTGGGGCAAGCAGGCGGCATTGATCGCCCAGGCGCGCAACAGCGCGCAGGTGTCAGCCCTGGATGCCGACGCGGCGCGGCTGGCGCTGTCGGGGGCTTTCGCCCAAGCCTATATCAACCTGCTGCTCAACTACCAGTATGGCGACATCGCCGACGCCACGGTGCGCGAGCGCGAGGAAATCCTCAAGATCAGCGAAGGCCGTTTCCAGGCCGGTCTGGAGAATGGCAGCGCCGTAGCCCAGGCGCGCTCGCTGCTGTCGATCGCAAGGGCCGATCAGCTCCGCTATGCCGCGGCGCGCGAGATGGATGTTCACGCCATCGCGGCGCTGGCGGGGCAGGGCGCCGATGCCTATGCCGACATCACCCGCCCGGCGCCGCATCTGGATGTGGCGCTGCCCCTGCCGGAACGCCTGCCTGCCGATCTGCTGGCGCGGCGGCCGGACATATTGGCGGCGCGGGCGCGGATCGAGGCCGCGATGGAGGGGCGCAAGGCCGCAGATGCCGATTTCTATCCCGACATCAACCTGGCGGCGATGGCGGGCTTCCAGGCCATCGGTCTTTCCAACCTGCTCACCGGCAACAGTTTCACCCTGGGGGTGGGCCCGGCGATCCATCTGCCGATCTTCGATGCCGGCAAGCTGAAGGCGCAATATGCCCGCGCCACGGCCGAGCTGGACCTGTCGGTCGCCGACTACAATGGCGCGGTGGTGAATGCGATCCGCCAGACGGCCGACGCCATGACCCAGGTGAAAAGCCTGGCCGCCCAGCGCGCCCAGCAGGAAGCGGCGGTGCGCGAAGCCGAACGCGCTTTCGCCATCTCCCAGGACCGATACCGCAGCGGCCTTTCCACCCAGCTTCCCATGCTGACCAGCGAAGCCACGCTGCTGCAGGCGCGGCAGGCGCTGGCCGGTGTGAGCGCCGCAAGCGCGCAGCAGCGCATCACCCTGCTTCTGACGGTCGGCGGCAGCTATGACGCCGCCGCCGGCTATTCCCGTATCGCGCAAGGAATTTCCAGCCATGACTGACACGATGGACAAAGCGGGCGGCCAGCGCCGCTTCTGGTTTCTGCTGCTGGGCGCGGTGGTGCTGACCGGCGTCGTCGGCTATGGCGCCTACTGGTTCCTGCATGGCCGCTTTTTCGAAAGCACGGACGATGCCTATGTCGCGGGCAATATCGTCACCGTCACCTCCAAGGAAAATGCCACGGTGCTGGCGCTGCATGCCGACAATACCCAGACGGTGAAGCAGGGACAGCTGCTGATCGAGATGGACCCCGCGGTCGCATTGGTGAATCTGGAGGCGGCCGAGGCAAATCTGGCGCGGGTGGTTCGCAATGTGCGGTCGCAATTCTCCCGCACCGATGCCTCAAGCGCCGAAGTGAACCAGGCGCGGGTTGCGCTGGCCCTGGCGAAAGGCGATTTCGCGCGGCGCCGGAAGGCCTTCGACACGCAATCGGTCTCGGCCGAGGAACTGGCCCATGCGCGCGGCGCGGTGGCGGCGGCCGAAGCCGCCCTGCGCACGGCGGAAGGAAACCTGCGCCAGTCGCGGGCCAATATCGAGGGCGCGGACATTGCCAACAACCCGGAGGTTCTGGCGGCCGAAGCCCAGTTGCGCGCCGCGGCCATCGCGTCCGGGCATATGCGCATCGTGGCGCCGATGGATGGCGTGATCGCCCAGCGCACGGTGCAGGCCGGCCAGCATGTGTCGGCCGGCACGCCATTGATGGCGGTGGTGCCGCTGTCCTCGGTCTGGATCGATGCCAATTTCAAGGAAGTGCAGCTTGCCCGCATGCGGGTGGGCCAGCCCGTCACGGTGACGGCAGACATCTATGGCGGCGATGTCACCTATCATGGCCGCATCGAAGGGTTGGGGGCCGGTTCGGGATCGGCCTTCGCGCTGCTGCCGCCGCAGAATGCCTCCGGCAACTGGATCAAGATCGTGCAGCGCGTGCCTGTCCGCGTCGCGCTCGATCCCGATGAGCTGCGGCGCCATCCGTTGCGCGTGGGCCTGTCGGTGGCGGTCGATGCCGATGTCCGCGACCAGAGCGGTGCGCTGGTCACAACCTCTGTCGGCCCCGGCATCACCCGCGCCAATACTGGCGAGGACAGCGCGCCCATCGCCAATGCCCTGATCGCCCGCATCCTGGCGATAAACGGCGACGCGCGGTGAGCGGCCCCGGAACATCCGGCCAGATGCAGCCGCTGACCGGCGGCGTCCTGGCGGTGACGGCGCTGGCGCTGGCATCGGGCACCTTCATGCAGGTGCTGGATTCCACCATCGCCAATGTCTCGCTGCCGACCATATCGGGCAATCTGGGTGTGTCGCCCAACCAGGGGACCTGGGTGATCACGGCCTTTGCCGTGGCCAACGGCATCGGCGTGCCGCTGACGGGCTGGCTGATGGGCCGCTATGGCGTGGTGCGCACCTTCACCAGTTCGGTGCTGGCCTTCACCATCGCCTCGCTTCTGTGCGGCATCGCCTGGAGCCTGCCCTCGCTGATCTTCTTCCGGGTGCTGCAAGGCGCGGTCTCCGGCCCCATGATCCCCGGCAGCCAGGCGCTGCTGATCTCGATCTTTCCGGCGAACAGGCGCAGCGCCGCGCTGGGCATCTGGTCCATCACCACATTGGTGGCGCCGATCTGCGGCCCCATCCTGGGCGGCTATATCTCGGACAATTATCACTGGGGCTGGATATTCCTGATCAATGTGCCCTTCGGCCTGGCGGTGACCGCCGTCACCTGGATGAACCTGAAAAGCCGCGAAACGCCCACCCGCAAGTTGCCGATCGATACGGTGGGCCTGGCGCTGCTGGTGGTCTGGGTGGGCTCGCTGCAGGTCATGCTGGACCAGGGCAAGGACCTGGACTGGTTCGCTTCCACCCGGATCGTGATACTGGCCATCGTCACGGCGGTGGGCTTTGCCGCCTTCCTGATCTGGGAGCTGACGGAAAAGCACCCGATCGTCGATCTGTCGCTGTTCCGGGGCCGCAACTTCGCGCTGGGCACGCTGGCATTCTGCATGGGCTATGCGGTGTTCTTCGCCTGCAACCTGCTGATGCCGCTCTGGCTGCAGACGCAGGTCGGCTATTCGGCGACCTGGGCCGGGCTGGTGGCGGCGCCCACCGGCGTGATCGCGGTGCTGCTGACACCGCTGTCGGCCAAGGCGATGAGCCGCATCGATGCCCGCATCATCGCCACCGTGGCCTTCATCGCCTTTGGCGTTTCCTACCTGATGCGCGCCAACTTTACCAATGAGGCGAGCTTTCTGGATTATACGCTGCCGCTTCTGGTGCAGGGCATCGCCATGGCGACCTTCTTCCTGGCCATGATCACCATCCTTCTCGACGGCGTGCCGCCGCAGCGCATTCCGCTGGCTTCCGGGCTTTCCAATTTCACCCGCATCACGGCGGGCGGTTTCGCCGCCTCGGTGGTCACCACCCTGTGGGACCGGCGCGAGGCGCTGCACCAGAGCCGCATGGTCGATCTGACCAGCAGCTTCAGTCCCTATTACCGGGCCACGGTGGCGCACCTGCATCAGCTTGGCCTGCCGGAGACGGGCGCGCGCGCGGCGCTTGCGGGCAATGTCTCGCGCCAGTCCTATCTTCTGGCGGCCAATGACATCTTCTGGGCGTCAGGCTGGATCTGCCTGCTGCTGGTGGGGATGGTCTGGCTTTGTCGGCGCGCCGTATCCGGCGGTGGCACACATGCGGCGGCGGACTAGGCGCGCCGCCTTTTGTTCCCCCCTCCGGCTTTCGCAGCGCAAGCGCTGCTACTGCCACCTCCCCCGCATGGCGGGGGAGGGCGCCGTATCCGGCGGTGGCACGCATGTGGCAGCGGACTAGGCGCGGCCCGTGAAGCCCCTTACCATCGGGGCAAATCATCGGGGGACGATCATGAAACTGCCGCTCGCCGCGCTTGGCCTGTTGCTGGCCGCAAGCCTGCCGCTGGCCGCCCAACCCAGGCCGCCGGTCGAAGTCACCGTGGTCCCCAACAAGGCAACCCCCGCCGACTTGAAGCCCGACGATCCCAATGTGCCCGACGCCTATGCCATCGAGGGCAATTTCGAGAAGGTTCTGGTGCTGCGCATGAAGCATGGCGCGGACCTGCTCAAGGGGCTTGAGACCCTGGTCAAGCAGAAGGGCATCCGGAACGGCGTGATCCTGTCGGGCATCGGAAGCCTGCGCGGCTATCACGTCCATCAGGTCAACAATCGCGATTTCCCCACCAGCAACATCTTCACCAAGGCGCTGACCCAGGGCTGCGATCTGGTCGGCATGAACGGCTATATCGTGAATGGCGTGCTGCATGCCCACATGACCCTTGGCACGGGCGAGAAGGCCATCGCCGGACATCTGGAGCCGGGCACCCAGGTCTTCACTTATGCCATCGTCACCGTCGGGGTGATGAACGGCACCGACCTCAGCAAGGTGGACGACAAGAGCTATCGCTAACGGCGCCTTCCCGCCCGGCAGTGTTTGACAGTTGGTCCGCACCGGCCAGACTGGGACATGGACCGCGAATCATTGATTCGGCGCATTCCCCAACTTGGCTTCGCCGTGCTTTTCGGCGCCGGGCTGATGCTGGGCGGCCGGGCCGCGCTGGCTGGCATTCCCCGTTTCCTCGATGCCGCCCTGCCGGGCATGGTGGCCCAGGCCAAGGTGGAAGGCGGCCATGCCGTTGTGCGCTTTGCCATGGCCGAAGGTTTTGCGGAAAGCCGCCACGCGCCGCAGGTGCTCTATCCCGTCGTGCCATCGTCCTTTCCGGACTGGCTGACGCAAGCGATCCGCGCCACGCGGATGGGGCCGCCGCCGCCGCTGCGCGGAGTGCGGGAAGCCCTTGCCGCGCGCGCCAGGCCCGTGGTCGCCATCTGCATCGACGATCTGGGCGAGGGCCTGGCCGGGACCGACCGGGCGATTGGCCTGCCGCAACAGGTGGCCCTGTCGTTCCTGCCTTATGCCGACAGCACGCCCTTTCTTGCCGAGGCCGCCGCGCGCAAGGGGCACCTGGTGCTGGCGCATGTGCCGATGGAAGCTCTGGGG
>CAYFKU010000042.1:18838-22138 GCA_964343955.1 uncultured Rhizobium sp. | reverse complement strand
CTGGCCACGCCGCAGGGCACCGTAACATTGGAAAGCGGGTTCAGGCATGTCCTGTCCGCCGCGCGCGGCGGCCTGGGCATCATCACCTCGGCAAGACTTCGCGTCTCGCCCAAGCCGGCGGGCGAAGACCGGTGCGCCTATCTTTTCCGCGACTTCGCCGCCGGCATCGCCGTTCTGCGTCAGGCGGTCCGCGCGGGAGTAGCGCTAGGCAGCGTATCTCTCGCCGATGACGGCGCCACGACCTTCGAACGCGCCATGCAGCGCCGGTCCTGGGACATTGCGCGGCGCCTGTTCGAGGCCTGGCTGGCGCTGCGCGACTTCGATGGCGGGGCCGCGCGGCTGACAGTCAGATTCCGCGGCAGTCCCGAACAAAGACGGCTGGCGCGAAAGGACTTCGAGGCGCTGGCGAACAAGGCGGGCGTGCTGAGACTGGGCCGGACGAAACCGCCGCATCCCTATCCGCGCGACCAATTTCTGGACCAGGGCCTGGGCATCGACCATCTGGAGAGCCGGGTAACCTGGTCAGCGCTGCCGCTTCAATATGCGCGAGCCCGCGCCGCGCTGAAACAGGCCATGCGCGCCCACGCCCCGGTGGCCGGCGCCCATGGACTTGTGCTGGCCCATATCCGGGACATTCGTTCGGACGGGGCGCTGCTGACCGTTACCTGGCTTTTCCCCCGCAGGCTGGACGATGAAGTGGGACAGGCCACGGCCATAAGGCAATCAGCGCTCGCCGTGCTGGGCGATACTGCATCACAGGGGCTGGAACGGCAGATGCGGGACGCGCTCAAGCGCACCCTGGATCCAACGGACATCCTGCCCGTCTAGGCAGCGTCCAGCGCCTCTCTGACTGCTTTCGCCGCACAGGCCATGGCGTCCCGCGCCTGGGGCAGGACGGTTTGCAGATAGACAAAGCCATGCACCAGGTCGGGCTAATCGGCGATGGCCACCTGCACGCCCGCTGTCCGCAGCCTGTCCGCATAGGCCAGGCCCTCGTCATGCAAAGGATCATAGCCCGCCAGCATCACATAGGCCGGCGGCAGGCCGGAAACATCGCGGGCACGCAGGGGCGAGATGGCCGGCGCGTTAGGGTCATGGCTCGGCGGCAGATAGAGGCTGTTGAAATGCTCGATGGTGCGCCGTTCCAGAAAATAGCCGACCGCGAATTCGTTCAGGGATGCGGTCTCGCCCCCCCGTCTGGGTATTGGGAAAAAGCAGCAGTTGAAAAGCCGGCTTAAGGCCACCCTGTTCCCGGGCCATCTGGGTGACGATGGCGGCCAGCGTACCACCTTCGCCGTCACCGCCCACCGCAAGCCTGCCGCCATCCACGCCCATCTGCGCGCTGTTCTGCTCGATCCAGAGAGCGGCGGCCCAGGCATCTTCCACCGCGGCGGGATAGGGATGTTCCGGGGCCAGCCGATATGCGATGGCTATGACCTTGAATCCTCCATCCGACACCAACTGCCGGCAAAGACCGTCATGGGTCTCCAGCCCGCCCGCCACGAAACCGCCGCCATGGAAAAAAATCAGTGTCGGCAGCGGCCCGACCGCTGCGACGGGAGAATAGGCGCGCGCGCATATCGCCGCCGGGGCCCGGGATGGTGAAGTTCTCGATACGCCCGACCGGCATATCCTTGGGACCGGTCTGCTGCATCACCGTGGCGAATGCCTGTCGCACCTCATCGGGTGTCATGTCCCAGGCGCGCGGGCGCTGCGCGGCGGCGGTCTTGTCCAGATAGGCCTTCACCAAGGGATCAAGCGGCATAACGCCCCCGACTGCGCTGTCGAAGGAATGCTAACGCATCACCGGAACTTTTGGCAGCAGAGGCCGGGTCAATGGATGGTGATGAAAGCGTCCGGATCGACGCGGCCCGAATTGATGTCGCCCAGCATGATCAGCATGAGGAACCAGAACTGGGCGCGCTCATGGGAGCCTTCCGCCTGCAGGGTCATGACAGCACGGCTGGCATAGTCGGCCGCGGCCGCGCCATGTTCCGCAGCCAGGTCGCCCGCCAGACGGTAGAGATCGCCGGTCGTCATTTTCATGCCCCTATCCTGCCAAAGCCGCGATGAATGGGGGCTTAACCCATTATTCACATAATGGTTTCAGCCACTTATGGACGAACTACACGGAGGATGCGTGGTTTGCTATATACCCCCGCTCAAACGCGTGGATTTTCAGTGGCCGGCAAGAACATCCTTCTCATCATCGGCGGCGGCATCGCCGCCTACAAAAGCCTGGAGCTGATACGCCGCCTCGCCGAGCGCGGCATCCGCAGCCGCGCCATCATGACCAGGGCAGGCGCGGAGTTCGTCACGCCTTTGTCCGTCTCGGCCCTCACCGGAGACAAAGTCTATTCCGAGCTTTTCAGCCTCACCGACGAAGCGGAGATGGGTCATATCCAGCTTTCGCGGAGCGCCGACCTTGTAGTGGTTGCGCCGGCCACCGCCGACCTGATGGCGAAGATGGCGGCGGGGCTTGCCAACGATCTTGCCTCCACCGCCCTGCTGGCCACCGACAAGAAAGTCCTGATGGCCCCCGCCATGAATGTGCGGATGTGGGAGAGCCCGGCGGTGCGCCGCAACCGCGCACAACTCGAAAAGGATGGCGTGCTGTTTGTCGGCCCCAATGAGGGCGAGATGGCCTGCGGAGAATTCGGCGCCGGCCGCATGGCCGAGCCGCAGGAGATCGCTGCCGCGATCGAACAGGCGCTGGATGTGCCCGGTCCCCTGAAGGGTGTCACCGCGCTGGTGACGGCCGGGCCGACGCGCGAGCCCGTCGATCCGGTGCGCTTCCTGGCCAACCATTCCAGTGGCAAACAGGGATATGCCATCGCGGAGGCGCTGGCGCGCGCCGGCGCCGATACCATCCTGGTTTCCGGCCCCGTCAGCCTGGCCGCGCCCAAGGGCGTCAGGCTTATCCGCGTGACAACGGCCCAGGAGATGCTGGCGGCCTGCGAAGCGGCGCTGCCGGCGGATGTCCTGGTGATGGCCGCCGCCGTGGCCGACTGGCGGCCCGAAATACCGGCCCATTCCAAGATCAAGAAAATGACGGACCGCATCGTGCCGCTGATCAAGCTGGTCGAGAATCCCGACATTCTGGCGACGCTGGCGCATGGCACGCGCCGCCCGCGGCTGGTGATCGGCTTTGCCGCGGAGACGGACGATGTGGTGCAGAACGCGGTGGCCAAACGGACGCGCAAGGGCGCGGACTGGATCATCGCCAACGATGTCTCGGGCGACGTGATGGGCGGCGACAAAAACCGGATCCATCTGGTGCGCGAGACCGGCATCGAAGAC
>CAYFKU010000042.1:10907-18828 GCA_964343955.1 uncultured Rhizobium sp. | reverse complement strand
ATCGAAGACTGGCCGGAGATGACAAAGACCGAAGTCGGCGCGCGCCTGGCCGCCGCGATCGCCGACACGCTTAAAAAACAGGGGACGTGAGGGCAGCATGAAGGTTGGCATCAAACGGCTGGAACATGCGCGGGACCTGCCCCTGCCCCATTACGCCACGTCCGGCGCGGCGGGTCTGGACCTTTTGGCCGCGATCGACCAGGAAATCCTTCTGGCGCCCGGCCAGCGCATGGCGGTTCCAACCGGAATCGCCATCGAGCTGCCGCAGGGCGTGGAGGCGCAGGTACGGCCCCGTTCCGGATTGGCCCTGAATCACGGCATCACCTGCCTGAATGCGCCCGGCACCATCGACAGCGACTATCGCGGCGAGATCAAGGCGATCCTGATCAATCACGGCCAGGAGGCTTTCAGGATCGCGCGCGGGCACAAGATCGCCCAGATGGTGATCGCGCGCCATGAACAGGCCGAACTGGTCGAAGTGGACGCTCTGTCCGACAGCGCCCGCGGCGCCGGCGGTTTCGGCTCCACCGGCATGACCGTGAAATCCTGATGCTGAAACTGTCACGCAAAACCCTGCTTGCCCTGGAAGCGGTGATCGATATCGCCTTCAACGCGCGCCCCGAGCCAGTCCAGGCCAAGGAAATCACGGCGCGGCAGGGCGTGCCGCAGCGCTATCTGGAACAGGTGATGCAGCAACTGGTGCGCGCCGGCATCCTGAAAGGTGTGCGCGGTCCGCGCGGCGGCTATCGCCTGGCGCGGGAACGCCGCCGCATCTCGGTGGGAGATGTGGTGCGGGTGGCCGAGAGCATTGAAGATGATGAGGAAAAGCATGTGCCGCGCTCGGACCTGGGCCAGCGCATCGTCGCGCCCTTCATCGTCAGCCTTCAGGACGAGCTGATGAAAAGACTGGATTCGGTCTCGATCGAGGACCTCTGCCAGCGTGCGCGCGTTGTCGGCATGGACGCCGAGGCGCAAGCAGGCGCCGATTTCACCATTTGAAGGAGCGAAGATTATGGAACAGGGCAAGCCGGGCCGCGGGCGCATCTACAACTCCATCACCGAGACCATCGGCAACACCCCCCTGGTGCGCCTGAACCGCATGCCCCAGGCGGCGGGCGCCAGGGCCGACATTCTGCTGAAGCTGGAATTCTTCAATCCCATCTCGTCGGTCAAGGACCGTATCGGCGTTGCCATGATCGAGACCCTGGAGAAGCAGGGCATCATCGCGCCCGGCCGCAATGTGCTGATCGAGCCGACGTCCGGAAACACCGGCATCGCGCTGGCCTTTGTTGCCGCCGCCAAGGGCTACAAGCTGATCCTGGTCATGCCGGAAAGTATGTCGCTGGAACGCCGCAAGATGATGATGATCCTGGGGGCGCAGATCGAACTGACCGAAGCGGCCAAGGGCATGAAGGGCGCCATCGCCCGCGCCCATGAGCTGGTGGCGGAAAATCCCGGCGCCGTCATACCGCAGCAGTTCGAGAACCCGGCCAATCCGGAGATTCACCGCCGCACCACCGCCGAGGAAATCTGGAACGACACCGACGGCAAGGTCGATATCGTGATTTCGGGCGTGGGCACCGGCGGCACCATCACCGGCGTCGGCCAGGTGCTGAAGGCGAAGAAGCCGGGCGTGAAGATGATCGCGCTGGAACCGGAAGACTCGCCCGTCCTGTCGGGCGGCGCGCCCGGCCCGCACAAGATTCAGGGCATCGGCGCGGGCTTTGTGCCGACCATCCTGGATCGCAAGGTGATCGACGAGATCATCACCATTTCCAACGAGACCGCGCTGTCCACGGCCCGGCGGGCGGCGCGCGAAGAAGGCATTCCCGTCGGCATTTCGTCCGGCGCGGCCATTGCCGCGGCGCTGGAAGTGGGCGCGCGGCCGGAAAATGCTGGCAAGACCATCGTCGCCATCATTCCGTCCTTTGCCGAGCGGTATCTTTCGACGGCCTTGTTTGAAGGGTTATGAGCAGTCCGTCATTTTGCCGCGCAAGATGACGAACAATATGGTCCATGAATCAATTCGGGCGGCGTGCCCAGGAAAATAGCCGCGGCGCGTTCATGACAGACCGGCCAAAATATCCGGCCTGTCCGTGCAGATCGCATCCAGATCGCGCAGCCTTTCCATGTCGTCGCGCCGGTTGACCGTCCAGGCGCCAACCTTCAAGCCGCGCTCGCGGGCATAGAGAACATTCTCAGGCGTGGCATCCTGGAAATGGGGAAACCATCCCTGCCCGCCCGCCGCAAGGATCATCTCGATCGCCGGCTGCGCGCCCGCCTTCAGCCGGTCGGTGGTGAACCAGCAGGCAGCGTTCGGATCGCGCGCGCGGATGCGCGCCAGCGCCCGCCAGTCGAAGCCGACGAAGATGACATTTTTCAGAAAATCGCTGGCGGCGATCACGTCATAAGCACCGTCAGCCAGCGCCAGCGGATCGGCATCCTCCGCAACCTTCAGTTCCACCAAAAGCAGAAATCGCCGCCCTGCCATCCTCGCCAGGTCCACCACCGCATCCAGCTTCGGCTCCTGTGCGCCGGTGGGCGCCAGCCGCGGATGCGCCAGCGCATAGGGGCTGGCGGGCCGCGCGGTGCCGACATCGAAGCGCTGAAGCTCGCCCCATGTCAGATCGCCGGTGCGCGGACCCGGCACATCCAGCCAGACGCCGTCCCTGCGGGCCACATCCGCCATCAGCCGGTCGTCATGATGAACCACCGCGATTCCGTCGCGCGTCAGTTGCACATCGAGTTCCACCCCATCGCAGCCGCGCGCCAGCGCATCGGCAAAGGCCGGCAGGGTATTCTCGGGCATCAGAAGCGCGCCGCCGCGATGGGCGATGTTCCACGGGTGCATGGCTTGTTATAGCGCGGGGACAGGCTTTTCGTCCCTGGCCTGTGCTATGGGCTTGGCATGACGGAGCATGCCGACCATCTGGCCGATCCCGGGCCGCTGATCCCGGCGGGAAGCCATCACGCCTGGCGCGCCGAGGCGCGCGAGCTCCTGCGCCTGGCGGTGCCGATGGCGGCGACCCAGCTTGCCCAGATGATCATCCTGGCCACCGATACGGTGATGCTGGGCCATGCCAGCAAGGAGGCGCTGGCCGCCGGCGCCCTGGGCAATGCCGTCTATTTCCTGGTCTGGCTGCTGGGCAGCGGTTTGCCGATGGCGGTATCGCCGGTGATCGCCCATGCCCAGGGCCATCATGGCGCGGCCACGAAACCCAGGGACCGGCGCGAGGTCCGCATCGCCGTGCGCATGGGCCTGTGGTCGGTGGCCCTGATCTTCATACCTCTCTTGGCGGTGCTGGCCTTGACCCGGCCGATCCTGCTGGCTTTCGGCCAGCAGCCGCAGCTTGCCGCCGATGCCGCGATCTTCATCTGGGGCCTTGTCTGGGGCCTGCCCTTCGCCATGGCCTTTCAGGTGCTGCGCAGTTTCTCCACCGCCCTGTCGCGCGCCGTGCCGCCGCTGATCGTGATGGGCCTGGCCATAATCTGGAACGCGGGTTTCGACTATGCCCTGATCTTCGGCCATTTCGGCCTGCCGCGGCTGGGCGTCTATGGCGCCGGCCTGGCCAGCGCCAGTTCGAACATCTTCAGCTTCCTGGTCATGCTGGCGATCTGTCTGCGGCAACCGGGGCTGGCCGACTATTGCATTCTGCATCGCTGGTGGCAGCCGCATTGGGCTTCGTTCCGCGAACTGTTCAGGCTGGGCCTTCCCATCGGCATCACCATGGTCTTCGAAGTTGCGCTGTTCAACGGCGCGGCGCTCGCCATGGGCACTTTCGGGCTTGCCTCGCTGGCCGCGCACCAGATCGCGATCACCATTCCCTCGCTCACCTTCATGATACCGCTGGGCATCGGCCTGGCCGCGACAGTGCGGGTGGGTCTGGCCGCCGGAGCCAAAGATACCGTCGCCGCGCGGCGGGCCGGTTTCACCGCCATCGGCATGGGCGCGGCCTTCATGTGCATCACGGCGCTGGTGCTGCTGCTCTGGCCGCGCCCCATCGCCAGCCTGTGGCTGCCCGACACGCCCGGCAACAAGGAAGTGCTGGAGCTTGCCGTCAGCTTTCTCTACGTCGCCGCCGCTTTCCAGTTGGTGGACGGGATACAGGTGACAGCCTCCATGAGCCTGCGCGGGCTCAAGGATACGCGCGGGCCCATGTGGCTGGCGGGCGCATCCTATTGGCTGGCGGGCGCGCCCATGTGCGCAGCGCTGGGCTTCCTGACGCCGCTCAGGGGGCTTGGCGTATGGCTGGGACTGGCCTTCGGCCTGCTGGTGGCGGCGATCACGCTGACCGTCCGCTTTGCGCTGCTGTCAAAGAAACCGCTGGGCGACCAGCAATAGCGCCACCGCAATCACGCCCAGCACCGTGATCAGGGCGATGCGCGTGGGCCGCGAACGCCGTTCCTGTTCGGCGGCAATCTGGATCGCCGTATCGGGATGCAGGCGCACGCCGCCTTCCGCCACCATCTGCGACAGTTCCTCGGCATTCTTGACCAGCGCCGGCAGGTCCTGGGCCAGTTTGCCCAGCGCCCCCAACGTCTCGCCGGCGCGGGTGAGCGCTGCTTCCGGGCCCATATTCTCCTGCATCCAGCGTTCGGCCACGGGGCGGGCCGCTGTCCAGATGTCGAAGTCGCTGTCCAGGCCACGGCAGACGCCTTCCACGACCACCATAGTCTTTTGCAGCAGGACCAGTTGCGGCTGGGCCTGCATGTCGAAGCGGCGCGTGGTCTCGAACAACTGGCCCAACAGGCGCGCGATCGAGACATCGCGCGCGCTCTTGCCGAAGATGGGCTCGCCGATCGCCCGCAGCGCCTGGGCAAAAGTTTCCAGGGAATGATGCGGCGGCACGAAGCCGAATTCATAATGCAGCTCGGCGACGCGCCGGTAATCGCGCTGCAGGAAGCCCGCCAGGGTGCCGGCCATGAAGCGGCGCATGCCCGCATCCAGCCGCCCCATGATGCCGAAATCGACGGCGGCCAGGCGCCCCTTGCCATCTATGAAGAAATTGCCGGGATGCATGTCGGCGTGAAAAAATCCGTCACGCAGCGCCTGGGTGAGGAAATTGCGCATCACCATCACCGCCACGGCGCGCGGATCATGACCCGCGGCCGCGATGGCGGCGCTGTCGCGCACCGAGATGCCGTCGATCCATTCGCTGGTCAGGACATTGGCCGAGGTGCGGCTCCAGTCCACATGCGGCACGCGGAACTGTTCCTCGCCGCGGGTGCGTTCATAAAGTTCGGATGCGGCCGCCGCCTCCATGCGCAGGTCCAGTTCCAGCGCCACCGACTCCGCCAGCGTGGCCACCACGGCGGTCAGCCGCAGCCGCCGAGCCTCGGCCGAGAAACGTTCGGCGGTGCGGGCGAAAAGCGCCAGCGAATCCAGATCGCGGGTAAAGTCCTCGCGCACATGCGGGCGCAGCACCTTCACCGCCACCCGCACCGGCGGATCCTCGCTGGTCTGGGCGGGATGCACCTGGGCGATGGAGGCAGCCGCCAGCGGCGCCCCGAAGCTGGAGAACAAATCCTCCACCGGCTTGCCGAAGGCCCGAACGATCTCGGCCCGGGCTTCGCGTTCGGAGAAAGGCGGCAGCCGGTCCTGCAGATGTTCCAGCGCCGCCGCCATCTCAACGCCCACAATATCGGGACGCGTCGCCAGCATCTGGCCGAGCTTGATATAGGCAGGCCCCAGCTTTTCCAGCGCGCGCCCCAGCCGGGATCCGGCATCGGGCCGGTGGCCGCGGAATGCCTGAAGCGGACCGACCAGGGTCAGCGCTGCCCCAAGCAGCCGCAGGAAACTGCCGATATTGCCCATCAAAGACGCCAGGCCGAATGCATGGCGGCGATGCCGCCCGACAGGTTGCGCACTTTCACCTGACCGAGGCCGGCCTCGGCGATCATGGCGGCGAATTTGGCCTGGGGCGGGAAGCGGCGGATGCTTTCGGCCAGATAGCGATAGGACTCCTCGTCCTGCGCGACATAGCCGCCGATCTTCGGCAGCAGCTTGAAGGAATAGGCATCATAAAGCGCGTCCAGCCCCGGCACCTCGACCTTGGAAAATTCCAGGCAGAGGAAGCGACCGCCCGGCCTCAGCACCCGCCGCGCCTCGCGCAGGGCCTGGTCGATATGGGTGACGTTGCGGATGCCGAAGGCGATGGTATAGGCATCGAAACTGGCGTCCGGGAAAGGCAGCGCCTCGGCATTGCCGCAAACCCATTCAATCGCGGTCTCGCCCTTTTCACCCGCGCGCCGCACGCCCTCGCCCAGCATCTGCTGGTTGATGTCGCAGACGGTGACATGCGCCTCCCCGCCCCTGGCGCGAGCCATGTCCACGATCCGGAAAGCGATGTCGCCGGTGCCGCCCGCCACATCCAGCGTCTTCCAGCCGGGGCGCGGGTTCAGGCATTCCACCATGGCATCCTTCCAGATCCGGTGGATGCCCGCGCTCATCAGGTCGTTCATCAGGTCATAGCGCGCGGCGACGCTGGAAAAGACCTCTTTGACCAGGCCTTCCTTTTCGCTTTCCGGCACATCGCGGAAGCCGAAGCTTGCGGTTTTTTCCGTCATGGCCGGAACATACAGGCTCAACCTGCCCAAAGGCTACCGCCCTTTGCGCAAACGCGTTAAACCCGATCCATGCCTGAACTGCCGGAAGTGGAGACCGTTCGCCTGGGCCTGGCCCCCGCCATGGAGGGCCATGTCCTGGCCGGCGTGGAGACACGGCGCGGCAATTTGCGCATCCCCTTCCCGCACGACTTTGTCGCCCGAACCAGGGGCCGGAAAGTGAAGGCCCTTCGGCGCCGGGCCAAATATATCCTGGCCGATCTGGACAGCGGCGAAACCCTGGTGATCCATCTGGGCATGTCGGGGCGCATGAGCGTCTATGCCGAGGGCAAGCAGCGAAAGCTGGGCAACTATGTCTATAACCCCGCCCCCGACGGCGCGGGAAACGGCAAGCATGACCATGTCGTGTTCCAAACAGATGCGCCCGCCCGCATCGTCTTCAACGATCACCGCCGCTTCGGACTGATGACCCTGGTCGATACCGCGCATCTGGACGATGACAGGCTGTTCAAGGGCATGGGGATCGAGCCCCTGTCGCCGCAATTCCATGCCGCCTGGCTGGCGCGGCAGCTCGACGGAAAGAAGACCCCGATCAAATCGGCGCTTCTGGACCAGCGGGTGGTGGCGGGACTGGGCAACATCTATGTCTGCGAGGCGCTGTTCCGCAGCGGCATCTCGCCCAAACGGCTTGCGGGCTCCATAAAAGCCGAACGCATCGGCGCCCTGGTCGCCGCCATCAAGAAGGTGCTGAAAGACGCCATCGCCGCCGGCGGCTCGACCTTGCGCGACCATGCCCAGGCGACGGGCGACCCCGGCAATTTCCAGCATCACTTTCTGGTCTATGGCCGCGAAGGCCAGCCCTGCAGGCGCATCGCCCCCAGGCGCGCGTCGGCGGGCGATGAAAAAAGCTGTACCGGCACGGTCAAACGCATCGTGCAGGCGGGCCGTTCGACCTTCTATTGTCCCAAATGCCAACTGTGAGGCGCGTATGAGCCATATCAAATCGGAAGTAACGGGCGCCGTCGGCATTGCCACCCTGAACCGGCCGGAGGCGCTCAATGCACTCAACACACAATTGCTAAATGAGCTGGCCGATGTGCTGGAAGCCTGGGATCGCGGCACCGATGTGCGCTGCATGATCGTCACCGGCAGCGAGCGCGCATTCGCCGCCGGCGCCGACATCAAGGAGATGCAGCCCAAATCCTATTCGGACATGTATCGCGAAAATCTCTTCGGCGAGCAGTTCGACCGCATTGCCCGCATCCGAAAACCCATCATCGCGGCGGTGGCCGGCCATGCCCTGGGCGGCCACCGCCGCGATGATGGGTTTTCGGATGCGGGCAATGCGGTCGAACTG
>CAYFKU010000042.1:3108-10897 GCA_964343955.1 uncultured Rhizobium sp. | reverse complement strand
GCATGATGCCAAGCGTGATCTCCGGCTGGCCGAATTTGGCGGTGTCGGCGGCGGCTGTGAGCTGGCGCTGGCCTGCGATTTCGTGATCGCCGCCGACACCGCCAAATTCGGCCAGCCGGAGATCACGCTTGGCATCATGCCCGGCCTGGGCGGCAGCCAGCGCCTGACCCGCATCGTGGGCAAGTCCAAGGCCATGGATATGTGCCTGACCGGCCGCATCATGGACGCCGCGGAAGCCGAAGCCAGCGGCTTGGCCGCCCGGGTGGTGCCCACCGACCTTCTGATGGCAGAGGCGCTCAAGGCGGCCCAGAAGATCGCCGCCCAGTCCTCACCCGCCGCCCGAATGGTCAAGGAAGCCGTCAATCGCGCCCTGGAAACCAGCCTCTCGGAGGGGCTGCATTTCGAGCGCCGGCTGTTCCACGCCATGTTCGCCACCGCCGACCAGAAGGAGGGCATGGCCGCCTTTGCCGAGAAGCGCAAACCGGCCTTTAAGGATGAGTAGGCCCAGGGGGATAGCCCCTTCGCGTCTTGGTTGACCGAAGGGCCCTTCGAGGGTATATGCCCGCCTCTTTCCGGCAAATCCGGCAGAATTTCTAAGGACGACCCATGCCCAATATCGCCTCCGCCAAGAAGCGCGTCCGCACCACGGCCAAGCGCACCGCCATCAATACGGCGCGCAAGACCCGCGTGAGAGGCTTCATCCGCAAGGTGGAAGAGGCAATCAATTCCGGCAACAAGGAAGCCGCCCTGGCCGCCCTGAAGGCCGCTGAACCGGAAATCATGCGCGGCGTCTCCAAGGGCGTGCTGCACAAGAACGCCGGTTCCCGGAAGGTCTCGCGCCTGACCAAGCGCGTCGCGAAACTGCAAAAATAGGCAAGCGGCTGAAATCCTTCGGGATTCAAGTCTAAAACAAGGCTCGGACCAATATCCGGGCCTTTTTTATTTGTCAGTACACTGACTGACGGGAAAGTGCCGCATTTCGCGGTGCAACACGGACGATCTTTTGCATAAGTCCCTGATTCAAAAAAGCTTGGTCCGGGACTGTCATTTTCCGCATACGTCACAACATCTTAGCCATGTTCACAAAAGCGAAAAAATTTTCGAATCAGCCCGCCTGTTCGCAATTTGGTCTCTTGTTCGGGAGCGCGCGCTGGGCGTATTTTAACCAAAGGACGGGGCGGGCACGGCAGATGTCGCAGAATTCAATAAATAAAAACAAAGTATTCGACGCTATCTCTGGGCTTTTTGGATGTATCCGAAAGCCTAGCGTAGGCTGAATTTCTTCAATTTTGGCGTGTTTGTGCTGGGCGACCACCCCGGCATTCCTCGAATTGTCTCAAGGCGTAAGCAATGGTTTCTTCCCCTCTTTCCGATTATGCGGGCGATATCGGCGCCAGGGAGGCCTGGGAGAAGCTCCAGGCCGACCCCCGCGCCCAGCTGGTCGATGTCCGCACCATGGCCGAGTGGAACTTTGTCGGCCTTCCGGACCTCTCCAGCCTGGCGCGCCAGACCCATTGCGTGGAATGGCAGAGCTTTCCGACCGGCGCCCCCAATCCCGCCTTTGTGCCCCAGGCCGCGGCAGCCCTTCCCGACAAAAGCGCGCCCGTCCTGCTTCTGTGCCGCTCGGGCGCCCGCTCCCGCTCCGCCGCCATCGCCCTGACCCGGGCCGGCTATGAACAGGCCTTCAATGTCGCGGGCGGCTTTGAAGGCGATGTCGACCAGGATGGCCATCGCGGCAACCGCAACGGCTGGAAGGCCGAAGGACTGCCCTGGCGGCAGAGTTAACAGCAACAACCGAAGAATGAACCGGACAGGAATACCTGCTGGCCAAACCGAACAAAAATGGGTAGCGACATGGTGCAAATGACAGAGAAGGCGATGCCCGACTGGCGGGCCGTTTGGGGGGCGGTGCGCGAGCGCATGCGCCGGGAACTCGGCGATCCGGTTTTCGATGCCTGGATCGGCCCACTGAGCCTGGAATCCTGCGAGGCGGGCGACCTGAAGATCGGCGCCAGCAAGCCCTTCGTGCGCAACTGGGTGGCCAATCACTATGTCGCCCGCATCGAGAAGGCCTTCCTGGCCGAAGGCTGCCGTCCCGCTTCGCTGTCGATCGTGATGGCGCCGCCCAGCGCGCCGGTGATTGGCGGCGGCTTGGTGCGCGAGATCGTCCATCCCGAACCGTCACCGGCCAGCCTTGCCTATCTTTCGCCGCGCCCGCCCGCGGAAGACGACAAGGGCCTGTGGAACCGGATGCTGCACCCCCAGCAGACCTTCGAGAGCTTCATTCCCGGCCCGGCCAACCAGTTCGGCCATTCCGCCGCCAAAAGCTTCGCCGACGGCCAGCAGAGCGACATTCCCCTGCTCTATATCCATGGCGGCTTCGGCTTCGGCAAAACCCATCTGCTGAACGCCGCGGCGCTGGAATTCCGCAAGCGCGGCAAGCGCACCCTGTTCCTGCGGGCCGAGGATTTCATGCGCCACTTCCTGGGCGCGCTCTATCGCAAGGATACGCTGGCCTTCAAGGAAGAGCTGCGCACCGCCGAAGTGCTGATCATCGACGACCTGCAGCATATCTGCCGCTCGGCCGCCACGGCCTCGGAATTCCTCTACACCGTGAATGCCTTTGCCGATCTGCGCCGCCGGGTGGTGATTGCCGCCGACCGCGCCCCGCAGGCCCTGGAAGGGCTTGGCGCCGACGTCAAATCGCGCCTGGCCGGCGGGCTTTGCGTCGGCCTGGACAAGCCCGACCGCGACACGCGGCTGGCGATCCTGAAGTCGCGCGCCGTCGAATTCACGCGCCTGAAGCCCGATGTGGTGCTGCCCGACAGCGTACTGGAACGCATAGCCGATATGGACGATGCCTCTCCGCGCGAGCTAATCGGCGTCTTCACCAAGCTCGCCACCTATGCCGACCTGACCAAGAAGCCGGTGACCCTGGAAACCGCCGAGGAAGCGGTGGGCCTGCGCGCCAGCCCCGGCGCCAAGACCTCGATCGAGGATATCCAGAAGAAGACGGCGGAATTCTACAAGCTGGACGTGAAGGACTTCCATTCGCCCCAGCGCGCGCGCCGCGTCGCGCGGCCCCGCCAGGTCGCCATGTATCTGTCGCGCAAGCTGACCACCCGCTCGCTGCCGGAAATCGGGCGCCGTTTCGGGGGCCGCGATCATACCACGGTGCTGCATGCCTGCCGCCGCATCGAGGCGCTGATCGTGGAAGATGCGATGTTCCGCCAGGAAGTCGATTTCCTGAGCCAGATGCTGCAGCGGCGTCCGGAAATCTGAGAAAAAAGGCCCGGCTCGCGCCGGGCCTTTTGCTTTTCACAGCCCTTTGGAGGCGCCCTTGCGCAACGCTCTTGCCATTCTTCTACTGGCCGCCGCCGCGATGCCCGCCGCCGCCCAGCCCGTGCCGCCCAAAACAGCGGTCAAGCCCGATCCCAGCCACGCCACCTTCATCCTGCCCAAGGATCTGAAGTGGAAAAGGGAAAGCCTGGGGCAGCTCCAGGCGCCGCTCTATGGCGATCTCAACAAGCCGGGGCCCTATGGCATCCTGATTAAATGGCCCAAGGGCCAGATGAGCCATCCCCATTTCCACACCACCGACCGGTTCGCCTATGTCGTGAAGGGCACCTGGTGGATTTCCACCAGCGAGCATTGGGACCCCAAAACCACCTGGCCGTTGCCGGAAGGCAGTTTCGCCACCGACCTGGCTGGCAAGGTCCATTGGGATGGCTCAAAGGATGAAGACCTGATCCTTTTGGTCACCGGCATGGGGCCGATGAAGACCGTCACGGTGCCGGAAAAATAGCCCGTCGATCCGGCCCCAGGCGCCGGAAAATCCCGCTCCGGTTCCTGCCTCCGGAAAGGCCGTAAAAAGGGCGGAAATCCGCGCCCGGAAGCCCGCGTTTCCGGACCGATTTCTTTGCCCTTTTGACCCCATTTTGGTATGGTTCGATACTTGAGTCTTGGGGCCGCCAAGAGACAAAAAAGCGGCTCTCCCAAACACAAGAAACAGGGGCATTTCCGAACCCTTTCAGGGCCGGAAACGCGAGGACCTTAACTGGGCGGTGAGGCATGAAAATCAACGTCGAACGCGGCGCATTCCTGAAGGCTTTGAACCATGTGCAGAGCGTGGTCGAGCGCCGTAATACCATCCCGATCCTGTCCAATGTGCTGATCGAGGCGGGCAAGGGGGAGCTCAAGCTCACCGCCACCGACCTGGATATCGAGATCGTGGAGGCCCTGCCGGCCGATGTGCTGCGCAATGGCTCGGCCACCGCGCCCGCCCACATGCTCTATGACATCGTGCGCAAGCTGCCCGAAGGCTCCCAGGTCCAGGCCGAGCTTCTGTCCAGCGAAGGCGGCCGGCTGGCCGTGTCGGCCGGGTCCTCGCGCTTTGAGCTGTCCTGCCTGCCGCGGGAGGATTTCCCCCAGATGGCGGCCGGCACCCTGCCCCACAAATTCCGCCTGGCGGCCGACGACCTCAAGCGCATCATCGACAAGACGCGCTTCGCCATTTCGACCGAGGAAACCCGCTATTACCTGAACGGCATCTATCTGCATGCCGCCAAGGACGCCAAGCCCAAGGTGATGCGGGCCGTGGCGACCGACGGTCACCGCCTGGCCCGCTTCGAGCTGGAACTGCCGGACGGCGCCGCCGACATGCCCGGCGTGATCGTGCCGCGCAAGACGGTGGGCGAGCTGCGCAAGCTGCTGGACGATGCTGATGGCGCCATCGATGTGTCGCTGTCGGACACCAAGATCCAGTTCGGCTTCAATGGCGTGGAACTGACCTCCAAGCTGATCGACGGCAATTTCCCGCCCTATGAGCGCGTGATCCCCGCCGGCAACGACAAGAGCCTGGCGCTGGAAGCCAAGGAATTTGCCCAGTCGGTCGATCGCGTCTCCACCATCAGCGCCGACAAGACGCGCGCGGTGAAGCTGAACCTTTCGAAAGACAAGGTGACCCTGTCGGTGGTGAATCCGGAAAGCGGCACCGCGACGGAAGATGTCGGCGCCACCTACAGCGCCGGTCCGCTGGAGATCGGGTTCAATGCCCGCTACCTGCTGGACATCACAAGCCAGATCGAAGGCAAGGAAGTGCGCTTCCTGCTGTCGGATGCGGGCTCGCCCGCCATCATCGAGGACGCCGAGGACAGCCGTACCCTGTATGTGCTGATGCCTCTAAGGGTTTGATTTGACGCCAGCCGCCCACACGCGCCCGTTGGAATCCCCAAGCCTTTCGCGGCTGGCGGTCACGCGCCTGCGCCTGACCAACTTCCGCTCCTATGCGGCAGGTGAAATCCAGGTGACGGGCGAAGCGGTGGTGCTGGCCGGCCCCAATGGCGCCGGCAAGACCAATGTTCTGGATGCCATCTCGCTTTTGTCGCCGGGCCGGGGCCTGCGCGGCGCCAAGCTGGCCGAACATACGCGCAAGGGTCCCGTCGCCACGCCGGAGACCTTGTGGGCGGTCGCCGCCACGGTTTGTCGCGGCGAGACGGAACATGAGATCGGCACCGGGCTTACACAAGCTTCGGCGTCGCGCCAGGTGCGCCTGAACGGCGCGCCCGCCGCCGGCTCCGCCGATCTGGGCGAGATCGTGCAGTTGATCTGGCTGACCCCCGCCATGGACCGCCTGTTCACCGAAAGCGCCGGCGGCCGCCGCCGTTTCCTCGACAGGCTGGTGCTGGGCTTCGATGCCGGGCATGCCCGCGCGTCCACGCGCTATGAAACCGCGATGCGCGAGCGGGCGCGGCTTCTCAAATATGGTCCGCGCGATCCGGGCTGGCTGGACGGGCTGGAGAATGAAATGGCCGATGCCGGCATCGCCATCGCCCAGGCGCGCGCAGCCACGGTCGAAAAACTGTCTCGCGCCCTGGCGGAGCGCGGCGAAGCCGGCGCCTTTCCGGCCGCCGCCTTGACCCTGACCGACGACTGGCATCTGGCCAGCATCGAGGCGTTGCGCGACGCTTTGGCCGCGTCGCGCATCCGCGATGCCGAAGCCGGACGCAGCCTGGTCGGCCCGCACACCACCGATCTTCATGTCCGCCATACCGCCAAGCGTGTGGATGCCCGCGACTGTTCCACCGGCGAACAAAAGGCGCTTCTGATCTCGATCATCCTGGCGGAGGCGCGCGAGCTGGCGCGGGCTCGCAACGGAATGGCGCCGATCCTGCTGCTGGATGAGATCGCCGCCCATCTGGATGCGGTGCGCCGCGCCGCCCTGTTCGTGGAAATCCGCGAGCTGGGCGCCCAAGCCTGGATGACCGGCACCGACCTTACCTTGTTCGAAGCCGCGCGCTGCCAGATTTTCGAAGTGCGCGACGGCGTCTTTTTTCCACAAAGCGCGGGCTGATCCGCGTAACTGGTGAGCAGCATGTCCGAACCCAACATGAATGCCTATACCGCCGACAGCATCAAGGTGCTGAAGGGCCTGGATGCGGTGCGCAAGCGCCCCGGCATGTATATCGGCGACACCGATGACGGCTCGGGCCTGCATCACATGGTCTATGAAGTGGTCGACAATGCCGTTGACGAGGCGCTGGCGGGCCATGCCAACCGCATCGATGTGGTGCTGAATCCGGACGGGTCCTGCACCGTGCGCGACAATGGCCGGGGCATTCCCACCGACATTCACAAGGATGAAGGCGTGTCGGCGGCCGAGGTCATCATGACCCAGCTTCATGCCGGCGGTAAGTTCGACGAAAATGCCTACAAGGTCTCGGGCGGCCTGCATGGCGTGGGCGTGTCCGTGGTCAATGCGCTGAGCGAATTCCTGGACCTGCGCATCTGGCGGGGCGGGCGCGAGCATTACATGCGCTTCACCCATGGCGATCCGGTCGAGGCCCTGAAGGATGTCGGGTCGGCGGACGGCAAGAAAGGCACGGAAGTCACCTTCCTGCCCTCGCCCGCGACTTTCACAAAGACCGAATTCGATTTCTCCACGCTGGAACACCGGCTGCGCGAGCTGGCCTTCCTGAATTCCGGCGTCTCCATCACCCTCACCGACAAGCGCGGCGTGGAGGCCAGGGAAACCCATCTGCATTACGAAGGCGGGTTGAAGGCGTTCGTGGAATATCTGGATCGCGCCAAGCAGGCGCTGATCCCGGCGCCGGTGATGATCGTGTCGGAAAAGGACGGCGTCACGGTGGAAATCGCCATGACCTGGAACGACAGCTATCACGAATCCACATTGGCCTTCACAAACAACATTCCCCAGCGCGACGGCGGTACCCATGTCGCCGGATTCCGCGCCGGCCTGACCCGCGTGGTCACCAAATATGCCGAGGAGATGCCCGCCACCAAGAAGGACAAGGTGGCGCTGACCGGCGATGATTGCCGCGAAGGCCTGACCTGCGTCCTTTCGGTGAAGGTGCCCGATCCGAAATTCTCGTCCCAGACCAAGGACAAGCTGGTCTCCAGCGAAGTGCGCCCGATCGTGGAAGGCGCCATCATCGACCAGCTCGGCGCCTGGTTCGAGCAGCATCCGGGCGAGGCCAGGACCATTGTCGGCAAGGTGGTGGAAGCCGCCGCCGCCCGTGAGGCCGCGCGCAGGGCGCGCGAACTCACCCGCCGCAAGGGCGCGCTGGACGGCGCCTCCCTGCCCGGCAAGCTGGCCGATTGCCAGGAGCGCGATCCCGCCAAATGCGAAATCTTCATCGTCGAGGGTGACTCGGCCGGCGGCAGCGCCAAGCAGGGCCGCAACCGCGCCAACCAGGCGGTGCTGCCCCTTCGCGGCAAGATCCTGAATATCGAGCGCGCCCGCTTCGACAAGATGCTGTCCAGCGAAGCG
>CAYFKU010000042.1:285-3098 GCA_964343955.1 uncultured Rhizobium sp. | reverse complement strand
TGCCCGAACTGATCGAGCGCGGCCATGTCTTCATCGCCCAGCCGCCCCTGTACAAGGCGGCCCGCGGCAAGTCGGAACGCTATCTGAAGGATGAAGCCGAACTGCAGGATTACCTGATCGGCGAAGGCGCGGCCGGGGCCAGCCTGGTGCTGCATTCCGGCGAGACCATTGCCGGCGCCCATCTGGATGAGCTGGTTTCCCATGCCCGCGCGGCGGTAAGCGCCCTGAACGGATTCCCGCGCCACTATCCGCGCTTTGTCATCGAGCAGGCGGCGATTGCCGGGGCGCTGAACCCAGACATCCTGTCCGATGCCAGCAAGGCGGCCGGCGCGGCCGAATATATCGCCCAGCGCCTGGACAGCCTGTCGGAAGAGTTCGAGCGCGGCTGGCACGGCGAACCGACGCCGGACGGCGGCGTCAAATTCTGGCGCGAGGTGCGGGGCGTGCGCGAGACGGTCGCCATCGATGGCGCGCTGGTCTCGTCGGCCGATGCCCGGCGGCTGGACAAGATGGCCGGCGAGCTGCAGACCGCTTACCTGAAAGCCGGCCAGTTGAAGCGCAAGGACGAGACGCGCGAGATCCGCTCGCCTTCGGAACTTCTGGACGCCATCTTTGAATGGGGCCGCAAGGGCGTGACCCTGCAGCGCTACAAGGGCCTGGGCGAGATGAACCCGGAGCAGCTTTGGGAAACCACCCTGGACGAGAATGCGCGTTCGCTGCTGCTGGTGAAGGTGCAGCATGCCGACGAGGCCGACGAGCTGTTTGCCAAGCTGATGGGCGATGTGGTCGATCCCCGCCGCGAGTTCATCCAGGACAATGCCCTTTACGCCGCCGTGGATATCTGAGGCCTGACGGCCGCCTGACCTTCGCCGCACCGGCGGACCGGCTCTGCATTTCGGGCCGGAGCGGGTATCATCGCGCCGAACTCAAACTCGGTGCGAGGCTCATATGGGATTTCGCTTCCAGAAGCGGATCAGCATCCTTCCCGGTGTCCGGATCAACCTGTCCAAGTCGGGTGCTTCCGCCAGCATCGGCCCGCGCGGCGCCGATGTGAATATCGGCAAGGACGGCATCACCGCCAATGCCGGCATCCCCGGCACCGGCCTTTCCTATCGCCAGAAGATTGGGCCCGGCGGCAAGGGTGGCTGGCTGGCGGCTCTGATGGTGATCGCCGGGCTGGGGGTCTGGGCCTTGCTGCACTGGAGCAGCGTCGAGAAATCCGACGTGTCTTTGCGCGGCGACACTCATTCATCCACAGGCTTATCCACCAAATCATCAACCGATTCGTCCACCGGTTTACCCACAGGGCATGCCGCGCTATCCACAGCACCGGTGGATTCCGCGGCTTCTTCTGTGAATTCCGGTGGCAACATGCAGCGATTTGTCCATCGCAATGGTGCCGTTATACGAACTGAACCAAAGGCTTCTGCACATATCCTCATCAAAGAGTCGAAGGGCGTCGCGGTAACGCTTGTTTCCGAGGAACCCGATGGCTGGAGCAAGGTCAAAGCCGGAAACGTCACCGGTTACATGCGGTCAAGCGTGCTGGGGACCGAGCCGCCGGGCTAGGCCCGCGCGCTCACCAGCCAGCAGGCAATGCGGCAGGCAATGGTGCCGCCCTCGCCCCTGGGATAGGCCCGGAAGGCGTCTGTCACCGCCGCCAGAACCCGTGCGCTGAGGTCGGCATCGCCCAGCCTGGCCAATGCCCGGGCTGTCGGCCCCAGGCTGGTGGCCTGGATGCCCGCCTGTTCGGGGGTGGCGCCCATCGGCATCCACCCGTCATGCCGGGCCAGGGCGATATCGGAAAAGCCGGCATCCACCAGAATGCCTTGCAGCCGGTCGCCATCGGCCAGGGCAAAGGGCCCCGGCGCGAACGGATCGGACGGCGGCAGCGGCGGCATGATCTTTTTGGCGATCTCGAACGGCATGGCGGCATATTCATTCTCCGCCAGCGCCCGCCAGCAGACAAAGGCCAGGCGCCCGGCGGGCGCGGCGGCGCGGCGGATATTGGCGAAAGCGGCCGCCGGATTGTCGAAGAACATCACACCAAAGCGCGACATCAGCAGGTCATGCCGGGGCGCAAAGTCATGGGTGGCGGCGTCGGCTTCGATGAAGGCGACATTGGCCCGACCCTGGGCACGGCTACGCGCCAGCACAAGCAAGGGCTTTGACACATCGACGCCCGTTACCTGACCGCCCTCGCCCACCGCATCGGCCGCCATCAGGCTGGTCTGGCCGCTGCCGCAGCCGATATCCAGCACGCGCTCGCCAGATCGGATCGCCGCCAGCGCGAACAGGCCGGCGGTGGCGTCAGCCAGGCTGGCATCCATCACCTGCTGGTTCTTGACCCACTTCTCGCCAGGCGGCCCGTTCCAGTATGCGATCTGGTCGGCGTTGGCGGTCATGGGCGATCAGCCTTTGCTGTTCCGCTTGCGCATCGCCAGGGTGCGCAGGCGCAGGGCGTTCAGCTTGATGAAGCCCTGGGCATCCTTCTGGTCATAGGCGCCCTGGTCATCCTCGAAGGTCACCAGCTTTTCGCTGTAGAGCGAGAAGGGCGAGGAGCGGCCCACCACCACGGCATTGCCCTTGTAGAGCTTCATGCGAACGGTGCCGGTGACGAATTCCTGGCTCCTGTCGATCAGGGCCTGAAGCATCTCGCGCTCGGGGCTGAACCAGAAACCGTTGTAAATCAGCGCCGCATAGCGGGGCATGATGTCATCCTTCAGATGCGCGGCGCCGCGGTCCAGGGTGATGCTTTCGATGCCGCGATGGGCCGCCAGAAGGATCGTGCCGCCGGGCGTCTCATAGATGCC
>CAYFKU010000042.1:0-275 GCA_964343955.1 uncultured Rhizobium sp. | reverse complement strand
GTTCTCGACAAGATCGAGCCGCCCGATGCCGTTGGCCTTGCCCAGCGCGTTCAGCCTGGCCAGCAGGGTCGCGGGCGACAGCTTTTCGCCATCGATCGAAACCGCATCGCCCTTTTCGAAACCGATCTCGACATAGGTCGCCTTGTCCGGCGCGTCTTCCGGCGCGATGGTGCGCTGATAGACGATGCTGTCGGCTTCCTGGGACGGGTCTTCCAGCACTTTGCCTTCGGATGACGAATGCAGAAGATTGGCATCGACTGAGAACGGCGCCTCGC
>CAYFKU010000041.1:16629-23436 GCA_964343955.1 uncultured Rhizobium sp. | reverse complement strand
GGCGTACGGAACTGGCCATCAGGCGCCCCCCAGGACATGGCGGGCCAGATGAAGGTCTTTTGGCTCAATTTCCGCGCTGTCGCAGAAGCGCAGCAGCAGTTCCTCCTGCCCCAGCAGGAAGTCCAGGACCGCCACCCCCATCTCCGGGGTGCCGGCAGCCTGGCGCAGCCCGGCCACATCCGTGCCCGAAAGGGCGAGGAACCTTTCCAGCGCCTCCGGTTCCCCGGCCAGCCAGCCAAGACCTTGAAGGGCCAGAATTTCCGCGGTTTCCAGTGTCATGGGCAAGGCATCGTCAAGGGAGCGTTAAGGGATCATCCCCAATACTGCCGCAAACAGCCAGAGGCCCCCCTGGGGTTCGAGCTGGCGGCGCTGGGGTGCACCCGGAGATGCAAGCGATGGACGCCAAAATCAAGACGGTCCTGATCGTCGAGGACAATGAGCTCAATATGAAGCTCTTCCACGACCTGCTGGATGCGCATGGCTACAATATCCTGCAGACCAAGGACGGCATGGAAGCGCTGGACATCGCGCGCGAGCATCATCCCGATCTGATTCTGATGGACATCCAGTTGCCGGAAGTCTCCGGCCTGGAAGTCACCAAGTGGCTGAAGGAAGACGATTCGCTCAAGTCCATTCCGGTCGTTGCCGTCACGGCTTTCGCCATGAAGGGCGACGAGGAGGTCATACGCCAGGGCGGATGCGAAGCCTATATCTCCAAGCCCATTTCGGTGACCAGCTTTCTGGATACCGTGCGGCGCTTCATCGGGTAGATCATCATGACGGCCCGCGTCCTCGTCGTCGATGACATCCTGTCCAATGTAAAGCTGCTCGAAGCTAAGCTGACGGCGAAGTATTTCGAGGTCATCACCGCATTCAACGGCATGGAATGCCTGGCCAAGATGGAGCAGGGCGTTCCCGATATCGTTCTGCTGGACGTGATGATGCCCGGCATGGACGGTTTCGAAGTCTGCCGCCGCATCAAGTCCAACCCCAGGACCGCCCATGTGCCGGTGGTGATGGTCACCGCGCTGGACCAGCCGTCCGACCGCGTCGCGGGGCTCGAGGCCGGCGCCGACGACTTTCTGACCAAGCCCGTGGACGATGCCGCTCTTTTCGCGCGGGTGCGTTCGCTGGTCCGCCTGAAAATGATGACCGATGAGCTTCGCATGCGCGAATCCACCGGCCAGGGCATGGGCCTGATCGATCCGGCCGAAACCCTGATCGACAACAACCTGTCGGGCCGCATTCTGGTGATCGAGGATCGCCCCGAAAGCGTCTCCTGGTTCTCGAGCGCGCTTGCGCCCAAATATGAAGTGGCTTCGGCCGATACGTTCGAAGAAGCCCTGGTTCGGGTGAAGGGCGGAGATTTCGATCTGATCGTGGTCTCTCTGGGGATGCGCGGCTTCGACGGCCTGCGCCTTTGCTCCCAGCTTCGCTCGCTGTCGGAAGGTCGCCATGTCCCGATCCTGGTCGTGGTCTCGGACGGCGACCGCCGCAAGCTCACCCAGGCGCTGGAAATGGGCGTGAACGACTACCTGACCCGGCCCGTTGACAAGAATGAGCTGGTGGCGCGGGTGCGCACCCAGCTGCGCAAGAAGCGCTATGCCGACCGCTTGCGCCACAATGTCCAGCTCAGCCTGGAAATGGCGATCACCGACCAGCTTACCGGCCTGCACAATCGCCGCTACATGGCGCGGCACCTGGATACCCTGCTGGCCAATGCCCAGAAGAACAACCGTCCGCTGGCCTTCGTCATCATGGACATCGACTTCTTCAAGCAGGTCAATGACACCTATGGTCATGACATCGGCGACGAGGTCCTGAAGGAATTCGCGTCCCGCATCGCCGCCAATGTGCGCGGCATCGACCTGGCCTGCCGCTATGGCGGCGAGGAGTTCGTCGTCGCCATGCCCGATACCGACCTGGCCTTTGCCTGCAATATCGCCGAGCGCCTGCGTCAGTCGATCGAGACCACGCCGGTCCGGATCAGCCGCGCGCCGGACAAGCTCAATATCACCATCTCCATCGGCATCGCCCAGTGCGAAGGCATGGAAGACACGGCCGAAAAGCTGCTGCATCGCGCCGACCAGGCGCTGTACCGGGCCAAGCGCACCGGGCGCAACAAGGTTGTGGCGGACGCGGCCTAGCCGCCTTCTTTGATTCCATTTACCGCCATTGCGGGCGGGACGCGGCCCGGCCGCATTCTTTATCTCGCCGCTTTCTGTTCATGCAGGGTTCAGGCTGGCCGCCCTAGGGTGTTGTCAATCCTGATGACTGCCTCGGCAGACAAAATGGAGCAAGCGAGCCCCACCGGTATGCCCCTCCCCGGTGGGGTTTCGTTTGTCCGCCCGGTTGCGGGGCGCGCCTAATCCTCTTCGCTGTCGTCTTCGGATGAGTCGGGTCCTGCCTGTTGCGCCGACATCTGCATCACCCGGTCGATCACCGATGCCAGCAGCTCCGGCTCCCGCGCGCCCGACACCGCCAGCCGGTTGCCGAAGATCATGGCCGGCACTCCGGTGACGCCCATCTCATGAGCGATCTGATCCTCGCGTTCCACCAACTGGCGGTCCTCGTCGCTTTCCAGCCGCTGGGCGATTTCCACGCCGTCCATGCCGCAGACATCGGCAATGTCGGCCAGCACGCGGATGTCGCCGATATCCTCGCCATTCTCGAAATAGGCGATGAACAGCCGTTCCACCACGTCATCCTGTACGCCATTGGCCTCGGCCCAGCGGATCAGCCGGTGCGAATCCAGCGTGTCGGGCCGCCGCTCGATGGACCCGAAGTCGAATTCGATCCCTTCCTTCGCGCCCTCGGCGGCGATCAGCTTTTGCATCTCCAAGATCTTCATGGGGTCATCGCCGAATTTGGCCCGCATATAGGCTTTCCGGTCGGCGCCACCGGCAGGGATCGTGGGATCCAGGCGATAGGGCCGCCACTTCACGTCGAATGGAATCTGCGGCCGCATGGCCATGGCGCGCATCAGGCGGCGCTTGCCGATGAAGCACCAGGGACAGACACTGTCTGAGATGACGTCAATTTGCATGCGGCCCCGAATGAAGAAAAGCGAACCGCGAGTGTGACGGAGCGGTGCGGGGAAAACCAGAGGATGATCGATCTTTGGGCGCGGGGCCTGCCGGAATGTCGATTCCGGTTTTTCCCGGTCGCGCGCTAGCGCAAGACCTGGGAGGTAACCTCGTTCTGGTCGGCCTGCACGCGCACCGACGTGGCGCGGCCTTTCAGTTCCGTGGCCGCGCTCACCGGCACAAGGGCGTCGATGACTGTCATGTCCGACGGCGGCGGCGTCGCCAGGAACTCCACCGTCACCAGCTTGCCGTCATTATGCACCACCCGCAGCCGGGGCTTGCTCCATCCGCCGGAGTGTACCGCTCCCTTGGCCTGCAGCTCGATCGCGCCGCCCTTCTGGCTGGCAATCAGGCTGTCGATGCGAAAGACGCGCTTTTCACCGGCCAGGGCCGGCAAAACTAACAGCCCGAACAGGGGCAGGGGCAGCAGAGGCAGCAGGGCCGGTTTCATGAGGGCGGCACTATAACCGAGATTGCGGCAAGAAGACGGTGGAAAGGGTTTCAAATATTGAGCCGGCACCAGACGGGGACGTGGTCGGAGGGCTTCTCGCTTGCCCCGCGCACATCCTTGTCGATGCCGACGGCGGTTAACCGGTCGGCGGCCTGGGGCGACAGCAGGACATGGTCGATGCGGATGCCGTTATTCCGCTCCCACGACCCGAAATAATCCCAGAAGGTATAGAGGCCGGCTTCCGGATGCCTGGCGCGGATCGCGTCCGTATAGCCCAGATTGAGCAGCCGCCTGTAGGCGGCCCTGGATTCCGGCTGGAACAGCGCGTCCTTCACCCAGGCCTTGGGTTTGGCGGCATCCTTGTCCTCCGGAATGATATTGTAGTCGCCCAGAAGCACCACCGGCTCCTCGGTCTTCAGCAGCCTCCTGGCGTGCAGGCGCAGCCTTTCCAGCCAGGCCAGCTTGTAGTCGAATTTGGGGCCGGGGTGCGGATTGCCGTTGGGGGCATAGATTGACGCCACCCGCACAATGCCTTTCTCGCCGGTGACCACCGCTTCCAGATAGCGGGAATGTTCGTCCAGCACGCCATCGGGCGCGGGCAGGCGGGGGGTGACATCCTCGATCGGCCGCCGGGACAGGATGGCGACGCCGTTATAGGATTTTTGTCCGTGTACGGCGCAATTATAGCCCAGGCTTTCGAAAGCCTCGCGCGGGAAATTTTCGTCCACGCATTTGATTTCCTGAAGGCACACGACATCCGGCTTGGCCTGTGCGAGCCAGGCCAGCGCCGGATCCAGCCGGGCCTTGATGGAATTGACGTTCCAGGTCGCGATTTTCAAACCGAAAAACTCGTGCCGCAGCCGCATGAGGCGGTGGCGTTGGGATTGTTGACCTTGAAGGCCTGGCCGATCAGGTCGTCGGTGAAGTCGATCTCGGCGCCGTTCAGGAAATCCAGCGAAACGGGATCGATCAGCACCCGGGCGCCGTCCTTCTCGACCACCAGGTCCTCGTCAAGCTGCGCCTCGTCCAGGGCGAAATTATACTGGAACCCGGAACAGCCGCCGCCGGTCACCGCGACCCGCAGGGCGCTGGGCTGGGCCTCGGCTTTCAAAATCTCTGCGATCCGGCGGGCGGCGCGGTCGGAAATGGTCACGGGCGATGCGGGCATGGCGGTCAGGCTGGTCTTGCGGTTTGGGGCTTTCCCTCTATGTAGTCCCGGCAATGGCCGAAACCAACACCCCTGATTCCGGTTCGGGTCTTTCAGCCGTGGAAGCGGCCGGCAGGCTGCTTGGTCCGGTCGTGATCCCGTCCGGAACCCATGCGTCCTATGCCGCAAGCCCCCGGACGTCGCGGGGTCGTTTCTATCCGGAACGCGAAAGCGCCACCCGTTCCTGCTATTCGCGCGACCGCGACCGCATCATCCATTCCACCGCCTTCCGCCGCCTGAAGCACAAGACCCAGGTATTCGTGCAGCATGAAGGCGATTATTACCGCACGCGCCTGACCCACTCGCTGGAAGTGGCGCAGCTCGCGCGCAGCCTGGCGCGCACTCTGGCGGCCGACGAAGACCTGGCCGAGACGGTGGCTCTGGCGCACGACCTGGGCCATACGCCCTTCGGCCATGCCGGCGAGGATGCGCTGGATGCGGCGACAAAAGACATCGGTGGCTTCGATCACAATGCCCATGCGCTGCGTCTGGTGACCAGGCTGGAACATCGCTACGCCGATTTCGACGGCCTGAACCTGACCTGGGAAACCCTGGAAGGGCTGGTCAAGCACAATGGGCCTTTGTTGCCGCCCTTGCCCGGACCCATCGCAAGCTTCGACAGGCGCTGGTCGCTGGAATTGTCGAGCTGGTCGGGCCTGGAAGCCCAGCTCGCCGCGCTGGCCGACGATATCGCCTATGTCAGCCATGACATCGACGATGGCCTGCGCGCGGGCATTTTCACCATCGCCGATCTCACCGAGGCGCCGCTGGCCGGCGATCATGTCAAAGGCGTGCTGGCCCGCCATGGCCGGATCGAACTGTCGCGCTTTATCGGCGAACTGATGCGCACGCTGATGAGCGAGCTGATGGAAGATGTGCTGGCGACAACCCGCGCCAATCTCCAGACGTTATCCAGCGCCGCCGCGGTGCGCGGGGCGGGGCGGGCGACCGCCGCCTTCTCGCCGGCGCTGTTCGAGCGGCTGAAGGCGCTCAAGGCCTTTCAGATGGCCAATATGTACCGGCATGAGCGGGTGACGGCCTCCATGACCCGTGCGCAAGGCCTGGTCACCGATCTCTATAAGGCCTTTGTCGCCGAACCGGCGCTGCTGCCGGATGACTGGGCCGCTGCCGCCCGCGCCGCCGCGCCCGGTACTGTGGCGCGGGACTATATCGCCGGCATGACCGACCGTTTCGCGCTGGCGGAATATGAGCGGGTCTTCAGGACGCAGATCCAGCTATGAAACCGGCATAGGCGGGCATTCCCGCGGCCCGGGGACGGGCGCCTGGAGCGGCGCTTGCGCTGCGCGATGCGAAGGGGGCATGAATCTCAGGACCGCTGATGTTAATCTACGGTCCTGAGATTCGGGAAAGCGTCATGGCCAAATATGATCGCGGCGTCTATGAGCCCAGCGATGAAGCGCGGGTTTTTGACGGCGCCGAGGATGATGAGGACGTTGAAGGCTCCCGCCTGCCGCTGCTGATCGTGCTGGCGCTGCTGGTATTGGCCATGTTCGCCGGTGTGGTGTGGCTGGCCTATACGCAGGGCGTGGCGCGGGGGCGGGGCGAAACCCCTGTGCTGACGGCAGCCTCCGGGCCTGAACGGGTCGCCCCGCCGGCTTCGGCCGATGGCACGGTCCCCTATCAGGGCTTCAAGATTTATGAGCAGCCTGTCCCGCCCGATGACGAGGCCGCGGATGCCACTCCCCCGCAGCAGGCCGCACCCAAGCCGGAGCCGGCACCCAAGCCGGCACAGCCGGTGGAATCGGCTGCGCCCAATCCCGCGCCCGCCCCAGCCGCGTCACCCAAAGTGGCCGCGCCCCCGGCGCCTCCCGCAGCCAAGCCGGCGGCGGCAGCGCCCGCTGCGGCGCCGGCCAAGCCAGCGACCGGCGGCGGCTTCGCCCTTCAGATCGGCTCGTTCAAATCGCAGGCCGATGCCCAGACCGCCTGGACCGACTACAAGCGCCGGCATGCGGCGCTGCTGGCCGGCTATTCCGAGGATGTCCAGCGGGCCGACCTGGGCGAAAAGGGCACCTGGTACCGCCTGCGGATCGGCGGCCTGGGCG
>CAYFKU010000041.1:12996-16619 GCA_964343955.1 uncultured Rhizobium sp. | reverse complement strand
CCCTCTGTGACCGGCTCAAGGCCGACGGCGGCGCCTGTATACTTGGACGCTAGTCTGCCCTAGGAACATCGCATGCGATCACGCGCCATCTATGGCTGCGCCGGCACCCAACTGTCGGCGGCGGAGAAGGACTTCTTCCGCGAAGTGAAGCCCTGGGGCTTTATTCTCTTCGCCCGGAATATCAGCGACTCAGCCCAAGTCGCCGATCTGGTTAAACAATTGCGCGATACGGTGCAGGATGATCGGGCCCCGGTGCTGATCGACCAGGAAGGTGGACGGGTGGCGCGGCTCAAGCCGCCTCAGTGGCGCGCGCGCCCGCCGGCGGCCCACTTCGGGGCGCTGGCTGTGGATAACCCGCAAGGCGCCCGCGAGGCCTGCTATCTCAACGCCCGCCTGATCGCCCATGACCTGGCAAGCCTGGGCATCAATGTGGATTGCCTGCCCGTGCTGGATGTGCCGGTCCCGGGCGCCAATGACATTATCGGCGACAGGGCTTTTGCCCATGACCCGGCCACCATCATTGACCTGGGCCGGTCCCAGATCGAAGGCCTGCTGGATGGCGGCGTCCTGCCGGTGATGAAGCATATTCCCGGCCATGGCCGGGCAGGGGCCGACAGCCATCTGGCGCTGCCCAGGGTCTCGGCCCCGGCCGAGGAACTGTCAGCCAGCGATTTTGTCACCTTCCGCAGCCTGTCCCTGTGCCCGATCGCGATGACCGCCCATGTCGTCTATGAGTCGATTGATCCACAGCGGCCTGCGACCACCAGCCCCAAAGTCATTCGGGATGTGATACGCGGTGAGATAGGATTTGACGGGCTTTTGATGTCGGACGACCTCTCCATGAAGGCGCTCGACGGGCCTCTTTCGGTGCGTGCCAGGTTGGCCCTTTTCGCGGGCTGCGACCTGGCGCTCCACTGCAACGGGGATATGGACGAGATGCGAAGCGTGGCTTCTGTTGTGTCGGAATTGAAGGGACCTGCGCTGAAGCGCAGTGAGCAGGCGCTGGCGCAGCTGTCGGCCCCGGCGCCTTTCGATGCCGAGGCCGCGGAGCGGCGGCTGGCGGGCCTGCTGGGAGAGGTGGCATGAGCGCCGAACAGGCCGAAAGTTTCGACGAATTCGAGTCCACGGCGATCTATGCCGACGACCAGGCGCTGACCGTGACGGTTGACGGGTTCGAAGGCCCGCTCGACCTGCTCCTGACCCTGGCGCGCAATCAGAAGGTGGATATCGCCAGGATCTCCATCCTGAAGCTGGCCGAGCAGTATCTGGAATTCATCGAGAGCGCCAAGAAGCTGAACCTGGAGCTTGCGGCCGATTACCTGGTGATGGCGGCCTGGCTGGCCTATCTGAAATCGCGCCTGATCCTGCCGCAGGAAAAGGGTCCCAATGGCGAACCCACCGCCGATGAAATGGCAACCCGCCTGCGCTGGCGCCTGCAGCGGCTGGACGCCATGCGGGCCGCCTCCACGCGCCTGATGGGGCGCGAGCGGCTGGACCGCGACGTCTTCGGCCGCGGCGATCCAGAACCCGTCAATGTCATCAAGCTGCGCACCTACAAAGACACGCTTTACGACCTGCTCAATGCCTATGCCACCGACCGGGTGCGCAAGCTGGGCGGCAAGGCCTATCGCCCCCAGATGGCGCCGGTTCTCCATATCGAGGAGGCGCGGGAGCGGCTGGAGCGGATGCTGGGCAAGATCTCGGACTGGAGCGCCCTGACCAGGCTCTTGCCCTTCGAATGGTCGGGCGGCACAAGGCGCCGCTCGGCCTTGGCCTCGACCCTGCTGGCCTGCCTGGAACTGGCGCGGGACGGCAAGGTGGAGCTCCAGCAGATGGCGCCCTTCGCGGACATTTTTGTCCGGGACCGCCATGTCACGGTAACGACGGGGGATGGGACGGCGCAGGCCGCCCCGGGAGCTTAAGGGATGAGCAGCGTAGCCAACATGATTGCCACGATCGAAGACCATATGGACGCCAGCAGCGAACCGGCCGCCAATCCCGAACATCTGCGGATGGTGGAGGCGCTTCTGTTCGCCGCCGCCGAGCCGCTGGACCAGAAGGCGTTGTCAACATCCCTGCCGGAAGGCGCGGATGTGCCGGGTCTGCTGAAATCGCTTCAGGAGATTTATGAGAAGCGCGGCGTAAACCTTTGTTGTGTTGCCGGAAAATACCAGTTCCGCACCGCCAGCGATCTGGCCTTCCTGCTGCGGAAGGAACAGCCGGAACAGAAGCGCCTGTCCAAGGCCGCGATCGAAACCCTGGCCATCATCGCCTATCACCAGCCCGTCACCCGCGCCGAGATCGAGGATATTCGCGGCGTCGCCATGTCCAAGGGTACGATCGACATGCTGATGGAGATCGGCTGGATCAAGATCCGGGGGCGCAAGCGCACCCCCGGCCGCCCCGTCACCTATGGCACCACCGAGGCATTTCTGTCCCAGTTCGGCCTGGAGAGCGTCGCGCATCTGCCCGGCCTGGACGAGCTCAAGGCGGCCGGCTTCCTGGAAGCAATGCCGCCGTCGGGCTTCGATGTCCCAAATCCGTCGGAAGAACTGTCGGCCGACGAGGACCCCTACGATCCCAACGAGCCGGCCGAGCCGGATCTGCTGACCGGGTCGGTCAATCTCGACGAGGCCTGATCACTCTGCCCGGTTGGGCGCGAGGGGTTTCGGTCAATGGGCAGAAGCGCCAATCGACGCGTACAAGACGTACGCGAGCGAAGGCGCGACGAACCCGGCGGCCGAAAGACCCGCGCCCCTCAGGGCGCGTTTGCCGCCGCCGCCATCTTGTCCACCGCCGCCTGGAAGCGAACCTTGCGGCCATCGACCGCGGCCTTGCGGGCGGCGGCGTCGGGCAAACCGTTCTGGTTCCAGATCAGGCTATAGACCAGCCGGGAATGGGTGGCATCCACCGGCTCCACCGCCAGGGTGCCGTGATAGAAAACCGGCATGAAGGGCTGGGCATAGGTATAGGAGAGGGGCGTTCGCGCCACGACATTCTCCACCACCACGGCGGTTCCGGTGTCGATGGTGCGGATCGAGCCCAGCTCGCCCTTGCCCGAATTGATGGTGCAGCCCTTCACATCCAGGAATTTGGCGATACCGCACCAGTCATTGCCGCCCACCCGCTGCCAGGCCACTTCGGCCGGCTTGTTGATCGGTGCGCTGAAGTTGAGGATGACCCAGTCGGCCGGCTGTGGTGTCTGGGCATTGGAAACGGTTGCGCCGGAAACCAGCAGCGCCAGGGTCAAAATCTTTTTCATTCTTGTTCCTCCTCTAACTCCACAACAACAGCTTCGCCATTTTCTACGGCGATCGCCAGTTCGCCCTTGCGCAGGGCGATGGCATCCTTGCCGAACACGTCATGGCGCCAGCCGTGCAGCGACGGCAGGCCGTCATCTTCGCCGGCGGCCAGCCGTTCGATTTCATCCGCATTGGCGATCAACCGCGGCGCGACATGGGCGGCTTCGGCGCGCAGCCGCAGAAGCGTCTTGAGCAGATCCACCACCGAGGGGGAAGGCTCGCGGCGGCGGCGCTGGCGATTTTCGCCCACCGCGCCATCCGGCGGCGGCGCCGAGCCGCCGGCCAAAATCGCTTCCATCAGGCCCTTGCCCATCCTGGAAC
>CAYFKU010000041.1:9641-12986 GCA_964343955.1 uncultured Rhizobium sp. | reverse complement strand
TCCTGGAACCGGCAAAGCCCTTGGGCACCGCGCCGATGCGCTCCAGCGCTTCCGGAGTCTCGGGCGGATGGGCCGCGATCTCGGTCAGGGCCTCGTCTTTCAAGACGCGCCCACGGGGAATGTCGCGCGCCTGGGCTTCGCGTTCGCGCCATGCGGCCAATGCCGCCAGAACCGCCAGAAAACGCTTGTTGCTGGTGCGCGGCTTGAGGCGCTTCCAGGCCTGGTCCGGATCGAGCCTGTAAAGCGCGGGATCCTGCAGCGCGGCCACTTCCTCGGCGACCCACGATGTGCGGCCGGTCTTTTCCAGTCGCGCTTTCAGCCATTCATAAATCACGCGCAGATGCGTGACATCGGCCAAGGCATATTCGAGCTGGCGCCTGGAAAGCGGCCGATGGCTCCAGTCGGTGAAGCGCGCGGATTTGTCGATCTCCACATGCGCGATCTTGCGCGCCAGTGTTTCATAGGATGCCGCGTCGCCGAACCCCGCCACCATCGCCGCGATCTGGGTGTCGAACAGCGGATCGGGCAGCACGCCGCCCTGCAGGAAGAAGATTTCGATATCCTGACGCGCCGCGTGCATCACCTTGACCACTTCCGGCCGCGCGATCAGGGCATAGAAAGGCGCCAGGTCGATGCCAGCGGCGAGCGGGTCGATGATGCCTTCGATGCCCGGCGCCGCCACCTGGATAAGGCAGAGCTTGGGGTAATAGGTCTGGTCGCGCAGGAATTCGGTGTCCAGCGCCAGATAGGGCGCATGCGACAGTTCCTCCACAAAGGCCGTCAGGGCCTCATTGGTCTCAACAATTCTCATGGTCCGTGCATAGCGGATTCGACCGAAAAATGGGGATTTTTCGTCATGAAAGGCGCAAAAATGCCGGTAAAGATCAGGGCGGGGTCAGGCCGACAGCCTTTCCGTCAAAGCCCGCGGCGTCGAAATAGCGCTGCTCGCCCACCTGCTGGTAGTTCAGGATGGTGCGCGCCCCATTCTCGGCCGGCGCTGACTGGATGGTGTGGCGGGCGAAATTGACCTCGGCGCCGCCTTTCAGGGCTTCCGCGATGACCCGGCCCTTGAGCTTGCCCTTGGCGGGCAGTTCGATCCCGGCGATATGGGCCAGGGTCGGCGCGATATCGGCATTGGAAATGGGCGCGGGATCGGCATAGGCCCGTTTGAAACTGGGGCCAACCGCCGCCATGAAATTGCGTGTCTCGGCCCGCGACAGCGAGCCATGGCTGCCCTGGCCATTGCCGCGCGCCGTGTCGTGCACGCCCACCGCGCATTGCAGGGCCTGATCGCAGGTCGCGGCGCTGCGGAAGCTGACATAGATGGAAGGCTGGAGTGTCCGGGCCGAGCCGACCAGATTGACATCGCTCATTGACAGGGCGCCGGGAAACTTGCCCAGCTTGTCGTTCACGAAGACCGCGCCGGCATAGTCCTGCGTGGTGAGGAATTTGACGATATTGCCCGCCAGGCTTCTGGCGCTTTTTTCCGGCAGATAGATCAGGTCAGCGCCGCCATTGTCCACGACAATGACTTCGGGTTTCTGCTGGTCGGCGCCCAGCCTGTTGCCGTCTATCTTGGGCAGGTTCAGCGCCTGCGCCAGGTCTGCCGTCAGAAAGCCGGGCGCGGTCTGGCCGTCCCTGGCGGAGGGACTGGTCTTGCTGGCATGGTCTACCGTGACAAAACCATGATCGGCGGTGACGAATATGTCGGTGGTGTCTTCCAGTCCCTGATCCCGCAATGCCTGGCGCAATTCACCCAGCATGGTGTCGGCATTGCGCGTCCCCGCCTTGCCGGACGGCCCGTTGATGCCCGGCACGGTCTCGCCAAGGCTGTCGTTTGTATTGTGCTGGCTGACATCGGGATCGCGCGACCAGAACAGCATGGCGAAAGGCTTGCCGCTCTCCTTGAAGTGGGGCAGCACGATCCGGGTCGCCGCCTTCATCTGCCAGACTTCCTGGGGAATGTTCGGCACTTGGGAATCGGGCGCCGCGGCGCTGAGAAAGGCTTTCTTCATCCCGGCGGTGAACCAGCCGGGCAGGGCGATGTCCTTCTTGTGGCCGGTATCGTCATCCAGGATCAGGGTCTGGCTGCCGTCGGCAGCGGCGGTGGAATCCAGGATGCGCGTCGGCCCCAGCTTGCCGATGACGGCGGTTGAGAAGCCTTGCGCCCGGGCCCGCGCGATCAAGCTTTCCTCGTTCAGGTAATTGCCACCGAATTTCTCGTTCATCTCGGCCAGCACGGCGTTGTTTTCCAGCCCCGCGATGGTGCTGCCCTTGGCGCTCGCCATCGGCACGCCGGTATGGATCGTATTGCCGAAATTGCCGGTGTCGCCGACATAATGGCCGGTGGCGATGGCGCTGGCATTCACCGTGGTGATGGTGGGGAACAGCGAATGGCTGTTGGTGAAATCCACGCCCTCGGCCTTCAGCGCGGACAGGTTGGGCATGTTGCCGGGCTCGACGCTGCCATAGCGCAGCCCGTCCGCCACGAAGATGATGATGTTATGCGGCCTGGGCTGGGCGGCGGCCGGCAGGGCAAGGCCCAGCAGGCAAGCGAAAGCGGCGGCGGATTTCATGACGATTCCCTTGTCGATGGGCCACGTTAACCGGCCTTGGGCCGGCGAAAAACCCGCCAGAATGCCCCGGGGCGGGCGGCCTTGACCGGCCCCGGATAAAGCGCCAAAAACCCCGTCTTTCCCACGGATTTTAAGCCATGCACGCCTATCGCACCCACACCTGCGGCCAGCTTCGCAAAGCCGATGTCGGACAGACCGTCCGCCTGTCGGGCTGGGTCAATCGCCGGCGCGATCATGGCGGCCTGATCTTCATCGACCTGCGCGACCATTACGGCCTCACCCAATGCGTGATCGAGCCGGATGCGGCGGCGTTTGCGATTGTGGATGCGGCACGTTCGGAATGGGTCCTGACCCTGACCGGCAAGGTGGTGGCGCGCACGCCGGAAACGGTGAACGCGGACCTGCCCACCGGGGAAGTGGAGCTGCGTATCGAGGAAGCCACGGTTCAGGGCAGGGCCCAGGAATTGCCGCTGCCGGTATTCGGCGATCATGACTATCCGGAAGACACGCGTTTGACCTATCGCTTCCTGGACCTGCGCCGCGAGCGTCTTCACAAGAACATCATGCTGCGCGCCAATATCATCACAAGCCTGCGCCGCCGCATGACGGCCCAGGGCTTTACCGAATTCCAGACCCCGATCCTGACCGCGTCCTCGCCCGAAGGCGCGCGCGACTTCCTGGTGCCGTCGCGCCGTTATCCCGGCCAGTTCTATGCCCTGCCGCAGGCGCCGCAGCAGTTCAAGCAGCTCATCATGGTGGCGGGCTTCGA
>CAYFKU010000041.1:0-9631 GCA_964343955.1 uncultured Rhizobium sp. | reverse complement strand
ATCTGGAGATGAGCTATGTCACCCAGGACGATGTCTTCAATGCCGTCGCCCCGGTGCTGGCCGGCGTATTCGAGGAATTTGCGAACGGCAAGAAGGTAACACCGCCGGACCAGTTCCCGCGCATTCCCTTTGCCGAGGCGATGCTGAAATACGGCACCGACAAGCCCGACCTGCGCAATCCGATCGAGATCGTGGATGTGTCCGAGATATTCGGCCGCGCCGAGGTGGAGTTCAAAGCCTTCAAGAACAAGACCGTGCGCGCCATTCCGGCGCCCGGCGCCGCGCATCAGCCGCGCAGCTTTTTCGACAAGCTGAACGAATGGGCCCGCGGCGAAGGTGCCGCCGGCCTGGGTTACATCCAGTTCGAAGAGGAAAATGGCGCGCTGGTGGGCAAGGGCCCGATCGCCAAATTCGTCACCGGCGCGGCCCTGGCCGACATGGCCAGGCTTGCGGGCGTGAAGGCCGGCGATGCGCTGTTCTTCTCGGCTGACGCCAAATCCGACCGCGCCGCCAATCTTGCCGGCCAGGCGCGCATCCGCCTGGGCCGCGAACTGGGTCTGATCAGCAATGACGAATACAAATTCTGCTGGATCGTCGATTTCCCGATGTATGAATGGAACGAGGACGAGAAGAAGATCGACTTCTCCCATAATCCCTTCTCGATGCCGCAGTTCGACCGTGAGAAATTCCTCGCGCTGGACAAGAACGACAACGACACGATCCTGGGCCTCAAGGCCTATCAGTATGACATCGTCTGCAACGGCTATGAGCTGTCGAGCGGCGCCATCCGCAACCACGATCCGGATGTGATGCTGAAGGCTTTCGAGATCGCCGGCTATGCCCGCGCGGAGACCGAGGAAAAGTTCAAGGGCATGCTCAATGCCTTCCGCTATGGCGCCCCGCCGCATGGCGGCACCGCGCCCGGCATCGACCGTATCGTCATGCTGCTGGCGGGCGAGGAGAATCTGCGCGAAGTCACCATGTTCCCGATGACCCAGTCGGCGCAGGACCTGTTGATGAACGCGCCCAGCCCGGCAAACCAGAAGCAGCTCAAGGAGCTGCATCTGCGCGTGGTCTATCCGGAAAAGGCCTGAGGCCTTTGGGCCAAATGAAAAGGTGGGCCAAATGAAAAGGGCGGTGGCAATACCACCGCCCGTTTTCCGGTTTGTTACCCCACCGATTATTCAGTTCAGCTTTTCGCCCAGGCCCTTGATGCTGTCGGCGATCAAACCGCTGGCGCGCTGTTCGTCCAGGCGGGCGGCAATCAGCTTCTGGGCGGCGCCCACGGCGGCGTCGGCGGCCAGGCCCCGAATTTCGTTCAGGGCGGCGGCTTCGGCCTGGGCGATCTTTTCCTGGGCCGCGGCGGCGCGGCGGGCGATCTGGGCTTCCAGGGCTGCGCGGGCGTCCTTCTGGAACTGGGCGGCGTCCGCCGTGGCGGCATCGACGATGCCGCGGGCTTCGGCTTCCGCGCCCGCTGCGCGCTTCTGATAGTCCGCGAGCAGGGCGGCGGCCTCGGCGCGCAGGCGCTTGGCTTCCTCCAGCTCGGCGGCGATCACCGCGGAACGCTGGTCCAGCATCTTGCCGACCATGCCGGGCACGCCTTTCCAGAGCAGAATGGCGACGACCAGCACAAAGCCGACCGCTTCCCAGAATTCCGGCTCGTGAAGCATTTCCATCTTACTGTCCTAGTGCCTGCGCCGCTTCGTCGGCCGACACCTTGTCGCCGGTCAGCCGCTCGACAATCGCGATGGCCGCGTCGCGCGCCGCCACGCCCACGGCCGCCTTGGCCGTCTCGCGCGTCGCATTGATGCGGGCATCCGCGGCTGCCATGGCCTCATGCGCCCTGGCATCGGCTTCCGCCTTGGCCCGGGCGATTTCGGCATTCAGCTTCTGGCGGGTTTCCTCTGCCAGGGCATTGGCCCTGGCGCGCGCCGCGCCGAGAGCGGCTTCATACTGGGCTTGCGCATTTTCCGCATCGGCACGGGCCTTGCCGGCCTCGGCGATGGCGCCGTTGATGGCGCCCCTCCGGCTGGTGATCGCGGAATTGATACGCGGGCCCGCCACGCGCCACAGCACCGTGAACAGGAAGGCAAAGGTGACCGCCAGCCAGAAAAGCTGGCTGGGAAAGGTGGTCGTGTCGAAGGGCGGGAAGCCGCCTTCGTGCTTGGCTTCCGTGCCTTCGGTGGTGGCCTCGTGTTCCTGCACGGCTTAGCCGAACAGGATGATCAGGGCGACGACCAGGCCGAACAGACCGGTCGCTTCGCAGAGCGCGAAGCCCAGCAGCAGGTTGGTGGTCTGGGTCGCGGCGGCGCCCGGATTGCGCAGCGCGCCCGACAGGTAGGAGCCGAACACGTTGCCGATGCCGATGCCGGCGCCGACCAGGGCGATACAGGCGATGCCCGCACCGATCATCTTCGCAGCTTGAACGTCCATTTTAATTTCCTTCCAGGTGTAGGTGTTAGTGGTGATCGTGGAGGTGAAGTGCTTCGTTCAGATAGATGCAGGTCAGGATCGCGAACACATAGGCCTGCAGAAAGGCGACCAGCAGCTCCAGCAGCATGATGCCGACAATCAGGGCCATCGGCGCGATGGAGAGCGCCGAAAGAACGCCGCCCGCGGCGCCCAGCGACACCACGAAGCCGGCGAACACGGCCAGCAGCGTATGGCCGGCCAGCATGTTGGCGAAGAGACGGACCGAGAGGCTGATCGGGCGCGAGCAGAAGGAGATCACTTCGATGACCACCAGCAGCGGCAGGATGTAAATCGGCGCCTTCGGCACGAACAGCATGAAGAAGCGGATGCCATGCTTGGCGAAGCCGGTCAGGATCACCACCAGCATCACCAGGCAGGCCAGGGCCAGGGTAACGGCGATCTGGCTGGTGACGGTGAAGCTGCCCGGCACCATGCCGAAGAAGTTGCAGCACAGCACGAACATGAACAGCGTGAAGACGAAGGGGAAGAATTTCAGGCCGTCTTCCCCGGTCGCCGAATGAATCATGTTGGCGACGAATTCATAGGACATTTCCGCCATGGACTGGCCGCGGGTGGGCACCAGCCGGTTCGGCTTCACCGACAGGACCAGGAACAGCGAAGTGGCAAGCACCACGATGACCATCAGGAGCGCCTGATTGGTGAAATAGATGGGATGACCGGCAATGGCGAACAGCGGCTCGGCGACGAGCGGCTTGATGCTGAACTGATGCATCGGGTTCAGTGCCACGGACTATCTCTCCTCGCCGGCATCGGCATCCGAGCTGCGCACTTTGGCGATCTCGGCGTTGATCTCGCTTGCCGCGCGCATCACGTTGCGGATCCCCGCGGCGATGCCCACGACAAAAAACAGAACCAGGAAGACCGGGCGGGTGTGAAAACCGAAATGGCCGAACAGCCAGTCGATACCCCATCCCAGGCCGCCCCCCACTACCAGCGCCGCCACCAGTTCGGTGGCGAAGCGGAATGCGATCCCCGACTGCGATGGCGGCGCACGCTTAATGCCGGCCGCCTGTCTGGTCTGGAGCTCGTCGAGCCTTTTGCCCAGCGCGTTCAGCCTGTCGGGGTCCGGAGCCGCCAAAATCGTCTCCCAAAGTCCGAAAAACCGCACAAAACCGGGCCTTCGGCGCGTCGAAGGCGGGCGGACCATATGTTCGCCCCCTTTGGGTGTCAAGAATGACAGGTGCCTGCAAACAATTGATTTTTCAGCGGAAAATCATGGTCGCGCATTATGTCGCGCGGGATTTGGCAGGCACCCCCAAGGGTTGGGCCGAATCTCTCCCATCCCGGCAAAAACGGCCCGGACGCTTGCCGAAGCCTGCGGCTGTCACTCGGCTGCGATCTTCTCGGCTTCCGCCAGGCTGACCGACACGAGCTGGCTGACGCCGCGCTCGGCCATGGTGACGCCGAACAGGCGGTCCATCCGGCTCATGGTCAGGGCATGGTGGGTGATGACCAGGAAGCGGGTGCCCGACAGCTTGGTCATCTCGTTCAGCATGTTGCAGAAACGCTCGACATTGGCGTCGTCCAGCGGGGCGTCCACTTCGTCCAGCACGCAGACAGGGGCGGGGTTCACCAGGAACACGGCAAAGATCAGCGCCATGGCGGTCAGCGCCTGCTCGCCGCCCGACAGCAGCGCCAGCGACTGCAGCCGCTTGCCCGGCGGGCGGGCGAAGATTTCCAGCCCCGCTTCCAGCGGGTCTTCGGATTCGGTGAAGGTCAGCTTGGCTTCGCCGCCCTCGAACAGCTTGGTGAAGAGCTGCTGGAAGTTGGCATTGACCTTTTCGAACGAGGCGAGCAGGCGCTCGCGGCCTTCCTTGTTCAGGCTCTGGATGCCGCGGCGCAGCTTTTCGATGGCGCCGACCAGGTCGTCGCGATCGGCGACCAGCGTGGTCATGCGTGCTTCCTGCTCGGCCGCTTCTTCCTCGGCCCGCAGATTGACGCCGCCAAGCTGTTCGCGCTCCTGCTTCAGGCGCTCGACGCGCTTTTCCGCCTGTTCCAGCGGCGGCAGCTCTTCCTCGGGCTTGATCTCGGCGCGTTCCGCCAGATCGGAAGGCGCGCATTCCAGTTCGTCCTGGATGCGAGTCTTCAATTCCTCGATCCGCTGGGCGGCAGCTTCCGAAAGGGCCTGGGCGCGCGCGCGTTCCTCGCGGGCGCTCGACAGCATCTGATCGGCGGCCCTGGCCTCCTTGTCGGCCTCGGCCAGCATGGTTTCTGCCTGCTGGCGGCGGTCGCTGGCTTCGTTGCGTTCGGCTTCCGCGGTGGTGATGGCGTCCAGCAGCGCATTGCGCTTTTCGGCGATCTGTTCCGGCACCTGTTCGGCGGCGGCCAGTTCGCCGGCCAGTTCCTCCTGGCGGCGTGTCAGTTCGGCGATATGCTTTTCGGCATCGGCCTTGCGGACATTCCAGCGCCCCTGTTCCTCGGCGATGGCGGCCAGCCGGCGGGCGCGGGCCTCGCCTTCGCGCCGCAGCCCTTCCAGATTGCCGCGCGCTTCGCCGGCCGCGCCGCGCGCCTCGACGGTTTTCTCACGCGCCTCGGCGACGCTCTGGGTCAGAAGCGCGCCATCGCCCAATTCTTCCAGGCCGCTAACGGCCTGGCGCAGTGAGTCCTGGGCCGCTTCCACCGACTGGGTAAGGCGGCGGATTTCCGCTTCCAGCGAAGCCAGTTGGCTGGCGCGTTCGGCGGCGGCGCGGGCGGCGCGGGTGGCCTGGTCCTGGGCGGCGATGAGGCCCTGTTCGGCGGCGCGCTCCTGGGCCTCGGCATTGCGCCAGACTTCGCGCGCGGCTTCGCGGGCGTCCTTGGCGGCGGAATAATCGGCGAAGCGGGCGGCGCGCGCCTGTCTGGCGACTTCGACTTCGCTTTCCAGCGCGGTCAGGCGATTGCGCTGGGCCAGGCGCACGGCCGAGACCGAGGGCGCGTCGGCGGAGGCAACGAAACCATCCCAGCGCCAGACATCGCCGCGCGCCGAGACCAGCCGCTGGCCGGGCTTGAGCTGCGACTGCAGCAGCGCGCCCTGGTCGGGGAACACAAGGCCGGTCATCGCCAGGCGGCGATCCAGCGCGGCCGGCGCCTTGACATACTCGTTCATCGCCTTGACGCCTTCGGGCAGCGCCGGATCGAAGTCAAAGGCGCCCAGGTCGCGCCAATGATGGGGCGAGGAATTGTCGAGCGGCGCCTGCAGGTCGTCGCCCAGCGCGGCCGCAAGCGCGGCTTCATAGCCGCCTTGCACCGTCACCGCATCGACCAGCGGCGGGAACAGGCCTTCGCCTTCCGGATGCAGAAGCTCGCTCAATGCCTTCACTTCGGCGGACAAGCGCTGCACTTCGCGTTCCGCCGCTTCCAGGGGGTCGCGCGCCTGGGATTCGGCGCTTTCGGCATCGGTAAACTGGGCGCGCGCCGCAGCAGCCGTGGCGCGGGTCTCTTCCCGCACGGTGCGGGCCGCTTCGGTCGCCGCTTCGGCGGCATGCACATCCGGCGCTTCGCGCGCCGCTTCCAGCGCCGCATCCAGGCGCGTCTGCGCATCGGTCAACTGGCTGCTGCTGGTCTCCAGCAGGGCAGAGGCCATGCTGCGGCCACGCTCCAAGCTGGACTTCCGGGCATTCCATTCCGCCAGTTCCGACGTCAGGCGTTCCAGGAGCTTTTCGGTTTCCGCCAGGGTCTGCGACATCTCGGCGGAAATGCGCTCTGCTTCCGCCATATCCCCGGCCGCGTTTTCGGCCGCAGCGGTCAATAGGCCCGCCTCGGTACCCAGGCTTTCCAGGGCGCTGTCGGCATCGTGCTGCAGCAGCTTTTCGCGATCGGCGTCGGTTTCGGCCTGGGCGATCAGTTGACGGATGCGCTGTGCTGCCTCGCGGGCACGGGTTTCCTCGGCATCGAGCTGTTCGCGCTGGGCGATGAGGCGATGATGGGCTGCCGCGCGCTCGGCTTCATGCTGGCGCAGCGGCGGCAGAACGGCCGCCGCCTCGCTCTGGACCGTCGAGGCCTTGGCGGCGAGTTCGGTGGTGCTGGCGACCAGAGAGGCCGCGTTGCTCAGTTCTTCGGCGGCGATGGCGGCGCGGGCCTCCGCCGCGGTCCAGCGCAGGTAATGCGCCAGCGCCTCGGCCTTGCGGATGTGGCCGGAAAGATTGCGATAGCGCGAGGCCTGGCGCGCCTGGCGCTTCAGGCTGGCGAGCTGGCCTTCCACTTCGCGGATGACATCTTCCAGGCGTGACAGGTTGGTTTCGGCCGCGCGCAGGCGCAGTTCTGCCTCGTGCCGGCGCTGGTGCAGGCCGCCGATGCCGGCCGCCTCTTCCAGAATGGCGCGCCGCGCCAGGGGCTTTTGCGAAATCAGCAGGCCGATCTGGCCCTGGCGCACAAAGGCGGTGGAACCGGCGCCGGAAGATGCGTCGGCGAAGAAGATCTGCACGTCGCGCTGGCGCACGTCGCGGCCGTTGATGCGATAGACGCTGCCCGCCTCGCGCTCGATGCGGCGCGAGACCTCGATCGTGTCGCAGTCCTGATAGGGCGCGCCGGCGGTGCGGTCGCTATTGTCGATGAAGATGGTGACTTCCGCGACATTGCGCGCGGGCCGGCCGGCGGACCCGGCAAAGATCACATCGTCCATTTCGCTGCCGCGCACCGATGACGGGCGCGTTTCGCCCATCACCCAGCGCATGGCGTCGAACAGGTTGGATTTGCCGCAGCCGTTCGGGCCGATCACGGCGGTAAGGCCAGGCTCCACATACAGCTCCGTCGGCTCGACGAAGGATTTGAACCCGGAAAGCCTGAGGCGTGTGAACTTCAACTGCGTGTCCTAACTCTTGTCTCTTTGCGCCGGTTCAATGCTGCTTGGCCAGCTCGGCATCCAGAAGCTTCGACATGGTTTCGAAGGAAAGGTTGCCCGATCCGATCTTCACACCGTTCAAGATGAAGGTGGGCGTCGAATTGATGCTGTAACGGGCTTCCCCGTCCGACGCCACCTTGTTGATCCGGTCATCCTCAGCCTTGTTCGCCATGCACTGGTCCACTTGCTGTGCACTCATGCCGGCAATCCGCCCCAGAAGGATCAGCCCCTCATGAACCCCTTCGGGCGTGGACAGGGCCGGATTCTGGGATGCGTACTCCCAGTCCCATTTGGGTTGATTCTTGAACAGCAGGTCAATGAACGGCAGGTACTTATCCTCAGGCAGGCAGCGGGCGATCTTTTCCGCCAGGCCGTCGTCCGAACGCAGCGGGAACACCCGGAAGACGTAATAGATCTTGCCGGTGTCGATATACTTGGCCTTTACCTGTGGAAAAGTGTGCTCGTTGAAGTTGGCGCAGACCGGGCAGGTGGGCGCGGCATATTCGATCAGCACGACCTTGGCGTTCTTGTTGCCCAGGCCGCGGTCGGTGGCGGTCAGCTCGTAACCCGCATTGGCGCCGTCGCCCTTATCGCCCTTGTCGCAACCGGCCAGCGCCGTCGCGGCGACAAAGCCCAGGACGATCAAAAAATTCTTGCCCAGCACAGCCGATTCTCCGCCCAAAAAGCCCTCTCTTTTGGCAGAGAATCATGCGCCGGTCCAATATCTCAAACCGCCGTTGAATCAGGGGCTTGTGGGTAAAATCTACTTCGCCAGTGCAGCGTCCAGCCGCTCGAAGAAGGCCTCGAAACCGGCCTGGGCCTGGCCGTTGATCACAAAGGTGGGCGTGGCGGAGACATTGTATTTGGCCACGCCGTCCTCGCCCACCTTGGTGATGGCGGACTCCTCGGCGTTGGAGGCCATGCATTTGTTGGCGTCCGCCTCGCTCATGCCGGCGGCTCCCGCCAGCTCGACCAGTGCGGCATGCACGCCATCGGGCTGGGGAATGCCGAACTCGTAATCCCACTTGGCCTGGTTGCGGTAAAGCGAGTCCTGGAAGTCCATGTATTTGTCCTTCGGCATGCAGCGCGCCAGCTTCTCGGCGGCGACATCGTCCGCCAGCCGCGGGAAGGTGCGGAATACATAAAAGATCTTGCCGGTGTCGATATAGTCGCGCTTCAGGCGCGGATACATGTTCGTCATGAAGTTGGCGCAGACCGGGCAGGTGGGCGAGGCATATTCGATCAGCGTCACCTTGGCCTTGGGATTGCCGGACGTGTGGTCGGTGGGAAGCGGCTCGTAAATGGGCGCGGGGCCCTGGGCGCCGACGCTTTTCATCTCGCCTTCGCCGCCCAGAAAGTACCAGAGGCCGCCCGCGACCAGGGCCAGGAACAGGCCGAGAATGATCCAACTTCTGCGCGACATGGGAACTATGCTCCGTCGAATGGATTGCTGCGCGTCAGGCTTCCGGCCTAGGCCGGATTTTTGCCCGCCAGGGCGTTGTCGAGAAACTTCTTCATCTCCTCAACGCCGGGCACCATGCCCGGGCTGACATTGATGCCGTTCACGACGATGGTGGGCGTGCCGGTGATGTTGAACTTCGCCTGTCCGTCGCTGGCGACCTGGTTGATCACCGCATCCTGCTTGGTGTCGGCGATGCAGGCATCGAACTGTGCCTCGGTCATGCCTTCCGCCTTGGCCTGTTTGAGTATCCCGCCGCGCACATCCTGTACGCCGAATTCGGGGTCCCATTCCTGCTGGGTGCGAAACAGCCGGTCCATGAATGGGAAATATTTGCTGCGCGGCAGGCAGCGGGCCAGCTTTTCCGCGACCCCATCGGGCGCGCCGATCGGGAAAACACGGAAGACATAGAAGACCTTGCCGGTATCGATATAGGTCTTTTTGATTTCCGGCAGGATCTCATTGTTGAAATGGGCGCAGTGCGGGCACATGGGCGCCGCATATTCGATGAACACGACCTTTGCCTTGGGATTGCCCATGGTCATGTCCTGCGCGGTGATGCCCGTGCCGCCGGGGCGGTCCGCCGCCGTGGCGCTTTCGCCCGGCGCGCTCAGGAAATACCAGGCGCCGCCCGCGGCGAGCGCGACGACCAGGCCCAGCACGATCCAGCCTTTGCGCGACATGGTTTTCCTCTTCCGATGATCCGGCCGGTTTTCGCAGATTTTCCGGGCTGGTGCTATGGCCGGCGCCGGCGGGCCAGTTCTTGCAGCGCCTGGGCCAGCGGGTCGGGGCCCTGAAAGCGGCGGCTGGGATCGGCGGGCGGCAGGGGGCCGGGCTTTCTTGTCGGGTCGGCGCCGGCC
>CAYFKU010000040.1:22959-23853 GCA_964343955.1 uncultured Rhizobium sp. | reverse complement strand
GCCGCGCCCCGACATGGACGTGGCGATGGTCGCCCCCAAGGGCCCCGGCCATACCGTGCGCGGCGAATATCTGAAGGGCGGCGGCGTGCCCAGCCTGATCGCCATCCATCAGGATGCCAGCGGCAATGCCCATGACCTGGCGCTGTCTTACGCGTCGGCCATTGGCGGCGGCCGCGCCGGCGTGATCGAGACCAACTTCAAGGAAGAATGCGAAACCGACCTGTTCGGCGAGCAGGTCGTGCTGTGCGGCGGTTTGGTGGAGCTGATCCGCGGCGGCTTCGAGACCCTGGTCGAATCCGGTTACGCGCCGGAAATGGCCTATTTCGAATGCCTGCACGAAGTGAAGCTGATCGTTGACCTGATCTATGAAGGCGGCATCGCCAACATGAACTATTCGATCTCGAACACGGCCGAATATGGCGAATATGTCACCGGCCCGCGCATCATCACGTCGGAAACCAAGGCCGAGATGAAGCGCGTTCTGGCCGACATCCAGCAGGGCAAGTTCGCCCGCGACTGGGTCTTGGAGAACAAGGCCGGCCAGGCTTCGTTCAAGGCCACCCGCGCCTTAGGCGATGCCCACCAGATCGAGGAAGTGGGCGCCAAGTTGCGCGCCATGATGCCCTGGATTGCCAAGAACAAGCTGGTCGACCAGACCCGCAACTGATCCTCAACCGATCAGTGCCTCAGGGCTGCAACTTCTCCGCCAGGGGAAGGCTGCAGCCCTCTTGATTTGGGGCATCCCCTGAGCTTCGGACAATGCCGGGGGAGCTCAACCGCGCTTACACTTGATCCCATGAACTATCCGCACCCTCTGCTGGCCCGCGAAGGCTGGCCTTTTATTTCCATCAGCGTGTTGCTGGCGTTGGGCGCCCACGCCCTGTGGGGCGGATG
>CAYFKU010000040.1:0-22949 GCA_964343955.1 uncultured Rhizobium sp. | reverse complement strand
CCATGATGCCTTGGATTGCCAAGAACAAGCTGGTCGATACCGCCAAGAACTGACGCGCTTGTCTTTTGCGTCCTGAGTTCGTCGCGCCTTCGCTCATGTACTGTTCGTACACGTCGCTCGGCGCTCCTGCTCAGGCCGCAAAATACTGCGCGCGTGCATGGCGTCGGTCATCCTCGGCGAGGCATGGCAGGCAAATCTATCCGCAGCGACGGCCAGCCCTGACAAAATCGGGGCTGGCCGTTTCTTTTCAGACCTGATTTGCTTGCGGTCAAAAGGGAGAAGACCATGACCGCGCGCCCGCCCATTCCCGATCCGCCCTATGAAGGCGGCTGCCTGTGCGGCGCCGTGCGCTATCGCCTGAACACACGGCCGCAGACCATCAATGCCTGCCACTGCGACGCCTGCAAGAAGATGTCGGGTGGCACCAATCTCTTGATCGTCACGGCGCCCCGCGACGCGTTCGAACATTTGTCGGGCGAGGTGCAGCGCTTCCGCCGTACGGCCGATAGCGGGCGGGAAAGCGATGTGGTGCGCTGCGCTACCTGCGGCACGCGGCTGTGGCATGAGCCGACCGCGCCCATCATTGTCATTGCCGCCGGCACTTTTGACGATTCCAGTTGGGTGGTGCCTGCCAGCCATGGCTGGGTCGAGAAGGCTTCGCCGGGCGTGTTGATGCAGGATGATGCCGCCAGGTTCGAAGGCCAGGCGGCGCGCGACCAGCAGATCGCGGCCTTTCAGAGGCTCTACGGACCATGACGCTCGGCACGCCGCTTTCGCCGGCCGCGATCAGGGTCATGCTGCTGGGCTCCGGCGAGCTCGGCAAGGAAGTGGTCATCGAATTGCAGCGGCTGGGGGTGGAGACCATTGCGGTCGATCGCTATGCCGATGCGCCGGCACATCAGGTTGCCCATCGCGCCCATGTCATCGACATGACCGATGCCAAAGCATTGCGCGCCCTGGTGGAACGGGAGCGACCTCATCTTCTGGTGCCGGAGATCGAAGCCCTGGCCACCGACGAACTGGTGCGGATAGAGGCCGATGGCCTGGCCACCGTGATCCCCACGGCGCGCGCCGCCCACATCACCATGAACCGGGAGCGCATCCGGGTCCTGGCGGCGGAAGACTTGAAGCTGCCGGTTTCGCCTTACGCTTTTGCGTCGTCGCTCGAAGAATTGCAGGCGGCCTGCGACCGCATCGGTTATCCCTGTTTCGTGAAGCCGGTCATGTCTTCTTCGGGCAAGGGCCAGTCGCGCCAGAAATCCTCTGCTGAGGTGGCGGCCGCCTGGGAAAAGGCCCTCAGCGCGGGCCGCGTACGCGAGGCGCGGGTGATCGTGGAAGGCGAGATCCAGTTCGATTTCGAGATTACCCAGCTCACGGTGCGGGCTGCTGACGGCACGCATTTCTGCGCTCCCATCGGCCATGTCCAGAAGGACGGCGACTATGTCGAAAGCTGGCAGCCCCAGGCGATGAGCGAGGCAGCGCTGGCCAGGTCGCGCGACATCGCGGGGAAGGTAACGGATGCGCTGGGCGGGCGCGGCATTTTCGGCGTCGAGCTTTTCGTGAAGGGCGATCAGGTCTGGTTTTCGGAAGTTTCGCCCCGGCCGCATGATACGGGCCTGGTGACGCTGGTGTCGCAATTCCAGTCCGAATTCGCGCTACATGCCCGCGCCATTCTGGGATTGCCTGTCGCCACCGACATGGTGTCGCCGGGGGCCTCTGCCGTGATCTATGGCGGCGTGGAAGCGGGCGCCATGCTGTTCGATGGTGTGGATGAGGCGCTGCGGATCGGAAGCGACCTGCGCCTGTTCGGCAAGCCGCAATCCTTCGTCAAGCGCCGCATGGGCGTTGCCCTGGCGCGGGCCGCGACGACCGATGACGCGCGCGGAAAGGCGAAACAGGCCGCGGCGGCGGTGAAGCCGAGACCGGCTTAAGTCGGATTTTCCAGGCTGAACAGCGCCGCATCGTCGTCATAGCTGAACAGTTCGCCGAAACGGGCCCAGGACACCACGGTCTTCAGCGTCTCCTCGGCTGAATCCTCGGCCATATGGTCTTCCAGCTCGTCCAGGAAGCGGGTCTTGGGCGCCGAATGGCTGGCGCGCTCGTCCAGAATGCGGCGGATATGGGCGGCCAGCGGCACCCGGTCCATCAGCGCGCGGGCGAAGATTTCCTTGCGCTCGTTCAGCTCGCTGTCGGCGAAGCGCTTGCCCATATGGGTCAGCTTGATGTCGCCGCCTTCGACATCGGCCAGGCGCAAGAGCTGCATGGCTTCGGCCACCGGAAACAGTTCGTCCACTTCCAGTTCCTGTTCGTAGGCGATGTCGGGCAGGTCGGCCTTGCCGTTATAGGGCGCCGCCGCCAGCGCCTCGATCAGGCCCGAAATCTGGTTGGGCGAGACATGGGTGAGCGGCATTTCAATGCCGGCATTGGCCTTGGTCTGCTGCTCGCGGATGCGCTCGATCCGCTTGGCGGTCATTTCGACATAGATGCGGTCGACATAATCCTCGAATTCGCGGGTGGTGCGGTCGCGCGGCTGGGGCAGGTTGATGGGGATGTCGGCGGTGATCCTGGCGGGGCTGGACGAGAAGAGCAGCACCCGGTCGCACATCAGGACCGCTTCCTCGATATTGTGCGTGACCAGCATGATGGCCTTGATCGGCAGCTTGTCGCCTTCCCACAGCTCGATCAGGTCGGTGCGCAGGTTTTCCGCCGTCAGCACATCCAGCGCGCTGAAAGGCTCGTCCATCAGAAGGATGTTGGGATGCACGACCACGGCGCGGGCAAAGCCGACACGCTGGCGCATGCCGCCGGACAATTCGCGCGGATAGGCGCTTTCATAGCCGTCCAGGCCGATCAGGTCGATTGCGGCAAGGGCGCGGCTGCGGATCTCCGCCGGCGGCAGGCCCAGGGCCTCGAGACCCAGCTCCACATTCTCCAGCACCGTCATCCAGGGAAAGAGGGCAAAGCCCTGGAACACCATGGCGACGCCCTGCGCGGGCCCTTCGATGGGCGTGCCCATATAGGTCAGATGGCCGCCTTGCGGCCGTGACAGGCCGGCGATCAGCCGCAGCAGGGTGGATTTGCCGGAACCCGAACGGCCCAGCAGGCCCACGATCTCGCCCTCTTTCAGGGTGAGATTGACATCGTCCAGCACCAGCAATTCCTCGCCGCCGCTGCGGGGGAAGGAGCGGCGCACATTGCGGATTTCCAGCAGGTCGGTCATCTCACGGTCCTTCGGAAGCGGCGGCCCGGAAAAAGCATGGCCGCGCGATCCATCAGTTAAGTCGATATTTGCGTTCCGCCAGCCAGTAAAGCGGTTGCCAGAACAGGCGGTTCACCACCACGACGAAAAAGGCCATCACGGCCATGCCCAGCACGACATGGGGGAAATCGCCCAAAGTCGTGGCATCGATAATATAGGCGCCAAGTCCGTCCGCGTGCAGGGTGATTGTGCCCCAATTAGCCACTTCCGCCAGGACGCTGGCGTTCCAGGCGCCGCCCGAAGCGGTGATGGCGCCGGTCAGATAGTTGGGGAACACAGCGGGCAGGGCCACGCGCTTCCACCACAACCAGCCCCGGACGCCGAAATTGTCGCCCGCATCCAGAAGCTCGCGCGGCATGCTGCGCGCACCCGCGATCACATTGAACAGGATGTACCATTGCGGCCCCAGCACCAGCAGCGGCGACAGCCAGATATTGACGTTCAGCTTCCATGCCACGATCAGGGACACAGCCAGCGGGAACAGGAGATTGTTGGGAAAGGCCGCCAGGAATTGCGCGACCGGCTGCACGATGCGCGTCAACCGCGGCCTGAGGCCGACATAGATGCCGACAGGCGTCCAGATCAGGCTGGCCAGGATGATCAGCACCACCACGCGCAGCATGGTCAGAAAGCCCAGCCCGATTGTGACCAACAGGTCGTGCCAGGTGAAATTGGCCTGGGCGAAAGCGTAAATGCGCAAGGCGGCATAGCTGCCCAGCGCCGCCAGGATGAGATACCAGACCAGGTCGGCCAGCCGGCTGTCTGAATCGCGAAGCGCCGCGCGCACCCCGAAGGACGGCGGCTGGAAGCGATAGCTCCAGCGCATCATCTGGTCGAAGGGCGCGGTCATCCAGTCGATCAGGCTGGAGCGGCGCAGCATGGTCAGCATCCAGCTTTCGGGCGGGTCCTCGCTCTGGTCATCGCCCACCCGGAAACGGTCGGCCCAGGCGATCAGCGGCCGGAACAGCAACTGGTCATAGATCAGGATGACAACCAGCATCGCCAGGATCGCTTCCAGGATGGCGGGGATGTTGCGCTGTGCGATCGCCACCGCGATCCAGGAGCCGATTCCGGGCAGGGCGATGTTCGTCTTGCCAACGCTGATGGCTTCGGACAGCGTGACAAAGAACCAGCCGCCCGCCATGGACATCATCATGTTCCAGATCAGCGGCGGGGTGGCGAAGGGCGCCTCGATGCGCCAGAAGCGGGCCCATGCCGACAGGCCGAACATCCGTCCCGCTTCCGTCAGTTCCTCCGGCACGGTGCGCAGCGACTGATAGAAGCTGAAGGCCATGTTCCAGGCCTGGCTGGTGAAGATGGTGAAGACACAGGCCAGTTCGGCTCCCAGTACCCGGCCCGGCGACAGCGACAGGAACCAGACCGTGGTGACCGACAGAAAACCCAGGATCGGAACCGATTGCAGGATGTCCAGCAGCGGGACCAGCAGGGTTCCGGCGCGGGGATTTTTCGCCGCCCAGGTGGCGTAGCTGAAGGTGAAGGCCAGGGACACGCCCATGGCGATCAGCATGCGAAGCGCGGTGCGCAGCGCATAGCCGGGCAGCAGCATCGGATCCAGGCTCAGCGCGTGACTGGTGACGACGGACAGCGGATGCACCAGCATCCGGCTGGCATCGGCAAAGGCCACGATGAAGCCCAGCACCAGGATGGCCGCCAGCATGTCCCAGCGGCTGGGCAGCAGCCGGCGTGCTTCGATCGAGACGGGCGGCAGGATTTTCATGGCCGGCGTGCCTTGGAAACCGGAGTGTCGGCCGCAAGACCAACATTGGAACCGCCCGGATAGGCGGGTTCGCGGGGGCGCGCAACCACTTTGACCGGCGATGACAAGGGCTTAAGCCGGCGCCAGGCCGGGCCGGCCGGGCGGCGACCTTTTCTTATGCGCCCGGCGGGCAAGGCTTTCGTCCAAAGCATTGTTTACACTGGTAATTGGATGAAAAAGTCGGTCCTGCCTTTTCGGCGCCAGGCCGACTGTTGCTATTGCGCCACCGCACAAAATCAGCGTAAAACCAGCCGAACACAGGGAAAAATGTGGTTTATCCGCAACTTAACTCCTGTGGAGCAGACTATTTTCGGGCGGAACGGCGACAGGTCCATGACGCAGGGCGCGTGCAGCGGGAATATGACGGGCGGTTTTTCCGCCTGCCTGTCCGCGCGCGTACCGGCGTCGCCCCGTCCTTCCCTTGGTTCTTCGCTCGCGCTTCTTCTTAGCAGCCCCTAGGCGCTGATGGCGCGCGAATGGTTCGCGTGTCCGGCGTGTAGGGGATCAAGCCTAGGGAGAAATTGACCCGCGACATGCGGCGAACAGAAGGACTTTTGTCATGACCAGCACGATGACCGACACCACCCCGATCCAGATCTTCGACACCACCTTGCGCGATGGCGAGCAGTCGCCCGGCGCCGCCATGACGCATGAGGAAAAGCTCCAGATCGCGGAACTGCTGGACGAGATGGGCGTCGATATTATCGAAGCCGGTTTCGCCATTGCCTCGCCCGGCGATTTCAAGGCCGTTCAGGAGATCAGCAAGATCGTCAAGCGCGCCAGCGTTTGCAGCCTGTCGCGCGCCGGATTCAAGGATATCGATCGCGCCGGCGAAGCGGTGAAGGGCGCCTATCGTCCGCGCATCCATACATTCATCTCGACCAGCCCCGTTCACATGAAGCACAAGCTCAATATGGGCGAAAATGCGGTGCTGGAAGCGATCGGCGCCTCGGTCACGCGTGCCCGCAACTATACGTCCGAGGTGGAGTGGTCGGCGGAAGACGCCACGCGCACCGTGCCCGATTTCCTGTGCAAATGCGTGGATGTGGCCATCAGTGCCGGCGCCACCGTGATCAATGTTCCCGATACGGTGGGCTATTCCACGCCGCAGGAATTCTTCGACATCATCACCATGCTGCGCAACAAGGTTCCCAATGCCGACAAGGTGATCTTCTCCACCCATTGCCACAACGATCTGGGCCTGGCGGTGGCCAACAGCCTGGCCGGCGTGCTGGCGGGGGCGCGGCAGGTGGAATGCACCATCAATGGTATCGGCGAGCGCGCCGGCAATGCCGCGCTGGAAGAGATCGTGATGGCCCTGAAGGTGCGCAAGGACATCATGCCCTTCACCACCGGCATCAATACCACCCTGCTCAACCGCGCGTCCAAGCTGGTGTCGAATGTCACGGGCTTTCCGGTCCAGTACAACAAGGCAATCGTCGGCAAGAATGCCTTCAGCCATGAGTCCGGGATTCACCAGGACGGCATGCTGAAGAATGTCGAGACCTATGAGATCATGCGGCCCGAGGATGTCGGGGTGAATGCCACCTCGCTGATGCTGGGCAAGCTGTCCGGCCGCCATGCCTTCAAGGACAAGCTGGAAAGCATGGGCTATGTGCTGGAGACCGATGCCTTCGAGGATGCCTTCAAGCGCTTCAAGGATCTGGCCGACAAGAAAAAGCATGTCTTCGACGAGGATATCGCCGCCCTGGTGGACGACGAGATCATGCGCGGCCATGACACCGTCACCATCAAGGCGCTGCGGGTGGAATCGGGCACCGGCATCATTCCGGTCGCCTCCCTGACCCTGGCCGCCGAGGGCAAGGTCAAGAGCGTGACAACCTCAGGGGATGGCCCGGTGGACGCCATTTTCATGGCCATCCGCGAAGCCTATCCCCATACCGCGACCTTGCAGCTTTTCCAGATCAGCGCCGTCACCCAGGGCACCGACGCCCAGGCCCAGGTCAGCGTCCGGCTGGATGAAAATGGACGAAGTGTTACCGGCAAGGCCTCGGACACCGACACAATGGTGGCCGCGGCCTATGCCTATGTGAATGCGTTAAACAAGCTTATGGTAAAAAGGGAAAAGCGCGAACCCGAACCCCTGGCCCTGGCCAAGGGCCCGGTCGCCCAATGAACGGTCCGGCCCCGGAGATGCATCCCGGGGCCGGTTTTTCGCAGGAAACGGCGCCTCCCGTGTTTTGGTTTCGGGCTTTTGGTTTTGGCTTTCCAGGTTAGGGATACAGGTTCAGCATGTTCGGCAGTCTTCTTGGCGCGCTCTCCAGCGACATGGCCATCGATCTTGGGACCGCGAACACGCTGGTCTATGTCAAGGGACGGGGAATCGTCCTGAACGAGCCGTCGGTGGTGGCCACCATCACCACCCGCGGCGGCAAGAAATCGGTCCGCGCGGTCGGCAATGACGCCAAGATGATGCTGGGCCGCACCCCCGGCAATATCGAAGCCATCCGACCCATGCGCGACGGCGTCATCGCCGATTTCGAAGTGGCGGAAGAGATGATCAAGCACTTCATCCGCAAGGTGCATAACCGCCGCTCCTTCGCCAATCCGATGATCATCGTCTGCGTGCCGTCCGGCTCCACCGCCGTGGAGCGCCGCGCCATTCAGGAATCGGCGCTGTCGGCCGGCGCCCGCCGGGTCTTCCTGATCGAGGAGCCCATGGCTGCCGCCATCGGCGCGGGCCTGCCCGTGTCCGAGCCGACCGGTTCCATGGTCGTCGATATCGGCGGCGGCACCACCGAGGTTGCGGTTCTGTCCCTGGGCGGCATCGTCTATTCGCGCAGTGTGCGCGTGGGCGGCGACAAGATGGACGAGGCGATCATCGCCTATATCCGCCGCCACCAGAATCTGCTGATCGGGGAAGCCTCGGCCGAGCGCATCAAGAAAGAGATCGGCTCGGCCGCCCTGCCGATGGACGGCAATGGCGTCACGCTCGACATCAAGGGCCGCGACCTGCTGAACGGCGTGCCCAAGGAAATCACCATCACCCAGCGCCATATCGCCGAGGCCCTGGCCGAACCTGTCGGCGCCATTGTCGAGGCGGTCAAGGTCGCGCTGGAGGCGACGCCTCCGGAACTGGCCGCCGACATCGTTGACAAGGGCATTGTGCTGACCGGCGGCGGCTCGCTTCTGGCCAATCTGGATCAGGTATTGCGCGATGAAACCGGCCTGCCGGTGTCCATCGCCGACGATCCTCTGTCCTGCGTCGCGCTGGGCACGGGCCGGGTTCTGGAAAACACCCAGGGCATGCGCCACGTCCTTTCCACCGCTTTCTAAGCCCGTCGGGGGCGAAGGGACCCGCGTCCTCGTATGGCCAATGCCTGGAAGATCGCCCGCAAGAGCAATGCCCAGCTTCCCCTGGTCATCGTCATCGCGCTGGCGATCGTGCTGGTGCTGCTGGGCAAGGCGCAGACCGGATTGTTCGACCGGGCCCGGGCCGGCGCCAGCGACGCCATGGCCCCCATTCTGGAGCGTGCCCGCGCGCCGGTGGTGGCCGTGCAGCGCTGGGGCGGCTCGATCATCGAGATTTTTTCCGTCTATGAGGAAAATCTCAGGCTCAAGGAAGAAAATGCCCGCCTGAAGCAATGGCGCAATGTCGCCGTCGTGCTCCAGGGACGGGTGTCGCGTTACCAGGCGCTGCTGCATGCGGTCCCCGATCCCAAGCTGGATGCGGTGCTGGCCCGGGTTATCGGACGCGCCAACAGGCCCTTCCTGCAGACCATGATCCTGGACGCCGGCCGCGATCAGAATGCCCTGCCGGGCGAGGCGGTAGTCGATGCCCGCGGCATGATCGGGCGCGTCTATCTGGCCGGGCGGCGCACCAGTTGGGTCATCCTGCTGACCGATCTCAACAGCCGCATTCCCGTTACCGTTTCTCCGGGGAACATCCCGGCCATGATGACCGGCGATAACAGCAAGATGCCGGTGCTGGAGATGGTCTCGCGCAGCGTCACTTTGCATGCGGGAGATCAGGTCACCAGTTCCGGCGATGGCGGGCTGCTGCCGGCCGGGCTTCCCATCGGCACGGTCGTCGCCGACCGCAAGGGCGGCTGGCGCGTGGCGCTGCTGGCCGATGCGGCGGCCGCCCAGGATGTGGAAGTGCTGAATTTCGCCCGGCCGCCGGAACAGCTTCCACCCGCGGCCCAGTTGCCGATGGATGCGGCGGGGCTGAAACCTTTGCCTCCGCCGCCGCCCGCGGCACAGACCGCGCCTCTCGCCGCGGCTCCAGCCGCGCCTGCCAGGCCCAAGGCGGTCACGTCGCCGCCACCGCCGCTGCCGGCCACCGGTGCTTCGGAAGCCGAAGATCTGGATCGTTGACCATGGCGACGCTGGAACGAACCGGTTCCCAACCCCGATCCAGGGTTCTGGCCGGGCTCACGCCGCTTCTCACGGCGCTTACCTATGTCCTTATCGCCAACATTCCCATCTCGCTGCTGGGCGGCGTGGTGCCGCCGCCGCTTTTGGCGCTGGTGCCGGTCTATTTCTGGTGCCTGGTGCGGCCCGACCTGATGACACCGGCTGCCGTTCTTGCCGTGGGTCTGGCGGAAGACATTCTTTCGGGCGGGCCGCCCGGCGTATGGACCCTGTCTTTCGTATTAACCTATGCGCTTCTGTCCCGGCAGCGGGACAGTTTTGCGGGTCTGTCCGGCCTGGTGGCGGTGGTCGGCTTTTCCGCAGCGGCCCTTTGTGTCTGCGCCACGGCCTATCTGACGGTCGCCGGGCTTGCCTGGCTGACGCCCGACGGTCAGATGCCGCCGCTGGCCCCGCTCGCCAGCGTCCTGGCGATGACCATTCTGTTCTATGTGCCGGCGGCCTTGGTGGTCGGCTGGCTGCATCATAGACTGGTCGGCGCTGCCAGGACTGACATCTGATGGGCGACCTCTGATGCCGCTGTTCGACAAGAAGGACAAGAGCCGTTACGCGACCTTCACCCGCCGCTCGCTGGGCCTGGGTGCGGGGATGAGCGCGGTTTTCGCGGTGCTTGGGGGCCGGCTCTATCAGCTTCAGATCCGCGACGGCGACCAGTATATGGTCGAGGCCGAGGACAATCGCGTCAGCGAGCGCCTGATCGCGCCGCCGCGCGGCCGCATCATGGACCGTTTCGGCGCCGAGCTGGCCAACAGCCGCTGCAACTATCGCGTTCTGCTGGTGAGCGAGCAGGCGAGCGAGGGCGTGGCCGAAGCGCTCGACACCATCGGCAAGGTGATCCTGCTGACCGACCAGCAGAAGAAAAAAGTCATGCGCGACATCGCCATGAACAAGAGATTCGTGCCGGTGCCGGTGGCGGAAAATCTGACCTGGGAGGATTTCTCCCGCGTCAACCTGCATCTGCCCTATCTGCCCGGCGTGCAATGCGATGTGGGCGAGACGCGCGATTATCCCTATGGCCCCGAGATGGTGCATATTCTGGGCTATGTTGCCTCGGTCTCGCCGGAAGAAAAGGAAAAGGACGACGACCCGCTGATGAGCATGCCGGGCATGCGCGTCGGCAAGCGGGGCATCGAAAAGCAGTTCGAAAAGGAAATTCGCGGCCGTGCCGGAGCCTCGCGCGTCGAAGTCAACGCCTATGGCCGGGTCATCCGCGAGCTGGGCAAGGATCCCGGCGAGGCCGGCGAAGATGTCTATCTGACACTGGACCGCGAGGTGCAGCGCCTCACGGCGGAAAAGCTGGGCGCGGAAAGCTCGGCCTGTGTGGTGATGGATGTGCATAGCGGCGATGTCATCGCGCTGGCATCCAGCCCAGGCTTTGATCCCAACTGGTTCAATGTCGGTCTCAGCAATGTCCAGTGGCAGGAGCTGAACAACAACGATCACAAGCCGCTGCTCAACAAGGTGATGGGCGGCACCTATCCTCCGGGCTCGACCTTCAAGACGGTCCTGACCCTGGCGGCGGTGGAAGCGGGGATCGCAACGCCGGATTTTCACGTCAATTGCAACGGCGTCTATAATTTCGGCGGCCACGCCTTCCACTGCTGGCAGCATAAGGGCCACGGTACCCTGGACGTGGTCGGCGCCCTGCAGCACAGCTGCGACGTCTTCTTCTATGAAACCTCCCGCCGGCTTGGCATCGACCGGATCGAGGCGGCGGCCCGCAAGCTGGGGCTTGGCGCGCCCACCGGCATCGAATTGCCCGGCGAGCGGGCCGGCCTTGTTCCAAGCCGTGAATGGAAGCAGCGGGTCTTCAAATGGGCCTGGCAGCAGGGTGACACGCTCAGCGTCGGCATCGGTCAGGGCTATGTCACGGTCACGCCTCTGCAACTGGTGCAGCAGGCAGCCCGCATTGCCAGCGGCAAGGCGGTCAGCCCGCGGCTGGTGCATTCGGTCGGCGGACGGGTGTTGCCGCGCCCCGACGCGCCGATGCTGGATTTCGATCCCAAGGCGCTGGCGGTCGTGCGTGAAGGCATGTTCAAGGTCATGAACGAGCCCGGCGGCACCGGCTTTTCCTGGCGTATCCCGCAGCCGGGATTCGAGATGGCGGGCAAAACCGGCACCGCACAGGTGCGCGTCTATACGCGCGAGGAACATACGCGCGGCCTGACCAAGAACGAAAATCTGGACTGGAAGATGCGCGATCACGCGCTCTTTATTGGCTATGCCCCGGCCCATGATCCCAAATATGCGATCGTCAGCATCATCGAGCATGGCGCGGTGGCGGCCCATCCCCATGTGGCGAACGCGCGCGACATCATGCTGCTCTGCCAGCAGCGCGATCCCTCGCGCATGCCCAACGCCTATCCGACGAATTCTGCCGGCGTACCCGCGCCGGACCGCCGTGCCGCTGCGGGGTCCCGGCCGCCGACTGCGGCCGCGAAGGCGGGTGGCTGATGGCGCTTCGTCCCTATGCCGCCGCCAAGCGGACACTGACGACGGTTGACAAGCTGGCCGAAGTGAACTGGGGCCTTGTGCTGCTGATCACCCTGATCGGCGGCGCCGGCATCGCCATGCTCTATTCGGTTGCCAATGGACATCTGCACCCCTGGGCCTTGCGCCAGATCGGCCATTTCACCCTGGGGCTGATCGTGCTTCTGGCCGCCGCCATCATCGATGTGCGGGTATGGATGAGCCTCGCCTATCCGGCTTACGGCTTTGCGCTTCTGCTGCTGATCGCGGTGGATGTGGTCGGCCATACCGGCCTTGGCGCCCAGCGCTGGATTTCGGTGGGCCCGATGGAGCTGCAACCCTCCGAGCTGATGAAGATCAGTCTCGTGCTGGCGCTTGCCCGCTTCCTGCACGGCAAGAGCATCGAGGAAGTCTCCAAGCCCGTTCCCCTGGCGATCGGTCTGGCCATGATCGGCATTCCCGCCGTCTTCGTGGTGTTGCAGCCCAATCTGGGCACCACCCTTATCATCCTGATGGACGGCTGTTCGCTCCTGTTTCTGGCGGGGCTTTCCTGGTGGTGGATCGCGCCCACCCTGGCCAGCGTGGCGGCGGCCGTGCCCCTGGCCTGGCGCTTTGCGCTGCATGACTATCAGAAGGCGCGGGTGGAGACCTTCCTGGATCCGGAGGCCGATGCGCTGGGCAAGGGCTGGAACATCACCCAGGCCAAGATCGCGATCGGTTCGGGCGGCGTCGCCGGAAAGGGCTTCCTGCAGGGTACCCAGAGCCGGCTGAACTTCCTGCCCGAAAGCCAGACCGATTTCATCTGGACCAGCTTCTGCGAGGAGTTCGGTTTTGTCGGGGCCATCGCCCTACTGGTTCTGTTCGCGGTTGTGATCTTTTACGGCGTGCAGACCGCTATGAGCGCCCGCAGCCAGTTCGGGCGTCTGCTGGCCATGGGCGTGATCCTGAACTTCTTCTTCTACATCATGGTCAATGGGCTGATGGTGATGGGCCTGATCCCGGTTGTGGGCATTCCCATGCCGCTTCTGTCCTATGGCGGCTCGGCCATGCTGACGGTGATGTTCGGCTTCGGGCTGTTGATGAGCGTGCATATCCACCGCCAGGTGGAAATTCCGCGCCATTCCGGCGGCATTATCTGAATCCGCCCTGCTTTCGATCTTCCGGGCCCGGAGCCGGGCGCCTTTTGTTGGGGAAAACTTCCATCCCGCAAATCGCGGCATTTCCCTTTGTAGACAGGGGGGTAGGCCTCTGTTATGACGCGCCTCCCGAAGGCAGACCCAAAAGACCTTCGCGGTGTGGGTGATTAGCTCAGTTGGTAGAGCAGCTGACTCTTAATCAGCGGGTCGTAGGTTCGATCCCTACATCACCCACCATTATCCCTTTGAAATACAAGGTGAAAATCTCCTTTGCGCTGACGATGGCCGCGCTTGTAGGCCCGGCCTATGGCCAGGGCGCGGATTGGGCGGTCTATGGCGGGGAAGGCGGCCGGCGCTTTTCCAGCCTTGCGCAGATCACCCGCGCCAATGTCGGGCAGCTGACCCAAGCCTGGCGCTTCAGCATGGACGAGGCCGGCGATCCCCAAACCCACCCGCTGGCCGTCGATGGCGTGATCTATGCCTATACCCCCGGCCTGGACGCCATCGCCCTGGACGGCGCCACCGGACAATTGAAGTGGCGATTTCACGCCGGCGTGAAGGCGGGCGGGCCGCAGCGCGGCCTGGCGATGTGGCGCAAGGGCAGGGAGCGGCGGCTGTTCGCTGCCGCCGGACCTTATCTCTATGCGCTCGATCCCCAGACCGGAAAGCCGCTGGAGGATTTCGGTCAGGCAGGACGGATCGATCTGCGCCAGGGCTTTGGCCGCGATCCCGACAAGGTCAGCATCGCGCTGACCGCGCCCGGCGCGATCTGGCGCGACACGATCATCATGAGCTTTCGCACCGCGGAAGCGGCGCCCGCCGCACCGGGCGATATCCGCGCCTTCGATGTGCGCACCGGAAAGTTGCGCTGGAGCTTTCACACCATTCCCCATCCCGGCGAACCGGGCCATGAGACCTGGCCCGCCGATTGGTGGAAGACCGGCGGCGGTGCCAATGCCTGGTCCGGCATCGTGCTGGATGGTCGGCGCGGCTTGGTCTTCGCCGCCACCGGTTCGGCGGTGAGCGATTTCTATGGTGCCGACCGGACGGGCGACAACCGCTATGCCAACAGCCTTCTGGCGCTGGATGCGGGCACCGGCAAGCTGCGCTGGCATTTCCAGGGCGTGCATCATGACGTGCTGGACCGCGATTTTCCCTCGCCGCCCGTGCTGCTGACCGTGACGCATGACGGCCGCAGGATCGATGCGGTGGCCCAGGCGACCAAGCAGGGTTATCTGTTCCTGCTGGACCGCGCCACCGGCAAGCCGCTATTTCCCGTCACCGAAATGCAGGTTGCCCAAAGCGATGTGCCGGGCGAAGGCACCTCGCCCACCCAGCCCGTGCCGGCGCTGCCCGCGCCTTATGCGCGCCAGCGCCTCAGCGAAGGTTTGCTGACCAACCGCACGCCCGAGGCCCATAGATGGGCGCTGGAGCAGTTTCGCGGCTTCCAGCATGGCGGCCCTTTCACGCCCCTGAAGCTGGGACAGCAGACCATCGTCTTTCCGGGCTTTGACGGCGGTGCGGAATGGGGCGGCCAGGCCGCCGATCCGGCGCGGGGCATTCTCTATCTGAATGCCAATGACGTGGCCTGGACCGGCGGCCTGGCGGACAGCGCCGCGGTGCGTGGCGCGGGCGCACGCCTTTATCAGGACAATTGCGCCGGCTGTCATGGGCCCGACCGCAAGGGCGCGCCCCCCGCTTTTCCGTCCCTGCTGGGCAGCAGCCTGACCGATGGCCAGATGTCGGAGGTGATCCGGACGGGCCGTGGCCGCATGCCCGCCTTTACCTTCCCCGGTGAAGGCATGGCGGCTCTCCTGGCCTTTCTGCGCGGCGGGGACGACAAGGAGATGGCGTCCGGTTCGCCTGCCGCCAGCGGCCCGGCGTATCGCTTCACCGGCTATCGCAAATTCCTCGATCCCGACGGCTATCCGGCGGTGGCGCCGCCCTGGGGCACCCTCAGCGCCATCGATCTCAACAGCGGCACCTATCTGTGGCGCATTCCGCTGGGGGAATATCCGGCGCTGGCCGACAAGAGTACGGGATCGGAAAATTACGGCGGGCCGATCCTGACCGCGGGCGGGGTGCTGTTCGTCGGCGCGACCCTCTATGACAAGAAAATCCGCGCGTTCGATCCGCGCAACGGCAAGCTGCTGTGGGAGAGCGTCCTGCCCTATGCCGGCAACGCCACGCCCATCACCTATATGGCAGGCGGGCGGCAATATGTGCTGATCCAGGCCGACAACGCCCGGGACAGGAAATCGCCCCAGGGCGCCGCCTATGTCGCCTTCGCTTTGCCGGCCAAGGACCGCTAGAGTAACCCCATGAAACAGGCACTGATCACCGGCGGGGCGCGCGGCATCGGCTGGGGCATCGCCCAGGCCATGCTGGCATCCGGTTATGGCGTCACCGTCACCGGCCTGACCGACGACGAAGTGGCGGCGGTGCCCGCCTACGCAAATCTGAAAGCGGTTCGGCTGGATGTCACCGACGATGCCGGCATTGCCGCGCTGTTCGGCAGCCTGGGGCGGCTGGACGCCCTGGTCAATTGCGCCGGCATGATCCTGCGCGAGAACAGGGAATTCACCATCGAGGGCTTTCAGAAGGTCATTGATGTCAATCTCACCGGCACCATGCGCTGCTGCATGGCGGCCAGGCCCTTGCTGGAAAAACAGGGCGGGGCGATCGTCAATACCGCATCGATCTGGGCATTCTTCGGCGGCGGGCTGACGCCGGCCTATACCGCGTCCAAGGGCGGGGTGGCGCAGCTCACCAAGGCGCTGGCGGTGGCCTGGGCGCCCACGATCCGTGTCAATGCGATCGCGCCAGGCTGGATCGACACCGAACTGACCAAGCCGGCCCAGGCGGATCAGGCCCGATCCGATGCGATCGTGGCGCGCACGCCCTTTGCCCGCTGGGGCAAGCCGGAAGACGTCGGCGGGGCGGTGTTGTTTTTGTGTTCGGAAGGCGCAGGCTTTGTCACCGGCACGGTGTTGCCGGTGGATGGTGGCTATATGGTGAAGTGAATGGCCCCGGGCGGCGAAGCCGCCCAAAAGGAAAAACATGAAGGACAATTCCAAGATACCGTATCGGCATCCCCAGCCCAAAGAGTCGCCGCCCGAACTGGTGATCCCGTCCGCGATTCCCGATGACGAGCGCATCTGGGTGCCGCAGGCCGAGAATGTCTGGTTCCGTCCGCTCTGCCTCTGCGCCTCGCGCGGCTATTGGATGAACCTGCTGCGGGTGCGCAAATCCGGCGTCCTGTCGCGCCATCGCCATCCCCAGCCGGTGCATGGCTATGTCATCAAGGGCCGCTGGCGTTATCTGGAGCATGACTGGGTGGCCCAGGAAGGCGGCTATGTCTATGAGGCGCCGGGCGAGACCCACACGCTGGTGGTCGATGACGATGTGCCGGAGATGATCACCCTGTTCCAGGTGAATGGCGTGATGCTATATGTCGATCCGGATGGCGGCGTGCTGGGCTATGAAGATGTCTTCACCAAGATCGCCCTCTGCCGCGCCCATTATGAAAAGATCGGGCTGGGCGCGGATTACGTGGATCAATTCATTCGCTGATCCGGTCCGCCAGGATTTTTTCGTAAACCGCCTCGATATTGCGCGCAAAGCGGGCGGTATCGAACAGGGCTGAACGGTTGCGGGCTTCGGCCAGGCGCGCGCGCAGGTCTGCCAGTCGTGGCGCGTCCTGGGCCAGTGCGATGGCCAGGCGCTCATAGTCCGCCGGGGTTTCCACCACCATCTCCTGCAGACCCACGGTTTGGAGCAGGCCGGCGGAAACGCGGGCGGCATAGGTCCGCCCCATGCGCGTCAGGACGGGAAGTCCGGCCCAAAGCGCGTCGCAGGCCGTGGCATGGCCGGTATAGGGGAAGGTGTCCAGGAACAGGCCGGCCAGTTGCTGCCGCGCCAGATGACTTTCCAGCGGCAGCGGCGGCGCAAAGACCAGCCGCGCGGGGTCGATCTCAGCCGCCGCGGCGCGTTCTTCCAGGCTGCGGCGGGCCGCCATGTTCGGCTCTTTCAACCACAGCACGCTGCCCGGCACGGCGGCCAGGATACGTATCCAGCAGGCAAAGACCGGCGCCGTGATCTTCCAATGGCGGTTGAAGCTTGCAAAGACGAAACCGTCAGGCGGCAGGCCTGCGTCGGCGTGGCTCGGTGCCTGCCCGATTTCGCGGGCGGGATCGGTTGGAAAAAACGTGTCCGGCAGCAGGTAGAGCTTTTCCGAGAAATCATCCCTGTCCGGCGCTACCACCGGATCGGCGACAATCGCATCGACAAACGGCGCCCCGGTGGTACCCGCAAAGCCCAGCCAGGTCACTTGCGCGGGCGCGGGGCGGCGGCTCAATACCTCCAGATTGTCATGTTCGGTATGGCCGTTGAGATCGACCAGCAGATCCACTTCCATCTGGCAGATCAGCGCGGCAATGGCGGCCGCATCCTTGCCGCGCACATCCTCGAACCGATCGAAACCCGTCATCAGGCGGCGGCGCAGTGCGCTGCCATCGTCGGCGCCTGTGGAAATGGCGATCACCTGGAAGCGCGAACGGTCATGCGTCTCGATCAGGGCGGCGATCTGCCCGGCCACGGCATGGTTGTTGAAGTCCGACGAGATATAGGCAAGCCGGATGCGGTCATGGCCATAGGCCTGGCGCGCCGACAGCGACGGCTGCGCCGCAAAGCGTTGCGCGGTCAGGTGCCGGGCATTGCGAAGTTGAAGCTGTGGATCGGCGCTGGCGAGCAGCAGGATAAAGGGCGGCACGATCCGCCCTTTTGCAACCATGTCCGGCAATCGTGCCGACAGGCTTTCAACTGTATCGAGATCGCAGGCCTCCAAGGCCGCCATCATCGCGACATGCAGAAGGTTGTCGGCCAGGGCGGGGCGATCCGGCGCCAGCGCGACTGCGCGCTCCAGATCGGCCCGCGCCGCCGCATAGTCTTTCTTGACGTCGCATAAAAGCTCGCCGCGGTTCTGCAAGGCCTCGGCAAAGTCGGGCGCCAGGGCGATGGCCAGGCTGAAGCTTTCCAGTGCTTCGTCGGTCCGGCCCAGCTTGCGCAGCAGGGCGCCGCGGCCGCACCAGGCATCGGGGTTTTTTGAATCGGCGGCCAGCGCTGCTTCATAATCGGCCAGCGCCTCTGCGCTGCGCCCCAGCGCGCGCAAGGCGGCGCCGCGCCCCAGCCGTGCCGCCGGCAGATCGGGCTGCAACTGAAGCGCCCGCGCATGGGCCGACAGCGCGTCCCCGAAACGCTGCGCGCCCTGCAAGGCCAGGCCGAAATGCATCCAGGCGGCGGGATCACCGGCATTCACCGCCAGCGCCCGTTCCAGCAGCGTAACGGCTTCGGCGCTGTCGCCCTGCGCCAGCCGCAGCGTAGCCAGAAGATAAAGCGCCGGAAAAACGCGGCTGTCGTGAGAAAGAATTTCGCGGTAGAGCCTTTCGGCCTCTGCAAGTCGGCCTTGCCGATGCAAAGTTACGGCCTGGCGGCCCAGCGCAGAAAGATCCGTCACTCCTTGACCGTGAAGCTCTTGGGCTTTTCACCCGCCAGCCAGCCTTGCCACATGGTGCGATAGGCGCTTTCCAGATTGCGGGTGTAGCGGGCGGTATCGAACAGGGCGCTCCCGGCTTTCTGCCTGGCCAGCTTGTCGCGGATATTTTTCAGCGCGGCGGGATCCCTGGCCAGCTTGATCGCCAGAGTCTCGAAGGCTTCCGGTGTTTCGGTCACCAGTTCAGGCAGTCCAACCGCCTTGAGAAGGCTGGTCGCGACCCGGCCTGGGAAGGCCTTGCCGGTCTGGGTGATCAGCGGCAGTCCGGCCCAGAGCGCATCGCTGCCGGTGGTATGGGCGTTATAGGGTAGGCCATCCAGGAACAGGTCTGCCAGCGGCAGGCGCGCCAGATGCAGGTCGGTCGGCAGGACAGGCGCGAAAATCAGGCGATCGGGAGAGATGCCGCGCGCCTGCGCTTCCTTGCGCAGATTGTCGCCATATGGCGGATGAATTTCCAGCAGCCACAAAACGCTGCCTTCCACCTCGCGCAGGATCCGCATCCAGGAATCGAAGGTATCCGGCGTCAGCTTGTAACCGGAATTGAAGTTGCAGAAGACCATGCCCGTGTCAGGCAGCCCGGCTTCGGCGCGGGTCGGCGTGTTCGCCATCTCGCGGCCCTTGTCGTCATTGGGTTGATAGCAGCCCGGCAGGCAGGCGACCTTTTCGTCATAGAAAATCTGGTCGCTTTCGGGAATGACGGTGGCATCGGCGATGATATAGTCGATATAGGGCGCGCCCAGCGTGGCGGGGAAGCCCAGATAATTCACCTGGACGGGTGCGGGGCATTGGGCAAAGACGCCCATGCGCGCGTCCCCGAAAAAGCCGTTCAGATTGACCAGGATATCGATACCGGCATCGCGGGCGGCCTGGGCCGCGTCCTGGTCCGACAGCAGCCGGATATTGATCCACTGGTCGAAGGCCTTTTCCAGGCGGGCCCGCATGGGGCTCTGGTCGTCCACACCGGAATCCAGCGCGACCAGCTCGAACTGCTCGCGGTCGTGATGCTCATAGACACCGGCCATCAGCATGGCGGTCGCCTGCTGGCGGAACTCGCCTGAGACATAGCCGATGCGTATCTTCTTTTTGTTCTTGCGCGCCGCCTGGTCCTGCGGCGGTTGCCCGATCTGGGGATATTTGTCGGCGGCCCACAGGCGCGAACAGGCCTGGGCATCGGCGGGATTGTCGGCAATGGCCTCGAAGTTGAAGGGCTGCACCACGCGCGCGCCACGGCGCACGCCGTCTTCCACTTCGGCCTTCAGCCTGGCAAAGCCGCGCCAGTCCGCGGCATACATATGGGCATGCAGCAGCTCGCCCTTGGCGTAGCGGTAATCCGGATCGAGCGCCAGCGCGGCCTCGACATCTTCCAGACCCGCTTCATACTGCTGCAAGCTCCAGCGGGTATAGCCGCGATTGACCATGGCTTCGGCAAAATCCGGCCGGATGGAGAGTGCCAGGCTGTAATCCTCGACCGCCTCGTCATAGCGCTTGAGGTCGCGCAGCACATTGGCCCGGGCATTCAGGCCCACCGCATGGCGCGGCTCAAGGCTCAGGAGCCTGTCGAAACTGGCAAGCGCCTCGTCAAAGCGGCCAAGATCGCGCAGGGCCAGGCCGCGATTGCCCCAGGCTTCGACAAAGCCGGGCTCCAGCGCCAACGCGCGGTCATAGGAATCGAGCGCCTCGGCGGGACGCTTGAGATTCCACAGCGCCACGCCCCGATTGTTCAGCATTTCCGAATTGTTCTGATAGGCGGGCATGACCGCATCGAACATGGCCAGGGCATCGGCCGCGCGTTCCAGGTCCATCAGGGCCACGCCGCGATTGTAGAGGGCATCCGTATCGTCGGGCCTGATCGCCAGGGCGCGGTCGTAATCGGCGATGGCCTGCACCGGCTGGCGCAGCGCGCGATAGGCAAGGCCCCGCTGCACCAGCGCCATCGCATGCGAAGGCTGCATGGCGAGGACACGGCTATAGCCGGCGATGGCGTCGTCGAAGCGCCGCATGGCAGCCAGCGACATGGCCCGGTTGATCATCGCGGCGAGCATTTCAGGCAGCAGCACCAGGGCGCGGTCATAGCTTTCCACCGCCAGCTCGTAGCGTTCCAGATCGCTCAGCGCGACGCCCTTGTTGTAGAGCGCTTCCGGCAGATTGGGGCGTATGGCCAGCGCGCGCTCAAACATCTCCAGCGCGTCCTGGGCGCGCCCTGCGGCGCGCAGGGCCATGCCGTAATTCATCAGAAGGCCAAGATCGTTCGGATAGACCATCAGGGCTTCGCCGAAATATGTGCAGGCTTCGTCATTGCGGCCCTGGGCCAGGCGGATCAGGCCCAGATAGAAGCGCGGCCCGAACAGGGCGGGATCGGCCTCCAGGAGCTGAAAGTAAAGCCGCTCGGCCTCCGCCAGCTTTCCCTGCTGGTGCAGGGCGACAGCCTGTTCGGCGATTTTCTTCAGGTCCAGAACTTCCATGGCCATTCCGTATTAAACGCCTAGCTGTTCGACGCCGACGCCTGGGCGACCGCCAGGGCGGTCATGTTCACGATACCCCGCGCGGTCACCGACGGCACCATGACATGCACCGGCTTGGCGACCCCCAGCAGCAGGGGGCCGACCAGCAATCCCTCGGTGGCGGCCGACAGCAGGGTCAGCGCGATATTGGCCGCATCCAGGGTCGGAAAGACCAGCAGATTGGCCGAACCGGTCAGGGGGCTGTTGGAAACGATGCGGGCGCGCAAGGTGTCGCTCAAGGCGGCGTCGGCATGCATTTCGCCATCGAATTCGAAATCGGGCCGGGCGGCCTTGAGAAGGCTCATGGCCTTGCGCATCTTCAGGGCGCCCGGCGCATGCGAGGTGCCGAAGCTGGAATGGCTGAGCAGCGCGGCCTTGGGCGCCAGGCCGAACCGGCGCACCGTCTTGGCCGCCAGCAATGTCATCTCCGCGATCTGCTCGGCGGTGGGATCGACATTGACATGGGTGTCACAGAAGAACAGGGCGCCGTTGGGCAGGATCAGCGCCGCCAGCGAATAAAGCCTCGTGTCCTGCTGGCGGGGAATGATGGGCAGGATGTTGGAGAGCTGGCGGGTCCAGTCGCCCAGCCCGCCGCAGAGGGCGGCATCGACTTCGCCCGCATCCAGCAGCATGGCGGCGGCGATGCCGTGGCGGGTGGCCAGCCAGCGTGCCGCGGAGTCAGGCTGCACGCCGCGCCGCTCCACCAGGCGCTGATAGCGCGCGGTCATGGGGGCGAAGAATTCCCGGTCGGCCTGGGGATCGAGGATCCTGGCATCCTTGCTGAAGTCCAGCCTCAGGCCGAGCTGCTTGCTCTTCTCCAGGATCACGTCGCGCCGCCCGATCAGGGTGGGAATCGCCAGGCCTTCGTCCACCACGGTCTGCACCGCGCGAAGGACCCGCTCTTCCTCAGCTTCGGCATAAACGACGCGGCGGGGATTCTGGCGGGCCACGTCGAATACGGGCCGCATGAGCTGGCCGGAGCGATAGACGAATTTCTCCAGCTCGTTTTCATAGGCCTCGAAATCGGCGATCGGCCGGCGGGCGACACCGGATTCCATGGCGGCGCGGGCAACGGCCGGAGCGATGGAGAGGATCAGGCGCGGGTCGAAAGGCTTGGGAATGATGTAATCGGGTCCGAATCCGGACAGATGTCCGCCATAGGCATTGGCCACGACATCGCTGGCCTCGGCCCGCGCCAGCGCCGCGATGGCTTCCACCGCGGCCACTTTCATCTCTTCGTTGATGCTGATGGCATCGACGTCCAGCGCGCCCCGGAACACAAAGGGAAAGCACAGGACATTGTTGACCTGGTTGACATAATCGGACCGACCGGTGGCGATGATGGCGTCGGGCCGCGCCGCCTTTGCCACTTCGGGCAGGATTTCGGGATCGGGGTTGGCCAATGCCAGGATCAGGGGGCGGGGCGCCATCTGCGGCAGCCATTCCGGCTTCAGCACATTCGGCGCTGACAGGCCCAGGAATACATCGGCGCCGGCCAGCACCTCGCCCAACGTGCGCGCATCGGTCTTCCTGGCATAGCGCGCCATGTTGGGCGGCATCTCGTCGCCGCGGTCCTTGTGCACCACGCCCTTGATGTCGGTGAGGGTGATATTTTCCACCGGCAGGCCCATGGCGACCAGCAGATCGACACAGGCCAGCGCCGCGGCGCCGGCGCCGCTGGTCACCAGCTTCACTTCCTCGAGTTTCTTGCCTTGCACCACCAGTCCGTTGCGGATCGCGGCGGCGCAGACGATGGCGGTGCCGTGCTGGTCGTCATGGAAGACGGGAATCTTCATGCGCTCGCGCAGCTTCTTCTCGATGATGAAGCATTCGGGCGCCTTGATGTCTTCCAGATTGATGCCGC
>CAYFKU010000039.1:24255-24646 GCA_964343955.1 uncultured Rhizobium sp. | reverse complement strand
GCGAGGGCGGCCAGTTGCCCGGTGACAAGGTCAACGGACCCATCGCCAAGGTGCGTCATTCCACGCCCGGCGTCGGGCTGATTTCGCCGCCGCCGCATCATGACATCTACTCCATCGAAGACCTGGCGCAGCTGATCCGCGATTTGAAAAGCGTCAACCAGAAGGCGCGGATTTCGGTGAAGCTGGTGTCGGAAGTGGGTGTGGGCACCGTCGCCGCCGGCGTCGCCAAGTGCCGCGCCGACCATGTCACCATTTCGGGCTTCGAAGGCGGCACCGGCGCCTCGCCCCTGACCTCGCTGACCCATGCGGGCAGCCCCTGGGAAATCGGCCTGGCCGAGACGCAGCAGACCCTGCTGCTCAATGATCTGCGCAGCCCGCCATCGACCTGGAC
>CAYFKU010000039.1:23658-24245 GCA_964343955.1 uncultured Rhizobium sp. | reverse complement strand
CCGAAGAGCTGCGGGAGATCATGGCGTCGCTTGGCTTCCGCACCGTCAATGAAATGATCGGGCGAGTGGACAAGCTGAATATGAGCAAGGCTGTCTCGCACTGGAAGGCCAGGGGCGTGGACCTGTCGCGCATCCTCTACAGCGTGCAGCCCAAGCCCGGCGTCGCAATCCATCACAGCGAAAGCCAGAATCATGGTCTTGAGACGGCCCTCGATCACGACCTGATCGCCGCCGCCAGGCCCTCGATCGAGCATGGCCAGCCGGTCCGACTGGAGCGCAGCGTGCGCAATGTCGACCGCACCGTGGGCGCGATGCTGTCCGGTGAAGTCGCCAGGCGCCACGGCCATGCCGGCCTTCCCGAAGACACGATCAGCGTCAAATTCACCGGCACCGCCGGCCAGAGCTTCGGCGCCTTCCTGGCGCGGGGCGTCAGCCTCGAACTGACCGGCGATGCCAACGACTATGTCGGCAAGGGCCTGTCGGGCGGCCGCATCGTCGTCAAGCCGCCGGCGGGTATCGGCCGCGAGCCGACCGAAAACATCATTGTCGGCAATACGGTTCTGTACGGCGCCATCGCGGGCGAAGCC
>CAYFKU010000039.1:22951-23648 GCA_964343955.1 uncultured Rhizobium sp. | reverse complement strand
GGCGTGGCGGGCGAGCGCTTTGCGGTTCGCAATTCCGGCGCCGTCTGCGTGGTGGAAGGCACCGGCGACCATGGCTGCGAATATATGACCGGCGGCGTGGTGGTGGTGCTGGGCCGAACCGGCCGCAATTTCGCCGCGGGCATGTCCGGCGGCGTTGCCTATGTCTTCGACGAGGATGGCGGCTTCGAACAGCGCTGCAATCACGCCATGGTGAAGCTGGAAAAGATCGTTCCCGGCGATGGCGCCGAGCATCCCGACATGCCGCGCCAGCGCTCGCTCAGCGTGTCCGATCCCGGCATGGGCGACCTTCTGCGTTTCGATGCCGAGCGCCTGCGCATCCTGGTGGAGCGGCATCTGCTGCACACGGGCAGCGCCCGCGCCCGCCAGATCCTCGATAATTGGGACGCCAGCATTGCCCGCTTCGTCAAGGTGATGCCGACCGACTATGCCAAGGCGCTGACCGACATCAAGGCGCGCGCCGCCATCGCTGCCGAGTAAGAAACATGGGAAAGATCACAGGCTTTCTGGAAATCGAGCGTCAGGAGCGTCCCTCCGACAAGCCGGAAGCGCGCATCAACAATTACCGGGAATTCGTCCATAACCTGCCGGCGCCCCAGGTCAGCCAGCAGGCGGCGCGCTGCATGGATTGCGGCATTCCCTTCTGTCACCAGGGCTGTCCGGTCAACAACCTGATTCC
>CAYFKU010000039.1:0-22941 GCA_964343955.1 uncultured Rhizobium sp. | reverse complement strand
CGACCAGTGGCGCACGGCCTCGGAGACGCTGCATTCCACCAACAATTTTCCGGAATTCACCGGCCGCATCTGCCCCGCGCCTTGCGAGGCATCCTGCACCCTTAACATCATCGACACGCCTGTAACCATCAAGACCATCGAATGTCAGATCGTCGATCGCGCCTGGGAAGAAGGCTGGATCCAGCCGGTGATCGCGGCCAGGAAGACCGGCAAGACCGTGGCCGTGGTGGGTTCCGGCCCCGCCGGCATGGCGGCGGCCCAGCAGCTGGCGCGGGCCGGCCACAGCGTCACCCTGTTTGAAAAGTCCGATCGCGTCGGCGGGCTGCTCCGCTACGGCATCCCGGACTTCAAGATGGAAAAGCATCATATCGATCGCCGGATGCGCCAGATGGAAGCCGAAGGCGTGGTGTTCCGGACCAATGTCGAGGTTGGTGTCACCGTTTCCATGGACATGCTGCTGGCCGATTACGACGCCGTGGTGCTGTCGGGCGGCGCGGAAGCCCCGCGCGATTTGCCCATCCCCGGCCGGGACCTGGACGGCATCCATTTCGCGATGGATTTCCTCACCCAGCAGAACAAGCGGGTGGCCGGCGACAGCGAACAGGTGGCGGCGCCGAACGGCACCCTGAGCGCCAAGGGCAAGCATGTGGTGGTGATCGGCGGCGGCGATACGGGTTCGGACTGTATCGGAACCTCGAACCGCCACGGCGCTGCGTCGGTGACCCAGTTCGAAATCATGCCCCAGCCGCCGGTGAAGGAAAACAAGATGCTGGTGTGGCCGGACTGGCCGCTCAAGATGCGCACATCCTCGTCGCATCAGGAAGGCTGCGAGCGCGACTGGGCGGTTCAGACCAAGCGCGCCATCGGCGACTCCAGTGATGGCAAGGGCGGCAAGGTCACGGCGCTGGAATGCGTGCGGGTGGACTGGCAGTTGGGCGATGGCGGCCAGATGAAGCTGGTGGAAGTGCCCGGCAGCGAATTCACCTTCAAAGCCGATCTGGTGCTGCTGGCGATGGGTTTTGTCGGTCCTCGCAAGCAGGGCCTCCTGGAACAGGCCGGCGTGGAGCTCGATGCGCGGGGCAATGTCAAAGCCCCGGTCACGACCTACCAGACCAGCAAGGCCAAGGTCTTTTCCTGTGGCGACATGCGTCGGGGCCAGTCTCTGGTGGTGTGGGCCATCCGCGAAGGCCGGCAATGCGCCCGCGGCGTGGATGAGTTCCTGATGGGAAGCTCGGAACTGCCGCGGTAAGCCAGCGCGGGGCGATCCGACCCGCTATTTGGTGATGACCAGGCCTACCGGCGCCGCATGCGCCTCTTGCAGAGCCAGGTTTGCATTTGTAATGTGGACAGCACCGCCGCGGGCGTCCTGGCCAGGATCTTCAGATCCAGGGCCACGCTGTGATTTGCGACATACCAGGCATCCAGCGCGACGCGCTCGCGCATGCTGTCGATCGAGGGAGTGGGACCGCGCGAGCCATTCACCTGGGCCCAGCCGGTGATGCCGGGCTTGACCTGCTGGCGCAGGACATAGGTGGGGATGGCGGCGCTGTAATATTCGTCATGAACGATGGCGTGCGGGCGCGGGCCCACCAGCGACATCTGGCCGGCGATCACATTGAAAAGCTGCGGCAGTTGGTCGAGCGAGAGCTTGCGAATGACCCTGCCGACGCGGGTGATGCGGGCGTCGCCGGCCACGGCCTGGCGAACATCGGCACCCTGCTCCACCACATGCATGGAGCGGAATTTGAAGATGGGGAAGGTCTTGCCGTTCCGGCCCGTGCGCTTCTGGCAGAACAGCACGGGGCCTTTGGAGTCCAGCACCACGGCCAGCGACACCAGCACCATGACCGGCGCGGCGATCAGCAGCAGAATGCCGAGCGCAATGTCGCAAAGGCGCTTGGCGTCCAGGCCAGTGGTCACGGACGGGCGAAAGCCGTCCAGAGCGGGGAACACCGCCTTCATGCCGGCATCACGGGTCAGTTCGCTGCTCACGGTTAAAACCCTTGGGGCTTTGGCTTCGTGAGCGGGGCGTTGCAGGCGATGGGCCAGCGAAAAGCCGCCCTTTCGTGCCCTTTCGGGACAAAATCGCCCTTGGGCTTGTCCGGGGAGGGGTCCGAAGCCCCATCCGGCCTGAAGGCGGTCCCAATTCGGGGCGCGCGGCGTCCCCGAACGCGGCGGGGGGCGCCGGATTACAGAAAAATAATAATTACATCAGCGGCTTACTGGAAAGCATGCCGCACAATCTCGGCACCTGGGGCGAGCAGCAGCGTCGCCCAGATCAGGGCCGAGGCAATATTGGCCAGCATGAAGGGCATGAATTCCAGCTCGGCCATGCCGGCGACCAGCGGCACCGTGGCGCGGAAGGGGCCCAGGAAACGGCCCAGGAAGACCCCCCAGGCGCCCCAACGGTGAAAGAAGTGCAGCGCCCCTTCGATCTGGCCCTCGAAGCGCCGAAACCACGGAAAATGCAGGATCTGATGGTGATAGCGGCAGCCGATCCACCAGGAAATCCAGTCGCCCAGCACCGCCCCGCAGACAGCGCCGGCCCAGGCCGGCAGCAAGCTGGCGTGGGTGGCGCCCAGAACGCCGCCCAGGGTGACAAGCAGAAGAAAGCCCGGCACCAGGAAGGACAGGCCGACAAAGGACTCCATGAAGGCGATGGCAAAGGCCAGAGGAAGGGCCCAATAGGGATAGGCCCGCGTGGTGGAGGTTATGAATTCAATGACCTCTGCAACCCATACGTGGAACATGAGCCAACCCATTGTTTTATGGGCCTAGACAGGGGCGCCGCTGTGCCGCGCGCGTCGTACATTGTCTGCAGTCTGGCTTACGCTCTTTGCCGGGACACATTCGACAAATTTCTTCCTTATGGGGCGGCTATATCGGTGGTTGCCCGTTGAGCTATACATTCAGGCCCCGTTCAGGTGGGGGGCCCTAATCCATTTAACCAACTGACATTGTTGGGGCTTTCCGGCCCTTTTGTGACACGGATTGAAGATGAATATCGACCGCTCCTCCTCAAGTTTTCAGCGCGCCCAGGCTGCGCTCGCGGAGGAGCGCGGCTGGTGGGGCAGCTTCAAGGCCTGGAGCGGCCGTCATCCGCGCATTTCGCGTGTCCTGTGGTTCGCGGTGGGCCTGAGTCTTCTGGCGCTTCTGATCTGGGCCATCTATCCGCCCAAAAATCAGGGACGCCGCGGCCTGGGTCCGCAGGCGGCCCAGCCCGTGGGGGTATTCCGCGCCATCAGCGGCGACATCAACGTGACCCTCAATGCCCTGGGGACGGTGACGCCGCTCGCAACAGCAACCGTGCGGCCCCAGGTCGGTGGCATGCTGATCAAGCTGAATTTCACCGAAGGCCAGATGGTGAAGGCCGGCGACACGCTGGCGCAGATCGATCCGCGTCCCTATCAGGCGGCGCTGGATCAGGCGCGCGGCCAGCTTGCGCGCGACAGCGCCACCCTGGCCAATGCCAAGGTCGATCTGGCGCGCTATCAGGCGTTGCTGGCGCAAAACGCCATCGCCCAGCAGCAGGTCGCGACCCAGGCCGCAACCGTGAAGTCCAACGAAGGCATTGTCATCGCGGATCAGGCCGCGGTGGAAAATGCCCGCATCAATCTGGGCTATACCAATATCGTGTCGCCGGTGACCGGCCGGGCCGGCATTCACCTGGTCGATATCGGCAATATCGTGCAGGCGGGACAAAGCAACGGCATCGTGGTGGTGACCCAGCTCCAGCCCATGAGCGTGATCTTCACAATTCCCGAGGACAGTGTCGGCCAGGTGATGGCCCGCACCGCCAGCGGTGCGGTGCTTCCGGTCGATGCCTATGATCGCAGCCAGACCAACAAGATCGCCAGCGGCACGCTTGCGGCGGTCGATACGGTGGTCGATACCACCACCGGCTCGGTCAAGCTGCGGGCCCTGTTCGACAACAAGGACGGCAGGCTGTTCCCCAACCAGTTCGTCAATGCGCGGCTTCTGGTCGATACGCTTCACAACCAGACCGTGATCCCCGTCGCCGCCATTCAGCGCGGCGCCGACGGCACGTTCGTCTTTGTCGTGACGCCCGAAAAGACCGTGTCCCAGCGCAGCGTCAAGACCGGCGTGCAGGACGGCAACAACATCCAGGTCCTGGAAGGCATCAAGCCGGGCGATACGGTTGTCGTCGATGGCGCCGACCGGCTGCGCGACGGCGCCGATGTCGAGATTCCTAATCCCACGGGTACGATCACGGCACCCTCCGGGGCGCAGCAGGATGCGGCGCGGGCGGCCCAGCGCGCCGCCGCCGCCCAGAAGATGCAGGCTGCCTGCAAGGACGACATCGCCAAGCTGTGTTCGCAGACCAAGCCCGGCACACGGGAAATGCGAATCTGTTTGTTCGAGAATCGCGACTCGCTCAGCGATGGCTGCTCCTCTGCGATGCGGGCCATGCGCCGCGGCGGTGGCGGCGGGCGCTTCGGGGGCGGCGGCGGTGGCCGGCCGTGAGCCTGACAGGTTCTGAGCCCCCGGCGGGGCCCCCGTCCGGCACCACGCCAGGGGCCGACGTGCCCCTGACGGGCAGCAATATCTCCGCCCCCTTCATCCAGCGGCCTGTTGCCACCTCGCTGCTGATGATCGCCATCCTGCTGGTGGGTCTGTCGGGCTATAAATTCCTGCCCCTGGCGGCGCTGCCGCAGGTGGATTACCCCACCATCCAGGTACAGACCTTCCTGCCCGGCGGCAGCCCGGACGTTATGACCACATCGGTCACCGCGCCCCTGGAGAAGCAATTCGGACAGATGCCCGGTCTGAAGGAGATGTCCTCTGTCTCCTCGGCCGGCTCGTCCGTCATCACCCTGCAATTCGACCTCAGCCTGTCCCTGGATATTGCCGAGCAGGAAGTCCAGGCGGCGATCAACGCCTCCAGCAACTTGCTGCCAAGCCTGCTACCGGCCCCGCCCATCTATGCCAAGGTCAATCCCGCCGATGCGCCGGTCATCACCCTGGCGGTCAGTTCCACCACCCTGCCTATGACCGCGGTGCAGGAGCTGGCCGACACGCGCATCGCCCAGAAGATATCCCAGCTCTACGGCGTCGGACTGGTCAGCCTTTCCGGCGGCCAGAAACCGGCAGTCCGGGTCCAGGCCAATCTGCAGAAGCTGGCGGCGCTGGGCCTGAACATCGACGATCTGCGCACCACCATCGCCAACAACAATTCGAACTCGCCCAAGGGCAGCTTCGACGGGACGATGCAGTCCTACACCATCAACGCCAACGACCAGCTTCAGGATGCCGAGGCCTATCGCAACATCGTGGTGGCCTATAAGAACGGCGCGCCCGTGTTTTTGCGCGACGTGGCCAATGTGGTGCCCGGCGCCGAGAACAACAAGCTGTCGAGCTGGGCCGGCACCACGCCCGCCGTCCTGATCAATGTCCAGCGCCAGCCGGGCGCCAATGTCATTGCCGTGGTGGATTCCATCAAGGAGCTGCTGCCCCAGATTCAGGCGGGGCTGCCGGCTTCGGTGGACGTAAAGACCCTGACGGACCGCACCGAAACCATTCGCGCTTCGGTCGCCGACGTGCAATTCGAGCTGATACTGGCCGTGGTGCTGGTGGTGGCCGTGATCTATGCCTTCCTGGGCAGCCTGCCCGCCACCTTCATACCCAGCCTGTCGGTGCCGCTCTCGATCGTGGGCACCTTCGCGGCCATGTATCTGCTGGATTATTCGCTCAACAACCTGTCCCTGATGGCCCTGACCATTTCCACCGGCTTTGTGGTGGATGACGCCATCGTCATGATCGAAAACATCTCGCGCTATATCGAAAGAGGCGAAAAGCCCTATGACGCCGCCATGAAGGGCGCCGGCGAGATCGGCTTCACCATCGTCTCGCTGACGGTTTCTCTGATCGCGGTGCTGATCCCGCTGCTGTTCATGCAGGAAGTGGTGGGGCGCCTGTTCCGCGAATTCGCCGTGACCCTGGCCGTCACCATCCTGATTTCGGCCGTGGTGTCGCTGACCCTGGTGCCGATGCTTTGCGCCAAGCTGCTGCGCACCCATGCCGAGGACCAGAAGCGCGAGAGCGGCATCCAGCGGCGCATCGAAGGCTATTACAACCGGATGGTGTCGGAATATGACCGGCTGCTCTGCTGGGTCCTGAAGCACCAGCCGCTCACCCTGATGGTGGCGGTGGGCACGCTGGTCCTGACCGTGCTGATGTATATCGCCATTCCTAAGGGCTTCTTTCCCCTGCAGGACACCGGCTTCATCCAAGCCATCACCGAAGCCGGCCCCACCGTCAGCTTCGAGGCGATGTCGGCCCGGCAGCAGAAGCTGGCGGAGAAGATCCTCAAGGATCCGGACGTTGCCAGCCTGTCGTCCTTCATCGGCGTGGACGGCACCAACAACACCATCAACAGCGGCCGTTTCCTCATCAACCTGAAGCCTAAGGACCAGCGCGATGGCGTCGCCAGGGTCATGGAACGGCTGATGGAAGACGCCCATAGCGTGCCCGGCATCACCTTTTATCTTCAGCCGGTGCAGGACCTGACCACCGACTCGGTGGTGTCACGCGCCCAGTATCAGTTCGTGCTGCAGGCGGCGACCGCCGGCGCCCTGAACGATTTCGTGCCCAAGCTGCTCGATCATCTCAGAACCGTGCGGGCGGTGCGCAATGTCTCAAGCTCCTTCATGGACCGGGGCCTGTCCGCCTATCTGGAAGTGGATCGCGACACCGCCGCCCGTTTCGGAGTCACCGCGGCCACCATCGACAATGCGCTCTATGACAGTTTCGGCCAGCGCATCATCTCCACCATCTTCACCCAGTCCAACCAGCGCCGGGTCATTCTGGAAGCCGATCCCAGCCTGCAGAATTCGGTCGCGTCCCTGCGCAACATGTACCTGCCCACCGCGGGCGGGGGACAGGTGCCCCTGTCGGCCATCGCCAAGGTTCATGAACGTCCGACGCCGCTGCAAATCGACCATCTGTCGCAATTTCCTTCGGCGACCTTCTCCTTCGATGTGGCCCCCGGCTATTCGCTGGGCGAGGCGGTGGATAAGATCCAGGCGGCGGAAGCCGAAATCGGAACGCCGCCGGGGATCACCACCCAGTTCCAGGGCTCGGCGCTGGCCTTCCAGTCCGCGCTCTCGAATGAAGTGCTGCTTATCCTGGCCGCGATCATCACCGTCTATATCGTGCTGGGCGTGTTGTATGAGAGCTTCATCCACCCCATCACCATTCTCTCCACCCTGCCGTCGGCGGGCGTGGGCGCCCTGCTGGCCCTGTTTCTTACCGGCCTGTTCGGCGGCGCCGGCGAACTGAACATCGTCTCCATCATCGGCATCATTCTTCTGATCGGCATCGTCAAGAAGAACGCGATCATGATGATCGATTTTGCGCTGGAGGCCGAGCGCAACGAGGGCAAGACCCCGGAAGAGGCGATCCATCAGGCCGCGCTGCTGCGCTTCCGCCCCATCCTGATGACGACCGTTGCGGCCCTGTTCGGCGCCCTGCCGCTGATGCTGGGCAGCGGCATGGGGTCGGAGCTGCGCCATCCGCTGGGCATTTCCATTGTCGGCGGCCTTCTGGTCAGCCAGCTCCTGACGCTGTTCACCACCCCGGTGATCTACATCTATTTCGACCGCGCCGGCCGTGACTTCCGGGAATGGCGCGCGCGGCGCCGCGCCGGACAGGCCGATCCCGATTCCGATTTTGGGCCGGAGCCGGCCGAATGAACCTGGTGCGGCTTTTCATCCAGCGCCGCATCGCCACCACGCTTCTGGCGCTGGGCCTGGGCTTGGCGGGGCTGACCGCCTATTTCCTGCTGCCGGTCTCGCCGCTCCCCAATATCGACATTCCCACCATCGCGGTCTCGGCCAACATGCCCGGGGCCTCGCCGGAGACCATGTCAACCAGCGTCGCGACGCCGCTGGAGCGTCACCTGGGCGCCATTGCCGGGGTCACGGAGATGACCTCGCGCAGCAACGTCAACAGCACCCAGATTGTGCTGCAATTCGACATCAACCGCGACATTGACGGCGCGGCGCGCGATGTGCAGGCGGCGATCAATGCGGCGCGCGCCGACCTCCCCGCCGCGCTGCGGTCCAATCCCACCTATCGCAAGTTCAACCCGGCCGATTTTCCGATCCTGATCCTGGCGATGACCTCCAGGACCCTTTCGCCGGGCCAGATCTATGACCAGGCTTCCAACATCATCCAGCAGAAGCTGTCGCAGATTTCGGGCGTGGGCGATGTTTCGCTGAACGGCGCGTCGCTGCCGGCCATCCGCATCGAGCTCAATCCCCGGGCCCTGTTCAAATACGGCATCGGCCTGGAGGATGTACGCGCCGCCGTCAGTACCGCCAATGCCAACAGCCCCAAGGGCGATATCCAGCAGCAGGGCCAGAGTTTCCAGCTTTTCGCCAACGACACCGCCAGCCTGGCCAGCGATTACAAAAGCCTGATCATCGCCTATCGCAACGGTGCCGGCGTGCGGCTGTCAGACGTGGCCGAAGTGTATGACGGCGTCGAGAATATCCGCAATCTGGGCACCTTCAACGGCGAGCCCGCGGTCCTGGTCAATATCACCAAGCAGGCCGGCGCCAATGTGATCAAGGTGGTGAATTCCATCCTTGCCCAGTTGCCCCAGCTCCAGTCGGCGCTGCCGGTTTCGGTCGAGCTTCATGTTCTGTCCGACACCACCACCTCGATCCGCAATTCCGTCCATGACGTCGAGATGACGCTTATCCTTTCCACCATCCTGGTGATTGTGGTGGTGTTCCTGTTTCTCAGGAATTTCAAGGCGACCCTGGTGCCGACCGTCTGCGTGCCGCTGTCGCTGCTTGGCACCTTCGGCATCATGTATCTGCTGGGCTTCAGCCTGAACAATTTCTCGCTGATGGCGCTGATCGTTTCCACGGGATTTGTCGTCGACAATACCATCGTCGTTCTGGAAAATGTGACGCGGCATCTGGAGAATGGCGAAGACCGCATGACCGCGGCGCTGAAGGGTTCCAGCGAGGTCGCCTTTACCGTCATTTCCATGTCCATCTCGCTGGTGGCGGTCTTCTTCCCCGTGCTTCTGATGGGCGGGCTGGTCGGCCGCATCTTCCATGAATTCGCCATGACCCTGACCACCGCGATCATCATGTCGCTGATCGTGTCGCTGACCGTCACGCCGATGATGTGCGCCTATATGGATTTCGCGGTGCGCGAGGACCAGAACTGGCTGATGCGCTGGTCGCGCCGGTCCTTCGAGCGGATGCAGGATTTTTATCGCGGCACGCTGAACTGGTCGCTGGGCAATCCCAAGACCATCATCGCCATCCTGTTCATCGCGGTGGCGCTGAATTTCTATCTCACGGGGATCGTGCCCAAGGGCTTCTTCCCGGATCAGGACAACGGCACCCTGCAGGGCGGCATCCGCGGCGACCAGTCCATCTCGTTCCAATCGATGCAGAAGAAATTCCTGCAATTCGTGAACATCATCAAAACCGATCCCGCCGTGGCCACGGTGGGCGGCTTTGTCGGCGGCCAGGCCACCAACAGCGGCAATGTCTATGTCACGCTGAAGCCGCCGCGCGAGCGCGGCCTGACCTCGGTCCAGGTGATCGACCGCCTGCGTCCGCGCCTGGAAAAAGTCGCCGGCGCAAGGCTTTTCCTGTTTCCGGGCGGCAATATCCGGGCCGGCGGCCGCCAGGGCAACGGCACCTACCAGTACACGATCCAGGGCGACACACTGGAAGACATCAACACCTGGGTGCCCCGGATTACCAAGGCGCTTCAGGACGTGCCCGAACTGGAGGACGTCAATTCCGACCAGCAGGACAAGGGGCTTGAAGTCCAGCTCAAGATCGATCGTGCCACCGCCGCGCGCCTTGGCCTCAATACGGTGCAGATCAACAACACCCTTTATGACGCGTTCGGCCAACGCCAGATCTCGACCATCTACAAGGACAAGAACCAGTATCACGTGGTGATGGAGGTGGCGCAGGCCTTCTGGCAAAGTCCGGAAACCCTGCGCGATATCTTCATCTCGACCTCGGGCGGCACGGTGGGCGGCACCCAGTCCACGGCGGCGGCCGGCGGCGCCTTTGTGATTGGCAATGCGTCCACCAATGGTGCCACCGGTGGCCCGGGATCCGCCGCCGGCGCTTCCGCCACGGCGCAGCTGACCGAGGCGCAGCAGCAGCAGGAAGCGGCCCGCAACCAGCAGCTCAATGCCGTGGCCACCGGCGCGCGGGGCGGCGCCTCGACCGGCGCCAGCATCTCGACGCGGGTCTCCACCATGGTGCCGCTGTCGGCCTTTGCCTCCTTCGGACCCGGCACCACACCGCTTGGCATCAATCACCAGGGACCGTTCGTCGCCACCACCTTTTCCTTCAGCATGCCGGCGGGCCAGCCCATCAGCGAGGGCGTGGCTGCGATCAACCGCACCATGGCGCGGCTGAATGTGCCGATCTCGATCCATGGCGAATTCGCCGGCACGGCGCAGCTGTTCCAGAAGTCCTTCGCCAATATGCCCTTCCTGTTTCTGGCGGCGATCCTGACCATCTACATCACCCTGGGCATTCTCTATGAGAGCCTGATCCATCCGGTGACAATCATCTCGACCCTGCCGTCCGCGGGCGTGGGCGCGGTGCTGGCGCTGCTGATGTTCCGGACCCAGTTCGACCTGATTGCCATGATCGGCGTGATCCTGCTGATCGGCATCGTCAAGAAAAACGCGATCATCATGATCGATTTCGCCATTCAGCTCATGCGGCAGGAAGGGCTGTCCTCCCGCGACGCCATCTACAAGGCGTGCCTGCTGCGCTTCCGGCCCATCATGATGACCACCACCGGCGCCATCCTGGGGGCGTTGCCCCTGGCGATCGGCTTCGGCGAGGGTTCCGAGCTGCGCCAGCCGCTGGGCATATCGATCGTGGGCGGCCTTCTGCTCAGCCAGATCCTCACGCTCTACACCACCCCGGTCGTGTTCCTTTACATGGACAGGTTCGGAAACTGGACCAGCGGTTTCTGGAACAAATGGTATCACGGCATCATGAAGGACCGGCCGGGAGATCATTGGCCCGCGCCACGGCCCACGCCGGCTGAGTGAGACGCGACCGGCATAGCCGGGCAAATCGGTGTCGCGCTACGCTGCCGCTGGCGACGGACCGATTTGAGCGTCGAAAGCGCCGAGCTTAAGCGAGGCGCAATCTCGAATTACAGATTCGGCAGATCGTCCGTGCCGGGCTTGCCTTCATTGATCAAGGCGTTGCGGCTCTGGCGATAGAGGTTGCGGGTGGTGGTATAGAAATCGATCGAGGACCGCTCGATCGTCTCCACCGCGTCCAGGCGGGAATTGCTGGCGTCCAGGGTGCCGATCCCGAAGCGCACCACCATCCAGGTATCGTTGCCATGATACCGGGCATAGGTCAGGGGATCGAAGGCGATGTCCACGCCCGTGCCGACCAGGTCGCGCGGGGGCTTGGGCCCGGCGAAGGGCAGAACCAGGTAAGAGCCTTCGGCGACGCCGGCCTTGCCCAGGGTGATGCCGAAATCATTCTCGTGATAGTGAATGCCGACCTTGCTGGCGACATCGATCAGGCCGGCAATGCCGACCGTGGAATTGACGACGATCCGCCCAAAGGTGTTGGCGGCCTTGTCGCCGTCACCCTGCAGCACGTCGTTGGCCAGGATGGTCGGCGAATTCAGGTTGGTCACGAAATTGTGCAGGCCGTCGCGCGCGAATTCCGGCACCACCGAGCGATAGCCCTTGGTGACGGGACGCAGGATCACATGGTCCAGCTTGACGTCGAAATCGAAGATGTCGCGATTTGTCTTTTCCCAGGGATCGTTCTGGGCAAGGGATTCCGGACTGGGGGTGCTGCAGGCGCCCAGAAGCAGGCCTAGGGCCAGGGCCGGAAACAAACGCGGAGAGAGTCTCATAACCCCACCAAATATAGAAACTGGAATAAAATTTCGTTACGCGCGATTCTTTGGTTAACGCCCAATATTGTTATTCGTGCCACCCCGCACAAGGGGGCAAAGGTGACTGTTTCCTGACGCCGGGGGCTGCCATTTCCGCCCCGCCGGGCAAAAGCCTCACCCAATCAGGGCAATGCCCGAAAAGGGCCCCATCGGTCCGGGGCCTGCAGGGGGGACCAAGCCTGTGGAGATGTCACGTTCGGCACCGGCAGGCGCTCCCGCAATGATGGCGGCGGGTACATTCGGCTCCTCCGCCATCATGGGCGGGGTCTGGAGGGTGGCGACGCCATACCCCAGGGCGCAGACATTTTGACCGAGAAAACAGGCGCGCATTTTCTTCTTCTTGCCGCTGCCATGTGAAAATGGCGCGACAGGCGAAACGCTCCCGAAACTGCTGAAAATTTACGCAGGTCTGGCCGCCGTATAGAGCGCCCCTGCCATGGCCGCGAAATCGAGAAATACGAGATAGCGATAATCGCAGGCGATGGAGATGAAGAAAAAAGTCAGGGCGAACAGCAAGGCGCCGGCCAGCAGTCCCGCCACCACCTTGTCCGATGGCTCGCGCCGGCGCAGCAGCACCACCAGAAGAACAACCGCCAGCAGGCCCCAGGCCAGATGGGCATATACGGGCGTGGCAAAAAACAGCCGGGAATAATTCCGCAAAGCCCGGTCCCTGGCATTGTTTCGTACCGACAGGCCCAACTGCTTCAGCAGGTCCGGCGCATTGGCCACGCCCGCAGTCACGAAATGGCAGATTTGTGTATCGGGCGTGGTGACGACAGCGACAAAGTCATCCCAGCGTACCGACAGATAGAGCAGGGGATGTTTTGTCACCAGCGCCATCCAGGCGCCGGAAATCACGCCCGGCTGGGCTTCGCTGCGCGCGACATTCAGGGGCTGGTCGGCGGCGAAAGGATCGTTTTGCAGGGGGGTATAGAGGGGCGCGCCGCGCGTGTGCATCAACCGGTCCAGTTCCGCCGGCAGCGGCAGGGACAGGTCCGGCCGCCGCGCCAGGGCGCCCGCAAGGTCATAGCTCTGGGCCAGCCGAACCTGGGCGATGGCGCCATCGCCGCCGTCGGTCCTGGATGCCAGGGCCAAACCGATTCCCAGCAGAAGGGCCAGACCCGTTCCCAGGAGGGCCAGGCCCTGTTTCCAGCGGCCCGGCCCTGTCAGGGCCATGGTCAGCGCCGCAACCGGCAGAAGGATGATGCCGTTCTGGCGCATCGCCGCCGCCAGGGTCAGAAGCCCCACCGCCAGGATCAGGGTTCCGGACCGGGGGCGTTGCGCCTGCCAGGCAAGGGCGGCGAAACCGGCAATCGCGGCGCCGGCAAACAGGATGTCCTTCCAGATAGCGCCCTGAAACAGAAGCCATTGGGGCGTCAGCACCATGGCCAGCGCCAGCACGGGGCTCAGCCAGCCGCGCGGCTTCAGCGCCAGAAGCGCCAGAAGTCCTGCCAGCAGAAGCAGGCTCTGAAACAGCAGGAACAGAAAGGTGCCGCTGAACAGGCTGTCGAATACACCCAGCAGGAAGGCCATCAGCGGCGGGTGCCAGCTATTGTAATGGCCCGCCCGGCCGTCGGCCAACTGGGTCAGGGAGTCATAGGAAAGCTGTCCGGGCGCATTCAGCGCCAGCATCGCGCCGGAGCCGATGACCAGGATGGCCGCCGCAAGGCGGGCCGGTCGCTGGTCATGCGGCTTGGCGTCCACCGGTTCAACCGCGGCCGAACAGCGGCATCTTGGTGGCCATGATTGTGACGAAGGCGACGTTGGATTCCAGCGGCAGCCCCGCCATGAAGGCGACCTGCTGGGCGACATGGTGCACGTCCATGCGCGGTTCGATTCCCATCTTGCCGTCGGCCTGCAGCACGCCCTGGGTCATGCGCTCGGTCATTTTGGTGGCCGCATTGCCGATATCGACCTGGGACGCGGTGATGTCGAACGGCCGGCCGTCCAGAATGATGGATTTGGTCAGGCCGGTAATGGCGTGCTTGGTCGCGGTATAGGGCGCGCTGTGGGGCCTGGGCCGATCGGCACTGATCGAACCATTGTTGATGATGCGGCCGCCGCGCGGCTGTTGGGCTTTCATCAGCCGCATGGCTTCCTGGGCGCAGAGAAAGGCCCCGGTGAGATTGACATTCACCACCGCCTGCCACTGTTCGAAACTCAGTTCCTCCATGGGGATGGCGGGCGTGCCCATGCCGGCATTGTTGAAAAGCATGTCCAGGCGCCCGTACTTGTCCTTGAGCTGGGCAAAGACGGCCTTTACCTGCCCCGGGTCGCCCACGTCGGCGGGGGCGACCAGAGGGTTGCCCGTCAGGCTTTTTGCCGTTTCTTCCAGCGTGTCCCGCTTGCGGCCCACCAGCACAAGGCTCCAGCCCGACGGGGCCAGCGCCTGTGCCACGGCCCGGCCCACGCCGCTGCCGGCGCCGGTGATCAGTGCGATTTTGCTCATGTCTTCCCCTTACTGAAATCTGGCCAGCTTCTCAGACCCTTATAAGGAAAATTTCCCGATTTCGCGCAAGAGCTTGGCCCTGCCTTTATGCTGCCGGGCCTTTCCGGTAGAGGTTCGGCCCATGGAAAAAGGCGCTTCGGGAAAGCGCCGTCCGGCATTACAGGGGTATCTTATGCTGCGTTCTTTGGCTCTGGCCCTTCTGGCGACCAGCGCGCTTGGCCTTTTTGGCGCCGTACCGGCCCTTGCCCAGGCCAGCGGGTCGGAAGAAACGCGGGGCACCGCCCCAAAGACCCAGGCCGACGGGCTTGAGAAAGTGACCGTCACGGCCCGCAAGCGGGTCGAGGACCAGCAGGTGGTGCCGATCTCCATCAGCGCCTTCAGCCAGGCCGACCTTGACAAGCTCAGCGTCCGGACCGTCGAGGACCTGAAATATGTCTCCCCCTCGGTCTATATCGCGCCGACCGCCTTCCGCCAGGACACGCTGAACATCACCATTCGCGGCCAGCGCAATTTCGACGCACCGTCGGGGGGCGGCAATCCGGGCCTGGGTTTCGACACCGCCTCGGCCGTCTATAAGGACGGGGTCTATTACGCCCGCGCCATCGGCCTGACCGGTTCGCTGTTCGACCTGGACAATGTCGCGGTGCTGAAAGGCCCGCAGGGCACACTGGTGGGCCGCAACACCACCGGCGGCGCCGTCCTCTATAACAGCCGCACCCCGGACGCCAATTTCGGCGGCTATGTCCAGGCGACGGTGGGCGATTACGGCCGCGCCGGGCTTCAGGGCGCCATCAACCTGCCCGTCAGCGACACGCTTTTCCTGCGCGTGGCGCTGAATGCCGACAACCAGAAGGGCTATGTCGCCAACCTCTTCAAGGATCCCACCACCGGCCAGCGGAACGACCAGCCCGCCTTTGGCAGCCGCAAGCTGGCGGGGGTCTTCTCGCTCAAATGGCAGCCCAGCGACAGTTTCGACATCGTGCTGCGCGCCGACCTTGCCAGCGAGCACGATACCGGTTCGACCTATCATGACCTGGGAACATTCACCGGCACGGTGGCGAGTGTCGGACGCGCCTCGATCTGCAATATTCCCGGCACCTGCAACAGCTTTACCGACCTGCGCGGCCAGGTGATCGCGCCTTACTATCTGACGGTGACGCCGACCACCGTGTCGAACCCCAACCCTTCGCCGCTGACCTATAACACGCTGCTCAATTCGCTGGCGCGCCAGCAGGCCGCTGGCTTCTGGACCGCCGAGCAGGCCGTCAGCAACAATCTCAAGGGCAATTACGGCACCTATTCGGTCACCGCCAACAACCGTTGGGGCGATATCGATATGCGCTGGATGGCCGCCTATCGCACCTTCTCCAATGACGGCAAGGCGGCCAGCCGCGGCCAGCCCTTCGAGACCAACACCTATCTCTACAGCTATCCCAACTATCAGTCCTGGCAGTCCGAAATCACGCTCAACGGCAAGGCTCTGGACAACAAGCTGCAATGGACCGCCGGCCTGTTCTATTTCACGGAAAAGAGCCCCAATGACGGGGGCCAGCTCTATCTGTTCCTGCCCAATGCGGGAACGCCGGCCGCCATCTCCGGGCGCCAGATCACCATCACCGACTGGAGCCGCAACAGCGAGCAGAACAGCGCCTATGCCGCCTATGTCCAGGCGACCTACAGCATCACGCCGGATACGCGCTTTACCGTCGGCGGGCGCTACAGCATCGATCACCGCTTTGCCCATATCGGCACCCAGACGATCCGCACGCCGGCTTCGGTGGCCACCAACGCGGCCACGGTGAACGGCGTGTTCAATCCGGCCAATTTCACCAGTTTCGAAGGCCTGAACTATACCGGATTCACCACCGCCTGCGGTCTCACCAATCGCAGCGGCGTTATCCTGCCGCTGTCGAGCTGCGCCTCCGATCTGAATCGCACCTTCAAGCAGCCGACCTGGACCCTGGCGCTGGATCATGACCTGTGGGAAGGCACCATGGTCTATGCCACCATGCGTTCGGGCTATCGTTCGGGCGCCATCAATACCCAGGCCGTGAACCCGGTGGTGATCGTGGCCCAGCCGGAAAAGGTGCTGGACTATGAAATCGGCGTGAAGTCGGACTGGAGCATCGGCGATGTGGCGCTGCGCACCAATTTCGCCCTCTATCAGACGGTCTATCACGACATCCAGGTGCAGCAGTCCCTGCCCAACGTCACGCTGGCGACTACCATCAGCGGCGCGGCCTGCGACCAGGCGCAATTCAATGCGGGCAACTGCCTTTCCACCTTCAACGACAATGTGACGTTGAATGCCCGGGCGGCGAAGATCTATGGCGCCGAATGGGACGTGACCGCGATCCTGACCGACTGGCTGACCTTGAGTGCCGCGGGCAGCTATATCGACCCGCGCTATACCGACTTCACCTTTTCGCCGCCGCCGGGCTATCTGCTGCCCACCGGCACGACCAATCTGTCGGGTACGCCGATCCCGGTGCCGACCTGGCAGACCAACGAGACCGCCACCATCAATTTCGGCACCGATATGGGCGGCCTTCCCCTGGGCGATACCCTCTTCACGGCGCACTATTACTGGCAGAGCCGATATCTGGCCGATATGCGTACCTTCAATCCGGCGCAGCGCACCTATGCCTATGGTCTTCTGAATTTCCGGCTGGAATTCACCGATGTCGGCCACAGCAAGGCCGATCTGGCGCTGTTCATGAACAATGTGGCCAACACCGAAGCCTGCCTGCCGGAATATAACGGCGTGCTGAACTCGGCCCCCAACGGCACCTTCGGCGTGGCCAATACCTCGGGTCTGCTCCAGTGCATCCCGCTGCCGCCGCGCATGACCGGCATCACACTGGGCTACAAGTTCTGAAATTGGTCCTCTCCCCTCGCGGGAGAGGAGGAAAAAGCATGGGTTAGCGGAGCGAAACGACGCTAACCCATGGATTTTTCAGGTGAGGGGTGAGTCCGGGTTGAAATACACCCTCACCAGAAAAATTTAGGCACTTGGCTCCGCTTACGCTTCGCCAGGCGCAAGATTTTGCGTCCTCTCCCGCACGGGAGAGGATAAGAGCTTTCATGGAGCGTACTCGACTTTCGACAGCTCGATCGTGAAGACCAAAGTCTGGTCCGGCGGGATCGCGTCGCCCGCGCCGTCGGAGCCATAACCGAGCTCGGAGGGCAGCACCACTTCCCAGATGTCACCGGTCTTCATCTTTTTCAGGGCTTCGGTCCAGCCCGGGATCACGGCGCCGACCGGAAACTGCGCCGGCTCGCCCGGCCTGGTCTCATCGAAGACCTTGCCGTTGATCAGCGAGCCCTTGTAGAGCACGGTCACGACATCATTGTCCTTTTGCACCGCGGGGCCGTTGCCGGCCTTGATCACGCGGTACAACAGGCCGTCGGGCAATTTGGTGACGCCGGGCCTGGCGGCATAATCGGCCAGGAAGCGCTTGTTGGCGTCGGGTGAGGTGTCATAGGCCGAGCCCGAGGTTGCCGAATCCGTGGCGGCGCTGTCGGATTTCTTCTGGTCGCAGGCCGCCAGGGCAACAAGCGGGACCAGCAGCAGGACTTTCAGAAAACGCATGGTCTCTCCCGGTTTGGAGCCTGTCTTATAGGCAAAAGCGGATTCGCCAGCTATGGCCCGTATTCGACTTTTGCCAGGTTTATGAGGAAGACCAGTGTCTGGTTGGCCGGAATGCGGTCGGCAGCACCCTCGCTGCCATAGGCCAGATCCGACGGGATCACCAATTCCCAGGTGTCGCCGGTTTTCATCAGCTTCAGCGCCTCGGTCCAGCCGGGGATCACGCCGCCGACCTGAAGCGGCGAGGGTTCTTCCGGCTTGGTCTGGTCGAAGACCTGTCCGTTGATCAGCATGCCCTTGTAATAGACCGTTGCCACATCGGAATTCTTCTGGGGCTGGGGACCGTCACCCGCACGCAGCACCCGGTACATCAGGCCGTCGGCCAGCTTCTTCACGTTGGGACGCACCGCATAGTCGGCCAGGAAGCGCGCATTGGCTTCGGGCGAGGTATCATAGGCGGGGCCGGCAACGCCTGGGGTTGCCGTGGCGGCCTGGGACCGGTTCCGGTCACAGATCGTCAGGCTGGCCAGCGGCACAAGAAGCAGAGCCAGGACTTTCAGGGCGCGCATGGGTCCACCGGGAGCAGAACAGCCGCTTTTATACGCGAGAGAATCTTCCGTCGCTACCGGCTGGAAACCCGTACTTCATCGCCATCCTGCAGCGCGTCGGCCGGATTGTCGATAAGGCGGTCCTTGTCGGAAATGCCGGTCGAGACATCGACCGATGCGCCCAGGTCCCGGGAAATTTTCACGGTCTTCAGCTTGACGCGATTGTCGGCATCCACGGTGGCCACCTGCATGCCCTCGTTGCGGAAGATCAGGGCCGTGGCGGGCACCCGCACGCCATGGGCTCCGGCGGGCAGGGGGAATTTCACTTCCGCATAGGCGCCGGGCTGCAGCGCGCCGTCCGCATTGTCGGTGCTGAACTGCACCAGGATGGTGCCGGTGGCGCTGGCGACGGCATTGGCGCTGGCCACAAGCTGGGCCGTGAAGACGCGGCCCGGATATTGGGGCACGGTGAAGTTCACGGTCATCCCGTCCCGGATATAGGGCGCGTAATTCTGCGGCACCCGCACATAGAGGCGCAGGCGGCTCTGGTCGCTGACGGTGAAAAGCGGGGTGCTGCCGGGCGTGCCGACATTGACCAGATTGCCCACATCCACCGCGCGGCTGGTGACGATGCCGTCAAAGGGCGCCACGATGCGGGTATAGGCCAGGTTGATCTCGGCCTGGGCCACTTGTGCCCGATCGGCCTCGACAATGCCGGCTTGCGCCTGGGCGGTCGCCTGCTGGGTGGCGAGCTGCTGCGCCGAAATGGCGTTCTGCGCCGCCAGCGCCTGGTAGCGGCTCAGGTCCACCCGGGCATTGGCCAGTGTGGCGCTGTCGCGGGCGAGCACGCCCCTGGCCTGGGACAGGGCAGCCTGATAGGTGCGCGGATCGATCTGGGCGAGCAGGTCGCCCTTTTTCACTTTCGCGCCGATGTCGAAATACCATTTCTGCACATAGCCGCTGACCTGGGCGTGGATCGGTGCGCTGGCAAAGGCCTGCACTTCGCCGGGCAAGATCAGGTTGCCGCCACCGCGGACGGTGGTCAGCTTGATCACCTGCACCGTCGGGATGGCCTGGTCCGCGGTCCAGACGGCGGTCTGGTGGCCTTTCCAGTAGCGCCAGCCGATGCCGGCTGCCGCGATCACAAGGGCGCTAATCAGCGCCAGGCGGCCCCAGTTTTTCTGGCCCCGCGGCGTGGTGTGTCGCAACAGGTCCGGCACGGGCTGGCCGGCATCGACCGGCCCCGTATCGGGATTTTTGTCAGGCATAAGCCTCTCCAGGATGGACGGCGGCGCGGTCGGCGGCCTCTTTTTTGCGGGCAGCCCTGCGGCCATGGATGATGCTGAACACCACGGGGACGAAGATCAGGGTGGCGCAGGTGGCCAGGACCAGGCCCCCGATCACGGCGCGGCCCAGCGGCGCATTCTGTTCGCCGCCTTCCCCAAGGCCCAGCGCCATGGGCGACATGCCGATGATCATGGCCAGCGCGGTCATGCAGACCGGGCGGAAGCGGGTGAAGCCTGCTTCCACCGCCGCCAGCACGGCATCGCCATGGGCGGCCAGCCGCTCGCGCGCGAAGGCCACCACCAGGATCGAGTTCGCCGTCGCAACGCCCATGCACATGATCGCGCCGGTCAGGGCGGGAACAGACAGGTTGGTGCCGGTGATGAACAGGGTCCAGACGATGCCTGCCAGCGCCGCGGGCAGGGCGGTCACGATGATGAAGGGATCGGTCCAGCTCTGGAAGTTCACCACAATCAGCAGATAGATCAGAATGATCGCGGCGAGCAGTCCGTAGAACAGGCCAGAAAAGGCCGTATTCATGGTCTGGATCTGGCCGCGCAGGGTGACGGTCGCGCCGCGCGGCAGATATTTCATATTGGCGTCGATCACCTTCTGCACATCGGCGGCCACCGCGCCCATGTCGCGGTCCTGTGTTGCCGCATACACATCTATGGTGGGCAGGATGTTGTAGTGGGTGACCACCGAATTGCCCTGGGCGCGGCTGAAATGGGCAAGGCCACCCAGCACCTGGCTGGGGCCGCCCGCCGCCGGGGTCACCGGCAGGTTCTGCAGGGCCTCCAGCGTGTCCAGTTTGTACTCCGGCGTCTGGGCCGTCATGAAATAGGAGACGCCGTTCTTGGGGTTCAGGAAGAAATTCGGCGCGGTCTGCGAGGTGCCGGCCAGCGCGGTGGCCATGGCGTTGGTGACGTCGCGCTCGGTCAGGCCCATTTGGGACATGCGGGCGCGGTCCGCATTGACGGTGAGGATCGGCTGGCTGCGCGATTGCTGCATATGCGCGTCCACCAGGCCGGGAATGGTGCGGATCTGGCGCAGGATCCGGAAGCCGAAAGCTTCGGTGGCGTCATGGTCGGTGCCGATGATCTGGACATCCAGCGGCGCGGGCGCGCCGAAGTTCAGGATCTGGCTGGTGATGTCCGGCGGCGGATAGGAAAAGGTCACGCTGGGGAACAGGCGCGGCAGCCGTTCGCGCAGGGTGCGGACATAATTGGCGGTGGGCCCGTGCTTTTCGTTCAGGGTGATGAAGATGTCCGAATCCTGCAGCCCCGATGTGCCGGTATTGTTATAGATCATGTTGGTCGGGCTCTGGTTCAGGCCGACATTGTCCACGATGGTCGCGAGTTCGCGCGCCGGGATGACGCGGCGCACCTCGCGCTCGATCTGGGCCACGATCTGTGTCGTGTCCTCGATGCGGGTGCCGGGCGATGTGCGGGCATGAAGCGTGACCTGGCCGGAATCCACGGCCGGAAAGAAGTCCTGCCCCAGGAAGGGCACCAGGATCATCGATGCCAGCACGGCGCCAAGGAAGGTGAACACAAAGGGCCTGCGGCGGGTCATGGCCAGGGCCAGAAGATTGCGATAGCCCTCGCGCGCGTCGGCGAAACCGCTTTCGAAGCGCTTCTGGAGCCGCGCAAAGGCATTGTTGCCCAATGCGGCATGTTCTTCCGCATGGGGCTTGAGCAGATAGAGCGCCAGGGTCGGCACCAGCGTGCGCGACAGAATGAAGGACGCGATCATGGCGAAACACACCGCCATGGCCATGGGCACGAACAGGAAGCCCGCCACGCCCGAAAGCGAGAACATGGGCACAAAGGCGACGCAGATGCAGAGCAGCGAGACAAAGGCGGGTTGGGTGATCTGGCGCGCGCCGTCCATGATCGCGTCATAGACCGGCTTGCCATGCTCCAGATGCCAGTTGATGTTCTCGATGGTGACGGTGGCGTCGTCCACCAGAATGCCCACCGCCAGCGCCAGCCCCCCCAAAGTCATGATGTTCAGCGTCTGGCCGGTGGCCCACAGGCCCATCAGCGCGCACAGGACCGCCAGCGGGATCGATGTGGCGATGATGACGGTGGAACGCCAGGATCCCAGGAAGAACAGGATCATCAGGCTGGTGAGCGCCGCGGCGATGACGCCTTCGCGCGCCACCCCGTTGATGGCGGCCTTCACGAACAGCGACTGGTCGGCCAGAACGTCAATCTTCAGTTCGGGCGGCAATTGCTGGCGCAGCAGGGGCAGCAGGTTCTTGATGCCGTTGACCACATCGATGGTCGAGGCCTGGCCGTTCTTGAGCACTGTCGAAAGCACGGCGCGGCTGCCGTCCACATGCACGATATTCTGCTGGACCGAATTGCCGTCGCGCACATGGGCGACATCGCGCAGGAAGATCGTGCCGCCATTGACGGTCTTGACCGGCATGTCGTTGATGGCTTCGATCGTGTCGGCGGCATTGTTGAGCCGCACCACATACTGGTAGCTGCCGATCTTGATGTTGCCCGCCGGGGTGATCTGGTTCTGGCTGGCAAAGGCGTTCTGCACGTCGCTGGCGGAAAGACCGCGCGCCTGCATGGCCTGGGGATCGAGGTCGATCTGGACCGAGCGGAATTTGCCGCCATAGGAATAGGGCACCGCCGCGCCCGCCACGGTGGTCAGGCGGGGGCGGGCGAAATTCTGGGAATAATCCAGCACCTGCTGCTCGGACAGCGAGCTGGACGAGAAGGCAAGCTGCAGCACCGGCACGGTCGAGGCGCTGTAATTCATGATCAGCGGCGGCTGGGTGCCGGCCGGCATCTGGCGGATGGATGTCTGGGAGACGGCGGTCAACTGCGCCGTTGCCAGGCGAATATCGACATTGGGCTGGAAGAATATCTTGACGATGCCGATGCCCTGCATCGACTGGCTTTCTATATGTTCGACATCGTTGACGGTGGTGGAGAGGAAGCGCTCATAGCCCGCCAGAAGCCGGGAACCCACTTCATCGGGGGAAAGTCCGCTATAGCTGAAGGCCGCGCCCAGCACCGGAATGCCGATATTGGGAAAAATGTCGGTGGGCGTACGCACCGCCGCCAGGGGCCCGAAGATCAGGATCATCAGGGCCATGA
>CAYFKU010000038.1:17648-25310 GCA_964343955.1 uncultured Rhizobium sp. | reverse complement strand
CCCCAGGGCGGCCCGTCCAACATTTTCAGCGGCCCCGATTACAGCAACATATTCGGCAACACCGCGCCGCAGCGCCCGGCGCCCCAGCGCCAGGCGAGCGCCGCGCCGCCGCCGGTGCGCACCGCGCCCGCCGGGCCGACCAATGGCAATGAGACGCTGACCAAGCGCAGCATGATCCTGTTCGCCAAGGACGCGACCGATCCGGCCGCCGGAGCCCTGGGCTCCATCAAATTCCTCGCCGGCGAGCTCAATGCCGCCATGACCGCGCCCAACGCGCGGGTCGAGCTGCAGGCCTTCGGCGGCATCAAGGGCGACAAGGGCTCGGACGCGCGGCGCCTGTCCCTCAAGAGCGCGCTGGCCATCCGCCAGGTGCTGATCGACGACGGGGTTTCGCCCGATCGCATCGATGTGCGGGCCATGGGCGGGGTGGATGACACCGGACCGACAGACCGGGTCGATGTCTATACCAAGGCATAATGCGGCGCTTGCCGCGGCTTGATGGCCGGGCGCCGCGCCTTTCCTAATTATTCGCAATGCGGCCTGGCCGGCGAATTCGGCTAGAACCGGAAGCAAATGGAGCATCCATGCGGGCAATTCTGTTTGCAGCCTTGATGGCATTGGGCACGGCGTCTCCCGCGCTGGCGTCCGGCAGCGAAAATATGGGCACCGCTGTCGCCATCGCCCTTCCCGCCATCGCCGGCGGCATCACGCTTTACAAGAAGGACTGGATGGGCGCCGCCCAGGTTACGCTCGATACGGTGGCGACCGTGGGCTTGGCCTATGGCCTGAAACATGTCGTCAAGGAACAGCGGCCGGACAAGAGCGATTACATGTCCATGCCGTCCGATACGTCGGCCCTGGCTTTCGCGCCGGCCCAGTTCCTGTGGGACCGTTATGGCTGGCAATATGGCGTGCCGGCCTATGCCGCCGCGACATTTGTCGGCTGGAGCCGCGTCGATGCCCGCAAGCACCATTGGTATGACGTGGCTGCCAGCGCGGGCATTGCCTTTGGCGTGAGCAAGGTCTTCACCACCCGCTACAAGCCCAAGGGGCTGGAGTATGGGGTAACGCCCACGAATGGCGGCATGTACGCGGCGCTGGAGTATCGGTTCTAGGAGCGACCGCGAACCCGAGCGAAGCGAGGCGTCGCGGCGCGACCATAATAAACCTTCGAGCGACCGCATACCCGAGCGAAGCGAAGCGTCGCGGCGGCGCCATTCACACCGGAACGGTCACGTCGCTGAATTTGTCCACCCGCCGCAAGGGCGGGAACAGCTTCATCCAGAGCGCCACCACCGCCAAGGTGCCGATGCCGCCGACCACGACCGCGGGCACGGTGCCCATCAGCGCCGCGGTGGTGCCGGATTCGAACTCGCCCAGTTCATTGGACGCGCCGATGAACAGCATCGCCACCGCCGAGACGCGCCCGCGCATGGAATCCGGCGTGGAAAGCTGGATCAGCGACGAGCGGATATTCACGCTGACCATATCGGCGGCGCCCAGCACGAACAGCGCCAGCAGCGACACCGGAAACCAGGTCGAAAGGCCGAAGACGATGGTGGCGACACCGAAGATCGCCACGGCGCCGAACATCTTGGCGCCCACCTTCTGCCGGATCGGCCAGCGGGTGAGGAAGAAGGCCATGGAAAATGCGCCGACAGCGGGCGCGCTGCGCAGGAAGCCAAGCCCCAGCGGACCGACATGCAGGATATCGCGCGCATAGACGGGCAGCAGCGCGGTGGCCCCACCCAGCAGCACGGCAAAGAGATCCAGCGAAATGGCGCCCAGCACCACGGGACGCGAGCGCACGAACCGCACCCCCTGCGCCACCCGCTCATAGCGCGAGGCATCGGTCGCTTCGGGCACAAAGCTGCGCCCGCCCAGCCGCGACACGATGGCGGCCGCACTCAGAAAGCCGGCGATGCAGATGGCATAAACCGGCACGGGACCCAGACTGTAGAGAAAGCCGCCAAGCGCCGGTCCTGAAATGGTGGCCGCCGTGAAGAAGGACGAACTCAAGGCCATGGAACGCGACAGCCGTTCCGGGGGCACCAGGAAAGGCAGAAGGGACGAACCGGCCGGGCCGGAAAAGCCCCGCGAGGCGCCGAACAGGACAAGCACCAGATAATAGATCCAGGCGTCATGCGGCCGCAGAATGCTCAGGGCGAGAAACAGGGCGCTGCATAGCCCCTGAACCGAAGCAGCCAGGCCATAGACACGCCGCTGGTTGAAGCGGTCGATGATGTCGCCCGCGGGCAAGGTTAACAGGAACATGGGCAGGAACTGGCAGAGCCCAACCAGGCCCAGCGCCAGGGGCGTACGCTCCATGTCATAGACCTGCCAGCCGATCGCCACCGACTGGACCTGTATGGCCAGGGTGGAAATGAAGCGCGAGACGATGAAGAAATGAAGATCGCGGTCGCGATAGACGGTGCTGTCGCTCATGGGAGTGGCAGGGCTCTAACATGGGCGGGCCGAAAACAACAGATGGCCAAAGACCGGCCCCATGCGATAGATAGCCGTCTTATCCGGTACAAGATGGCTGAAATGAACTGGTCCAGGGTCTGGATCGCCTCTCTGCTGACATTGGCCCTGGCGAGCCTGCCGGCCGCGCCGGCCCTTTGCGCGGGGCCCGGCGCCAGCCTGACGATTCATGTTCAGAATGTCCTGCCCGCCGGCGGGATCCTGCGGCTGGGCCTGTACGATGCGGCGCGCTATCCCGACGACGATTCCAAGCCCGTCGCCTCGGCCGATGTGCCGGCGGTCGCCGGCGAGACCGTCATAACCCTGCACAATATTCCGCCCGGCGTTTACGCGATCCAGACCTTTCAGGACGTCAACGCCAACGACAAGATGGACACATCCTGGATCGGGCTGCCGCTGGAACCCTTCGGCTTCTCCCTGGATGCCAAGCCTTTCCTCAGCAAACCCGCTTTCGATGAGGTGAAGTTCACCCTTCTGGCGGGCGAGAACAGCCAGATCCTGCATCTTCAGAACACAGACAAGAATTCGCCCGTCAACAAAGCGCGCGAGTCGATCCGCGCGCGCCAACGCAAGTGAGCCGAAGGATGGTTTTTCCATTTTCACGATGGCGCGGTTGGGCAACCCTGGCGCCTGTCCTGTTTGCGATGCTGGCGCTGCAGTCCGGCGCAAGAGCCGCGGATGAAGCGCAAAGGCCCTCACTGGACGAATGGCATTTCGGCGGCACGGCCGGCATTCTCTACAGCGACGGAAACTACGGCACGCCCATCAACACCGACGTGCTGCTTGGCCTGACCTCGCTCAGCCTCTCGGACGAGGACTTCAAGTTTACCGCCTCCATTCCCTATATGCGCATTTCCGGGCGGGGCCTGGTGGTGTTCGACGCCAGCGGCAATCCGATCGTCATCAATCGCCGCACCAACCTGGCGCCGGACGTGCGGACCGGATGGGGCGACCTGATGCTCAGCGCCTCATACACGGTGCCGCCGGCGGTCCTGAGTGGCTTCGAGGTGCGGGTGACCGGTCTTGCCAAGCTGCCGACCGCGCCGGTGCGCCGGCGTCTCAGCACGGGCGAGGCCGATTTTGGCATGAGCGTGGATGTCTCGCGTGACTTCGGCGACTGGAGCCCGTTCCTGACGGCGGGCTATATGCACAGGGGCGAGCCCGCCGGCTATACGATTTACGACACCACCTCGGTATCGGTGGGCACCAGCCTGGAGCTGCGCGAAGATCTGGTGGCGACCGCCTCTTATGACTTCGACAGCGCCGATTCCCCGCTGGTCCAGGCCGGGCACAGCCTGTTCGGCTCGCTGAGCTGGATCCGCAGCGACCACATGACCCTGACGGGCTATACGACCATCGGACTCAGCGCCGGCAGCCCCGATGTGGGCGCCGGTTTGCTGGTCTCTTATGGGTTGAACTGAACCGCAGGTGAAACGGGCCGCCCTCAGCCGAGCTTGGGCTCGAGCTTCCTGCAGGCGTCGATCAGGCCCTTCACCGCGTCGGCGGACTTGGCCAGTCCGGCCTTTTCCGCATCGGTGAGATTGAGTTCGACCACGCGCTCCACACCCTTTTCGCCGATCACCACCGGCAGACCGACATAAAGGTCCTTGATGCCATAGGCGCCATCGACATGAACGGCGCAGGGCAGGACGCGCTTCTGGTCCTTGAGATAGCTTTCGGCCATCTGGATGGCGCTGGTGGCCGGGGCATAATAGGCCGAACCGGTCTTGAGCAGGCCCACGATTTCGGCGCCGCCATTGGCGGTGCGCGTCACGATCTGGTCCAGGCGCTCCTGGGTGATCCAGCCCATCTTGACCAGCTCCGGCAGGGCGATGCCCGCGACGGTGGAGAAGCGGGGCATCGGCACCATGGTATCGCCATGGCCGCCCAGCACGAAGGCGGACACATCTTCCACCGACACGTTCATTTCCTCTGCCAGGAAATGGCGGAAGCGGGCGCTGTCCAGAACGCCGGCCATGCCGACGATCTTGGCATGCGGCACGCCGGAGAATTTCTGCAGCGCCCAGACCATGGCATCCAGCGGATTGGTGATGCAGATCACGAAGGCGTCGGGGCAATTGGCCTTGATGCCCTCGCCCACCGCCGCCATCACCTTGAGGTTGATGCCAAGCAGATCGTCGCGGCTCATGCCGGGCTTGCGCGGCACGCCGGCGGTGACGATGACCACATCGGCACCCTTGATGTCGGCATAATTGTTGGTGCCGCTGAGCCGGGCGTTGAAACTGTCCACCGGACCGGACTGGGCCAGGTCCAGCGCCTTGCCCTGGGGAAGGCCCTCGGCGATGTCGAAGATCACCACATCGCCCAGCTCCTTCAGGGCCGCCAGATGGGCCAGGGTGCCGCCGATCTGTCCGCCGCCGATAAGAGCGATTTTCTTGCGCGCCATGATGTGGATTCCCATAGAAATTGCGAAGCCTACCTAGCCGGTCGGGGCGGCCGTGAGCAAGGTGACAGATCGCCATAAGAAAAGGCCGGGTGGATGCCACCCGGCCTTTCTGTCTCTTTGTGAGAGAAGGAGCTTAGATCGCTTCCTTCAGCTCCTTGGAGGCGCGGAACGCAACCTTCTTGGAGGCCTTGATCTTGATCGCTTCGCCGGTGGCGGGATTGCGGCCCATGCGCGGACCGCGCTTGCGGACGACGAGGATGCCCAGGCCGTTGAGACGGATGCGGGCGCCCTTCTTCAGGTGCTTGGTGATCAGGGCGATCGTGTCTTCCAGGATGGCATTGGCGCTCTTCTGGGAGAGTTCATGCTTCTCGGCCAGCTGGCCGGCGAGCTGACGGGTGGAGACGGTTTCGACTTTTGCTTTTGCGGCGGTGGCCATGTGTGAGCTCCCTATGGGTAACGAATCAATGATGAGCCTGATTTTACGGCATTTCCCGCAAGATAAAGGGGGCCTACATCAAAAAAAAACGCAAGAAATTGGGGCTTTTGGCGCATATGGGGTGGAAAAGTGCCGCAAATCAGGGCCTGCCGCGCCTTTGCAGATGCAAAAAGGCCGCGGCAGAGACTGCCGCGGCCCGGAATTTCACGAATGTCGCCGCCGATCAGGCCGCGGCTTCGGGGCTTTCGGCAGCGGCATTGTCGGTGCGCTCGCTGATGCGGGCGGACTTGCCGGTGCGGCCGCGCAGATAATACAGCTTGGCGCGGCGCACCTTGCCCTTGCGCACCACCACCACCGAATCCACCAGCGGCGAATAGATCGGGAAGACGCGCTCGACGCCTTCGCCATAGGAGACCTTGCGCACGGTGAAGGCCTCGTTCAGGCCGGCGCCCTGGCGGGCGATGCAGACGCCTTCGAAGGCCTGCAGGCGTTCACGGGTCTTGTTCTGCTTGGTCTTCTCGTCATAGGTGACATCGACCACCTTGACGTTGACCTTCAGGGTGTCGCCCGGACGGAATTCCGGCAGCTTCTTGGTCCGCAGGGCGGCCATCTGCTCGGCTTCGAGCTGCTGCAAGAGGTTCATGTCGGGTCTCCGGAAAAGGTGCGAATAGAGCGGGCGCGTATAGCCTAGCGGGGGGCTTTTTCAAAGGGTTTTGGGGCCTTTTCGTAAGCCTCCCAGAGGTCCAGGCGGCGCAAACGGGTCAATTCTTCCGACCGGGCCAGCCGAAATTTCGATATTTCTGAATGATTTCCGCCACTTAAAACATCCGGAATGGTCCGGCCCTCAAAGACCTGCGGGCGGGTGTAGTGGGGATATTCCAGCAGGCCTGCGGCAAAGCTCTCCTCCTGGGTGGAGGCATGGGTGCCCAGGACCCCCGGCAAAAGCCGCACCGAGGCCTCGATCAGGGCCATGGCGGCGATTTCGCCGCCCGCCAGGACAAAGTCGCCCAGGCTGATTTCCTCCATGTTCCGGGCCTCGATCACCCGCTGGTCCAGGCCTTCGAAGCGTCCACAGAACAGGATGACGCCCGGGCCCGCCGCAAGGTCCCTCACGCGGCTCTGGGTCAGGGGGGCGCCCCTGGGCGACAGATAGATCAGGGGCCTGTCCTGGCGGTTTACCGCGTCGATCGCGGCGGCGGCCACATCGGCGCGCAGCACCATGCCCGGCCCGCCGCCGGCAGGCGTATCGTCCACCGTGCGGTGCTTGCCCAGGCCGTGATCGCGGATGTCGCGCACGTCGAGGGACCACAGGCCCTTTTCGAGCCCCTTGCCCAGAAGCGAAATGCCCAGCGGGCCGGGAAACATGTCCGGAAACAGCGTGAGGACGGTGGCGGACCAGTTACTCGACATGCGGGTGCGGACCTTCGGCTTCATCCTCTTCCGGCACCGCCACGATGATATAGCCGGCGTCGATCTTCAGCACCGGCACCGTCTCCCTGGTGAAGGCCAGATGCACGCTGTCGCCGTCGGCGCGCATCAATTCGATGACATCGCTGGCGCCGAAATTGTGGATGGCGGCGACCTTGCCCAGCACCCGGCCTTCACTGTCGCGCGCTTCCAGCCCGATCAGGTCGGCGTGATAAAATTCGTCCTCGTCCGTTTCCGGCAGCATGGCGCGTTCCACATAAAGCTCCGCGCCCTGTAACGCCTCAGCCGCATTGCGGTCGCGTATGCCATCAAATGCAATCACCGCCTCGCCCTCTTTGGCGGGGCGAAAGGCGGTGATGACAAGCTTGCGGCCACCGGCCGTATGCAGGGTCTTGTAGCGCGGCAGGGCGTCGGGCGTGGCGGTGAAGAGCTTGGCCCTCACCTCGCCCTTCAGCCCAACCGCGCCGATGACAGCCGCGAGAAGGATGTCTCGCGGCATGTCCTTAGGCGGCTTCGGCAGCCTTGGCGGCCGCGGCGGCGCGTTCCTGCGCCTTCTTCTTGGGCTGGGCCTTCTGCGGATTGTTGTGCACCCGCGCCTTCACCAGGCCGGCATTGGCCAGCATCTTGTGCACGCGGTCCGACGCCACGGCGCCCTTGGCGATCCAGGCCTTGGCGGCTTCCAGGTCCAGCTTGATGCGATCGGCATGATCCGACGGCAGCAGCGGATTGTAGAAGCCGATCTTCTGGATGAAGCGGCCGTCGCGGGGGGACCGCGAGTCCGAGATCACGATATTGTAATGCGGACGCTTCTTGGTGCCGCCGCGGGCAAGACGAATACGCAGAGCCATTGTTTCTTCCTTCGTTAAAACCGTTGAACTACCGGCGCGGAAAGCCCGGCGGCATGCCG
>CAYFKU010000038.1:17008-17638 GCA_964343955.1 uncultured Rhizobium sp. | reverse complement strand
ATTCCAGGGGGCATCATCGGCATGCTGCCGCCTTTGCCCATTTTCTTCATCATGTCCGACATCTGCCGGTGCATCTTGCAGAGCTTGTTGACCTCGCTGACATCGACGCCGGCGCCCGCCGCGATGCGCTTCCTGCGCGAGCCGTTGATCAGGTCGGGATCGGCGCGCTCGGCCTGGGTCATGGAGCAGATGATGGCTTCCTGGCGGGTGATGATGCAATCGTCGAGCCCCGCGGCATCGAGCTGATCCTTGATCTTGCCGACGCCGGGCAGCATCCCCAGCACACCCTTCATGCCGCCCAGCTTCTTCATCTGGGCCAACTGGGTCTTCAGGTCGTTCATGTCGAACTGACCTTTTTTCATCTTGGCGGCGATGCGCTCAGCTTCCTGCTTGTCGAGCGTCTCCGCCGCCTTCTCGACCAGGCTGACCACATCGCCCATGTCGAGGATACGGCCGGCGATGCGCGCCGGATGGAAAGGCTCGAGCGCGTCCAGCTTTTCGCCTGCGCCCAGGAACTTGATCGGCGCGCCGGTGACGGTGCGCATTGAAAGAGCGGCGCCGCCGCGGCCATCGCCATCGACACGGGTCAGGATGATGCCGGTAACGCCGACGCGCTCGTTGAAAGACTTG
>CAYFKU010000038.1:14867-16998 GCA_964343955.1 uncultured Rhizobium sp. | reverse complement strand
CGCATCGGCGACCAGCAGGGTCTCATGCGGACCCGCGAGCTGCTTGACGGCAGCGACTTCGGCCATCAACTGATCGTCAACATGCTGGCGGCCCGCGGTGTCGAGAATGACCGCGTCATAGCCGCCGACCTTGGCGCTCGCGATGGCGCGCTTGGCGATGTCCAGCGGCCCCTGGCCCGGCATGATCGGCAGGGTGGCGATGCCGGCCTGTTCGCCCAGCACGCGCAACTGCTCCATGGCGGCCGGACGGGTGGTGTCCAGCGATGCCATCAGCACGCGCTTCTTCTCTTTGGTCTGCAGCAGCAGGCCCAGCTTGGCGCTGGTGGTGGTCTTGCCCGAACCCTGCAGGCCCACCATCAGGATGGGCGCGGGCGGCGAGCCGATGGAAAGCTGCTCATTTTCCTGGCCCATAGTCTCGACCAGGACGTCATGGACGATCTTGATGACCTGCTGGCCTGGCGTGACCGAGCGGATGACATTCTCGCCGATGGCGCGGGGACGGACCTTGTCGATGAAATCCTTGACCACCGGCAGGGCGACGTCGGCCTCGACCAGGGCGGTGCGGACTTCGCCCAGGGCGGCATCGACATCGGCTTCGGTCAGGGCGCCCCGGCCGCGGAGCTTGTCGAACACGCCGCTGAGGCGGGACTGTAAGGACTCAAACAAACTCAATTACTCCAAGCGCTTACGCGCAATATTCCAACGGACTTCGCCCCGAGGGGCGCACCTGCGCTGCTCGGGGGCGATCCCCCGCGCCGGGCGGGGGACCGGAAAGTCGTATCGGCTTTCCGGAAAGTGGCCGGGTTTTAGGCCCCGCCCGGGCCAAAAGTCAAATTCTGGGGGATTTGACCGGCAGTTCCCGGGCCGCTGCAATGGCGGCCTGTTCCCGCCCAACGGAGGTGCGTCATGTATGTCTGCGGCCTGGTCATTCCCGTTCCCGCCGAGAAGATGGAAGCCTATCGCAAATGGGTGAAAGACAGCGCGGCCTTCTTCCAGGAATATGGTTGCCTGGAGATCGTCGAATGCTGGGAGGACAAGGTCCCGCGCGGCAAGCACACCGACTTTCACCGCGCCGTGGCGGCCGAGGAAGGCGAGAAGATCGTCTTCACCTGGCAGGTGTGGCCCAGCAGGGAGTTTCTCGCCGCCGCCGAAGAGAAGATGCACCGGGATCCGCGCATGGAGATGACCGGGGACATCCCGTTCGATGCCAGGCGGCTGATCATGGGCTGCTTCACGCCCATTCACACCATGGGACGCGATTGACACGATACCCATCGGCTTCGATGCTCGGCGCAAAACAGAAGAGGGAGATGACCATGACCGAACTTGACCGCCGCCTGATGCTGGCGGGCGCCGCCGCTGCCATTCCCGGCCTTGCCCGAGCCCAGGCGCCCAAGGCCCAGCTTGGCACGCCCCTGTCGGTCATCACCAATCCGCAGCGCGATTTCGGCCCCAACGCACCGCCGCCCGCATCGCCCGATCCCGACATCCTGCGCATCGATCCCAGCTTTGGCGGCCTGCTGATCGGCCAGGAAACCATCCGCCGCGCCGCCACGGGATTCCACTTCCTGGAAGGTCCAGCCTGGTCTTCCGTCGGCCTCTACACCATCTTCAGCGACGTCAAGAACGACACGCTCTATCGCTATCTGTGGGAGACGGGCCAGGTTTCGGTGATGCGCCGTCCGTCCTTCTCCACCAACGGCAACAGCTTCGATTTCCAGGGCCGCCAGCTTTCCACCCAGGATTATTTCCGCAGGGTTGTGCGCTGGGAGCTGGATGGCTCGCTGTCCGTCGTGGCCGACAATTTCGAAGGCAAGCCGCTGAATTCGCCCAACGACCTGGCGCCGCACAAGGACGGCAGCGTCTGGTTCACCGATCCGCAATTCGGCGGCAATCTGGCGGAAGGCCATCCCGATGACGGCGACGGTCCCACCAATCCGGGCGCCTTCCGCGATCCCCGCATCGGCGATACCGGCGTGGGCATCGCAAAGGCAGGCGGGATGCACCAGGCCCTGCCGATGAATGTCTATCGTGTCGATCCGTCCGGCCGGGTTGATGTGGCGCTTCCCTTCGAGGCGGGGCTTGCTCCCAACGGCCTCTGCTTCTCGCCCGATTACACAAAGCTTTATGT
>CAYFKU010000038.1:3066-14814 GCA_964343955.1 uncultured Rhizobium sp. | reverse complement strand
AGCCGACTGATCAATGTGCGCGAATTCACCGACTGCATGGTCGATGGCATCCGCTGCAGCGCCGACGGCATGCGCGCCGACCGGGCCGGCAATATCTGGGCCAGCTCGGCCGCGCCGCTGGGCTATTGCGGCGTGACGGTGTGGAATCCGGCCGGCAAGCTGATCGGCCGCATCCGCCTGCCGGAACGCTGCGCCAATCTCTGCTTCGGCGGGCCCAAGCGCGACCATCTGTTCATGACCGCGACCCAGTCGCTCTATGTCCTGCGGGTGAATATCCAAGGTGCGGCTCCCGGTTGACAGCAGCCTCGCCGCGCGGTCCCCTGCCGTCAGAACAACCTTGGGGAGACATCCATGAAGCTTGACCTGACGCGCCGGGGCCTGATCGCGGGCGCCGCCATCGCCGCGCCGACCCTGGCGCTGGCGCAAAGTCGCAGCCCGCAATTCGGGCCGGACAGCTCGGTCCTGAACGGCCGCGTCTTCGGGCCCGACGCGCCGCCCAACACCTATCCCGATCCCGATATCCTGATCCTGGATCCCAGCGCCAACGACCTGTTCATCGGCCATTCCTCGATCAAGCGGGTGGCGACCGGCTTCGAATGGGCCGAAGGCCCGGCCTGGAGCAGCATGGGCCAGTATGTCGTGTTCAGCGATGTCTCCAAGGACATCCAGTATCGCTATGCCTGGGAGACCGGCAAGGTCAGCGAATTCCGCCGCCAGTCCTTCAACTCCAACGGCAACACCTTCGACTTCCAGGGCCGCCAGATCACTGCCCAGCATTTCCTGCGCCGCGTGATCCGCTGGGAGCATGACGGCTCCATGACCGTGCTGGCCGACAATTACAAAGGCCAGCCGCTGAACTCGCCCAACGACATCGCGCCCCACAAGGACGGCTCGATCTGGTTCACCGATCCCTATTACGGCGCGCAGCTCGCCGAAGGCCATCCCGATCCGGGCGTCAGCGTGATGAATCCCAAGGGCTGGGCCAATCCCAATATCGGCAATGGCAGCGCCGGCATCATCGGCTCGCAGAAGCAGGTGCGCCCGCCGTCCATCTATCGCTGGGACCCCAGCGGCCGGCTGGATGTGGTGCTGGAAGGCAAGCCGGGCCTGGTGCCCAACGGCATCGCCTTCTCGCCCGACTACAGCAAGGTCTATTTCGCCTGGGGCACCGGCATCGATGTGGCGGATGTGCGGGGCAACGGCATCGCCAACCAGCGGCGCTTCACCGACTGCGACGTGGACGGCGTCCATTGCGGCCCGGACGGCCATCGCGTCGATGTCGCCGGCAATGTCTGGTCCGGTTCGACCTCCCGGCTGGGCTATATGGGCGTGACGGTCTGGAACCCGGCGGGCAAGTGCATCGGCCGCATCCGGCTGCCAGAAACCTGCGCCAATCTCACCTTCTGCGGCCCCAAGCGGGACTGGCTGTGGATGTGCGCCTCCCAGTCGGTCTATCTGGTGCGGCTGGGCATACAAGGGGCAGCCCCGGGCTGAGGTCCGGGCCCCAATGCTGGGGTAGGGCGGGGCAATCCTTACCGTGCCGTAAACCATCCGTTTACGGACGGCCTGGGGAAGGATAGGGTTCCGGCCGAAATCGAGCCGGAACCGCCCATGCCCAAGATTCCCGACCTGTCGGCCGCCGCGGTCAAGAGCCGCGCCGCCCTCAGCAAGAAGGCCGTGAAACCCAAGGAAGCGCCCCCTGCCCCGCCCAAGCCGCGGGTCGCCAAAGGACGCTAGAAAAAGAACGGCCCGCCCCTCCGGCGGGCCGTTTCGCTTTGGCCCTAGTTGTTGAGGCCCAGCTTCTGGGCCAGATAGACAAAGCTCAGGCCCCACATCTCCGCCGCCTGGCGGTGATCGGCGGCGGCGGCATGGCCGCCATCGGTATTTTCATAGAACAGAACCTCGTGGCCCTGCGCTTCCATCTTTGCGGCCATCTTGCGCGCATGAACCGGCGTGACCCTGTCGTCGCTGGTGGCGGTGACGAAGAAGACCGGCGGATATTTCACGCCGGCTTTCACATTCTGGTACGGCGAATAGGTGAGAATGTAATCCCGCTCCGCCGCGATCCTGGGATCGCCATATTCGCCGATCCAGCTCGCGCCGGCGCCGATATGGGTATAGGCGATCATGTCGATCAGCGGCACCTGGCAGACCACGGCGCCGAACAGTTCCGGCTTCTGCACCATCACGGTGCTGACTAGCAGCCCGCCATTGGAGCCGCCCATGATGCCGAGCTGTTTGGGCGTCGTCAGCCCGCGCCGCGCCAGATCGGCCGCCACCGCCTCGAAATCGTCATAGGCATGCTGGCGCCTGGTCTTCAGCGCGGCATCGTGCCAGCCGGGCCCGAATTCGCCGCCGCCGCGGATATTGGCCACGACATAGATGCCGCCATGCGACAGCCAAAGCCGCCCGAAATTGGCGCTGTAGGACGGCGTCAACGAGACTTCAAAGCCGCCATAGCCGTACAGCACGGTGGGCGCGGGGCCCGACAGATTTTTCGGCCGGGTGACGAAGTAGGGGATTTTGGTGCCGTCCTTCGACGTGGCTTCGAACTGCTCGCTCACCAGCTTCGATGAATCGAAGCGCGCCGGCAGCGACTTGATCGGCTTGGGGGCATCATCGCCGCCATCGAAAAATAGCGTGGTGGGCGTCAGGTAATTCTGAAAGGTGAACATCGCTTCGGGCCCATAGTCATTGGCCGCGACGATATCTGCGGAACCATTGCCCGGCAGCGCCAGCACCTTGTCGGACCAGCCAACCCCCTTGGGGGTGAAGACATGGATCTGGCCGATGACATTGCTGGTGATCGCGACATACAGCTTGTCGCGGCCCGTGGCGACGCTTTCGATGCTCTGGCGCGGGCCGGGTGCGAAAATCACCTGTGGCGCCGCGCCGTCGCGGAACGCCACAAGCGCCCCCTTGGGCAAAGCGGCGCCACCGGCCGCAAAGGGCTCCCGCAGCACAGCCAGATAGGCGCCGTCGAACACCGCCTTGAGATCGGCCGAGCGCGGCATGGCGAGCTTCACCGCCTTGCCGTCCTTCAACACGAAATAATCGGTTTCGAAGAAGGTGACATTGCGGATCACCATGCCGACGGAACCCTGCCGGGTATGGAAAGTGGCCGGCGAGACACCGACATCGCCGGCCTCGCCGGTATAGAGCGTCGGCGAGGCCGCCAGCGTGGCGCCGCGTTTCCACAGTTTGGCGATCCGGGCATAGGACGAGGTGGTCTCCCCGTCCCGGGCGGTCGCATAAAGCACCGTGTCGTCGTCCAGATAGCTGGCATCGCTCTTGGCTTCATCCAGCCGGAACCCGTCCGTCGCCAGCTTTTTCGCCTTCAGGTCATATTCGCGCACCACCACGGCATCGCCGCCGCCCCGCGACAGGCGGATCAGGCAGCGGACCTCGCCCGGGGAACATTCGGCGCCCTTGAAGACCCAGTTTTCCTTTTCCGATTTCGCCAGCGCATCGACATCCAGCAGCACCTCCCATGCGGGCGCGCGGTTCTGATAGTCCGCGATGGAGGTGCGCCGCCAAAGCCCCTTGGGATTGGCCGCATCCTGCCAGAAATTATAGACGAAGCCGTGATTGAGGCTGCCCATGGGGATGCGGTCGGTGGCGTCCAGCACCTCCAGGATGGAATCGTAATTCTTCCGGTAGCGCGGATCGGATTTCAGCAGGCCCAGCGAGCGCTGGTTCCGCTCTGCCACCCAGGAAAGCTGCTTTTGCCCGTGCACGTCTTCCAGCCAGGCATGGGGATCTTGATCTTGGGCATCAGCAGTCACGGCAAAAACTCCCGTAGCTAGGAGGAAACCGAGCAACAGGGCAGACAGGCTCACTATCGCGCGCATGGGTTATCCGCAAATTGGGGGGACAGGATGGAAATTTTCGGGGGGACAGGCAACGGAAAAGCATTTTATAACCCGCCCCCATGACCGCATTCGTGAAAATGCACGGCCTTGGCAATGACTTTGTCATTTTCGATGCCCGTGACGCCGCCCTTTCCCTGACGCCGGACCAGGCCCGGGCGGTCGCCGACCGGCATTTCGGCATCGGCTGCGACACCATCGTCATCATGCGCCCGGGCGACGCGGACACCGATGCCTTTGTCCAGTTCATCAATGCCGATGGCTCGGAATCCGGCGCCTGCCTGAACGCGACCCGCTGCGTGGCGCGCCTGCTGATGGAGGAGCGCGGACATACGCGCATCAAGCTGGCGACCAAGGCGGGCCTGCTGATCGGCAGCGACGCGGGCAAGGGCCTGGTCACGATCGACGCCGGGCTGCCGCGTCTCGACTGGGACCAGGTGCCCCTGGCGTCCGAAGTCGATACGACCGATTTCCCCCTGGATATGGGCAGCGGCGCCCTGCCGGTAAGCGCGGTGTCCATGGGCAATCCCCATTGCGTGATCTTCGTCACCGATACCGAGCAGGCCCCCCTGACCACGCTTGGACCCAGGATCGAGACCCTGTCCTTTTTTCCCCAGCGCACCAATGTGGAATTCGCCCAGATCGTCAGCCGCACGCGCATCCGCATGCGCGTGTGGGAGCGGGGCGTTGGCGTGACCCTGGCCTGCGGCACCGGCGCCTGCGCCACCGCCGTGGCGGCCATCCGCCGGGGCCTGACGGAAAGGAAAGTGGAGCTGGTGCTGGATGGCGGCAGCCTGACCATCGAATGGCGCGAGGAAGACGGCCATGTGCTGCTGACCGGTCCGACCGCCACGCCTTTCCGCGGCCGGGTGGATCTGGACCGGCTGGCGCCCGCTCCATGACCGTCGAGGTCATCACCTTCGGCTGCCGCCTGAATGCCTATGAAAGCGAGGCGATCCGGGCGCGCGCCGCCGAGGCCCAGCTTCGCGACACGCTGGTGGTCAATACCTGCGCCGTCACCGCCGAGGCGGTGCGCCAGTCACGCCAGTTGATCCGCAGGCTGCGGCGCGAGAAGCCCGGCCATGCGATCCTGGTTACCGGCTGCGCGGCGCAGACCGAGCCGGACACCTATGCCGCCATGCCCGAGGTGGATGGCGTGCTGGGCAATGCCGAGAAGCTGTCATCGCAGAGCTACGCGGATTTCGGCCTGGGCCACGCCGAACGCATCCGCGTGAACGACATCATGAGCCTGCGCGAGACCGCCTCGCAGATGGTGGACCATTTCGAAGGCCATACCCGCGCCTTCCTGCAGGTGCAGAATGGCTGCGACCATCGCTGCACCTTTTGCATCATACCCTTCGGCCGGGGACCGTCCCGCAGCGTGCCGATGGGATCGGTGGTGGCCGAGGCCCGGCGCCTGGTGGAGAAGGGTTTTGTCGAGATCGTTCTGACCGGCGTGGATCTCACCTCTTATGGCGCCGACCTGCTGGGGGCGCCCGCGCTGGGTGCGCTGGTCGAAAAGCTGCTGCGGCTTGTGCCCGACATGAAACGGCTGCGGCTTTCCTCGATCGATTCCGTCGAAGCCGATCCCATCCTCATGCGGCTGATCGCGGAGGAGGAACGGCTGATGCCGCATTTTCACCTGTCGGCCCAGTCCGGCGACGACCTGATCCTCAAGCGCATGAAGCGGCGCCACGCCCGCGCCGACATCATCGGCTTCTGCGACGCGGTGCGCCGCCGCCGCCCCGACGCGGCCTTCGGCGCCGACCTGATCGCCGGCTTTCCCACCGAGAGCGAGGAAATGTTCCAGAACAGCCTGAGGCTGGTGGAGGATGCCGGCCTCTCCTTCCTGCATGTCTTCCCGTTCAGCGCCCGCGCCGGGACGCCCGCGGCCCGCATGCCCCAGCTCCCCCCCGCAGTTGTCAAGGAACGGGCCGCCCGGCTGCGCGCCTGCGGCGCCCAGGCCCTGGGCCGACGGCTGGACAGCCTGACCGGCGGCCGCCAGACCGTGTTGATGGAACGGGGAGGCGTGGGCTACACGCCCTGTTTCACAAAGGTCGGTCTGGACACGGATACGGCGCCCGGCACCCTTTTGCCGGTCATCATTACCGGCCGGAACGGCGATCACCTGACAGGCATTGCAGCATGAGGACTTTCGGCGAAGCCCCGCCGCCGCCCACTTTCTTCGAGCGGCTGAAATCCGGCCTGGCCAAAACGGGCCTGGGCGAGATCCTGACCAGGAAGAAGCTGGATGCCGACACCATCGCGGAACTGGAAGAGGCGCTGATCCGCGCCGACATGGGCGCGGGTCCGGCCAAACGGATCGCGCAGGGCGTGACCAGGAACCGCTACGATGCCGAGATCACGGCGCCGGAACTGAAAAACGTGCTGGCGGCAGAGATCGCCGAAGTGCTGGCCCCCGTGCAGAAGCCCCTGGAAGTGGCCGACGGAAAAAAGCCTTTCGTGATCCTGGTGGCCGGCGTCAATGGCACCGGCAAGACCACCACCATCGGCAAGCTGGCCAAGCGGCTGGGTGAGGACGGGGCCAGGGTCACCATGGCGGCCGGCGATACGTTCCGCGCCGCGGCCATCGAACAGCTCAGGGTCTGGGCCGAACGGTCGCGCGCGGAATTCGTGGCGGGCAAGCCCGGCGGCGATGCCGCGGGCCTGGCCTTCGAAGCCCTGGAAAGGGCGCGCGCCAATGGCAGCGACATCCTTCTGATCGATACGGCGGGGCGGCTGCAAAACAAGGCGGGCCTGATGGCCGAGCTGGAAAAGATCGCCCGGGTAATCAAGAAGCTGGACGCAAGCGCGCCCCATGCCGTGCTGCTGGTGCTGGACGCGACCACCGGCCAGAACGCGCTGTCGCAAGTCGAGGCCTTTTCCGCCGCGGTGCCGGTCACGGGGCTGGTGATGACAAAGCTGGATGGCACCGCCAAGGGCGGCATCCTGGTGGCGCTGGCGGCCCGTTTCGGCCTGCCGGTGCATTATATCGGCGTGGGCGAAGGCGAAGACGATCTGCAACCGTTTCGCGCCTCGGACTTCGCCCGGGCACTGGTGGGGGCACAGCAGTCATGAGTACGCAGAACCGACGCCTCTTGCTGGACCTGGGGCCGGTGGCAATCTGGGCCGCCGTCTATTTTCGCTGGGGCATGTTTCCGGCCATTGCCGTCCTCATTGCCGCCACCATCACGGCGCTGGTCATCGGCTACATGGCCGAGCGGAAACTGTCGGCCATGCCCGCTTTCACCTGCCTTGTGGTGACGATATTCGGCGGGGTGGCCCTGTATCTGAAAGATGCGGCCTTTTTTAAAATGAAAGTGACTTTCGCCTATGCCCTGTTCGGCGCACTCCTACTGGGCGGCTTGGCATTCAAGCACCTGCTCATCAAATATGCGCTCGGTCATGCCTTCAGCCTGGATGAAGCCGGCTGGAAGAAGCTGACTGTCCGCTGGGGTGTGTTTTTTCTCTTCCTGGCGGTTCTCAATGAGGTGATCTGGCGCAATTTCAGCGAACAGACCTGGGTCTATGCCAAGATCGGCATGATTGCGGCGACGTTCCTCTTCGCGCTCGCACAGACCCCGCTGGTGATGAAACACCAGGCGCCGGAAGCGGCGCGCGGCGCCGACGGCGCGCAAGATTGATGCGCCACGGCGCGTTTCCCGATTTCGGACGTCCGGCCATCTCGTCGTAAGTGCTTGATCGCGCAAGGGCGCATGGTGCGCGCCGGTTTCCGGCACACCAACAATAGTGGTTGCGCCTGCTCGCTGTCATTCGCGCATCGCCGGGATGCGGCGGTCAAAATCACAGCGGATGCGCTTTGCAAAGATGCGCAAAGCAAAAAATGCGCATGGACTTCTCACCACAAAACCGTTTTAACTTTCGCTGGTCGGAATGCCGTGCAGCCCTTCAAACCCGAAAACGGGACATGACCCTGAACCGGGACATGATAACTGGGCGGCGACGGATAGAGCGGAACATCGTGGGGTCATGGAATGTTGAAGGGTCAGCGCAGGCCAGGAAATGGTTTTGACCTCTCCGAAGCGCCGTCTCATCTCATTCGCCGCTGCCAGCAATTCTATGGCGATCTCTACGCGCGCGAAGCCGGCGGCAAGGAACTGACCAAGCAGCAATATATTCTTCTCTGCGCGCTGGAGCAGAATGACGGTGTCAGCCAGACCGCCCTGGTCGAGATCACCGGCATCGATCGCTCCACCCTGGCCGAGATGGTGCGCCGGATGCTGGACAAGGGCTTGCTGTCGCGCGAACGCACCGAGGAAGACCAGCGCGCCAACGCGGTGGCCATCAGCCCATCCGGGCGCAAGGCCCTGCGCACCGCCCGCAACGCCGCCGACCGGGCCGAACGCGCCCTGCTGGAGGCCCTGCCCCTGCCCGAGCGCCAGAAATTCCTCAAGGCACTCAGCCAGATTGCCCAGGCGGCCGAGCAGCTCAACGGCGATGGCGCACGGAATGGCCGGCGCAATATCCGCCGCCGGAAGATCGGCTCTTAAACTACTCTCTTAAACTGTAATATCGATGTGCTGGCCAAGTCGGCCAGACAAGGCCGCCTGGCCGGGAGCAGCCGGAGCTTGCGGCACGGCGACCTGCTTCAGCGGCAGGGCCGCAAAGGCCGGCGAGACGCCCGAGGTCTTTTCCAGCGCGGCCGCAAAACTGGCTTGAGACGCCGCCTGAGGTCCGGACTGAGGCCCAGACTGAGATACAGACTGAGATACACCCTGGGCCCCGTACTGGGGCATGGCGAGCCGGGCCCGCGCCTCGCGGGCGGCCTGTTGGGCGGCAATCAGGGTGGCGCTGACCTGCATCGCGCCCAAGCTGACAAAATAGGGTTAGGAAAGTCCTAACTGCTGCGCCGCGCCGCCTCGATGGCGGGCAGGATCTGCTCGCGCAGGGTTTTCGGCGTCAGGGCATCCAGATCGTATTTGAAACGGATGATGCCCTTGCCATCGACCACGAAGGTCTCGGGCCAGCCGCGCACGCCCCAGTTCATGCCAAGACGGCCGTCCGTATCCAGGCCGATGCGGCTGAAGGGGTTGCCCAGCTCGTTGAGGAAAGCACGGGCATTCTCCGGCTTGTCCTTCCAGACATAGCCATAGAGCGTGACCCCCGGCATTTGCGCGAGCTGGTTCAGCACCGGCGCCTCGAGCCGGCACGGAACACAGGTGGAGGAGAAGAAATTCACCACCACCACCTTGCCGCTTTTCAGTTCCCTGGGCCCGAAGCCCTGGGTCTGCGCGTCCAGCGCCGGAACCTCGTCCAGCGGCGCGGGCTTGTTGATCATCGCCGAAGGGATCACATCCGCCGGACGGCCGAACAGGCCCTTGAACAGAATGACGGCCAGCACGGCGAAGCCGATCAAGGGCAGGATGAAGATCAACCGGCTTTTCACTTTCTGGTCTCCAAAGCAGCCAGCCTGGCCCTTGCGCGGCGCCAGCCCAGCCAGCACCACAGGACAAGTCCGCCAAGCGCCAGCACTGTCACGCCATAAGCGGGCCAAATATAGGCGCCATAGGGGCCCATGTCGAAATTCATGTGGTTCCCCTCTGCATCAGGCGCCGCGTTGCATCAGGGAGGTGGCGCGCCGTTCCAGGATCGCGGTCCGGATGCGAACCATCCAGAGGCTGACGAACAGCAGCACATAGCCCGCCATCATCAGCAGCAGCGGCGCCAGGAACACCGGCGCCAGCTTGCCCGACACGATGCTCTCGCCCTTTTTTATGGTTGATCCCCATTCCACCGAGAATTTGATGATGGGAATGTTCACGGCCCCCACCAGCGCCAGGATGGCGGCGGCGCGGGCGGCCTTTGTTTCATCCTCGATGGCGTTCCAGAGCGCCATGTAACCGAAATAGATGAACAGCAGCAGCAGGAAGCTGGTGAGACGCGCGTCCCAAACCCAATAGGTGCCCCACATCGGCTTGCCCCAGAGCGCGCCGGTGATCAGGCCCAGCGCCGTGAAGACCGCGCCGATCGGAGCGGCAGCGCGGGCAGCGGTATCCGACAGGGGGTGGCGCCACACCAGCGACAAGAGGGAACACACGGCTATTGCGCCATAGACCGACATGGCGCAGGTGGCGGCCGGCACATGGATGAACAGGACAAGAACCGTGCGGCCCTGCTGATAGTCAGGCGGGGCGGAGAAACCCAGATAGAGCGACAGGCCGATGCATATGGCCGCGGCAATGGCGGTAAAAGGCAGCACCGCGCCCGACAGGCGCATGAACTCATGCGGATTGGCGTAACGGAATAGCCAGTTCATCTCGTTTCGTGGTTCAAGGTTCGCAACTCATTGATATCAGGCTCCGGGTGAACTTCGAAACCGAAACGACACGATAATCAATAATTACCAGCATCCTTCGATTTCGAAATTCGCATCTTCTCCACATCGCCCGCTGGCGAATTCCGGATTCGGGACACTAGCCGCCAAGGTTCAGGCGGACGCAGGCCGCCGTCGCGAAGGGGCTTAGCAGCATGGCGGCGAAGGCAAAAGCCGCCAGCAGCTCCAGGCCGCCGGCCCCGCCCAGCCCGTCCATGGTGGCCGAGACGGCGCCCGCCCCGAAAATCACCGCCGGAGACAAAAGCGGCAGGATCAGCAGCGGCAGGATCAGGCCGCCCCGTTTCAGGGAAAGTGTCAGCCCGGCGCCAATGGCGCCGATGGCGCTGACCGCCGGGGTACCGATCAGGAGTGATACAAACAGGACCAGGCTGGGCGCGGGCGGCAGATTGAACATCAGGGCCAGCAGCGGCGACAAAAGGGTCAGCGGCAGGCCGGTGGAAAGCCAATGGGCGAGAATCTTGGCCAGGGCCGTCAGTTCCAGGGGTAAGGGCGACAGTGCGATCAGATCCAGGCTGCCATCCTCATAATCGCCCTGGAACAGGCGATCGAGGGACAACAGCGCCGCCAGCACCGCGCCCACCCAAAGCACACCCCCGGCGATCCGCGCCAGGAGCGCCAGGTCCGCGCCCACGCCCAGCGGCATCAAGGTAGCGACCAGCGCGAAGAAGCTGAGCGCCAGGGCGGCGCTGCCGCCGCTGCGGGCGGCCAGCTTCACATCCCGGACCAGGAGCGTCGCGAAAGGGCTCACAGCTTCAGGCTTTCATTGCCCAGGCCCAGCGGGTCATGGGTGGCTGCGATGATGATGCCGCCGGCGCTGCAATGGCGGGCCATCAGTTGCGCCACCAGTCCCTGCCCCGCGGTATCCAGCGCGGCAAAGGGTTCATCCAGCAGCCAGAGCGGGCGCCGCGAGGTGAGTAGCCGCGCCAGCGCCAGGCGCCGCCGCTGGCCGGCGGAGAGATAGCGGCAAGGCAGATCGGCGCGGCCGCCGCCCAGGCCAACCGTGTCGAGCACCGCGCGGTCGGCGGTCTGCCCATACAGGCGAGCAAAGAAGGAGAGCTGTTCGAAGACGGTGAGCTGGGGCTTGAGCCCGTCCAGATGCCCCATCCAGCCGATCAGGCGACCACGCTCTTCGGCATCGTCGCTCTCGGCCTCGCTGGTCTTCACCACAACACGGCCTTCAGCGGGGGTCAGGAAGCCCGCCAGCAGGCGCAGCAACGAGGTCTTGCCCGCGCCATTGGCACCTTCCACCGCCAGCGCCTGACCGGCAGAGACGCGGAACGAGAGGCCTTCGAACAGCCTCTTGTCGCCGCGCGCCAGAGCCAGATTTTCCGCGGTGAGAGATGAGATCATGAGGCTGTTTATAGCCCAAGCAGGAATGACGCGAGGGATTTTGCGGCCTGTGTGGTTGCCGCGGCCGTTCGCCCAAGCTCGCGGCGCTCGTCGCTTTCGCAGGTCCACTGGACCTGCTCATGCGCTTCGCGCACCGCTCCTCTCAGTACATATGCTGGCCGCCGTTGATCGACA
>CAYFKU010000038.1:0-2880 GCA_964343955.1 uncultured Rhizobium sp. | reverse complement strand
GGCCATACTGGCCGGCCTGGCCGTTGATGGAGCCGATATTGACGATACGGCCAAAGCCCCGCGCCAGCATGCCGTCCCAGGCCGCCTTGCACATGTTGTAGCAACCGCCCAAGTTGGTATCGAGCACCTCGTCCCAGGCCTTGCGGTTCATCTTCTTCATGGTGCCGTCGCGGGTGATGCCGGCATTGTTGACGATCACATCGACCGGCCCCAGTTCGCTCTCGATCTGCTTGATGCCCGCCACGCAGGCGTCGAAATCCGCCACGTCCCACTTATAGGCCTTGATGCCGGTGCGATCGGTAAAGGCTTTCGCGCGCTCGTCATTGCCGGCGTAATTGGCCGCCACCGTGTAGCCGGCCGTCTTCAACGCCACCGAAATGGCTTCCCCGATGCCACGCGTCCCGCCCGTCACCACCGCTACCCGTGCCATGCGCTATCCTTCCGTTGTCCTGCCAAAACAGTTCAGCCGCATTTGCGGCAGGTTTCAACCGCAGAACGCGCGGCAGTCGTGATTTAGGCGGGACTAGCGCTCGACCGTCAGGGCGATGCCCATGCCGCCGCCGATACAGAGGGTCGCAAGGCCCTTTTTGGCGTCGCGCCGGCCCATCTCATGCAGCAAGGTGGTCAGGATGCGGGCGCCCGACGCGCCGATCGGGTGCCCGATGGCGATGGCGCCGCCATTGACATTCACCCTGGCCGGATCCCAGCCCATGTCCTTGTTGACGGCGCAGGCCTGGGCGGCGAAGGCCTCATTGGCTTCCACCAGATCCAGATCGGCGGCCTTCCAGCCGGCCTTTTCCAGCGCCTTGCGCGAGGCGGGGATGGGGCCGGAGCCCATCACACGGGGCTCCACGCCCGCCTGCGCCCAACTGGCGACGCGGGCCAGGGGCGTCAGACCGCGGGCCGCGGCATCCCTGGCGCTCATCAGCACCAGAGCGGCGGCGCCGTCATTGATGCCGCTGGCATTGCCGGCGGTGACAGTGCCCGCCTTGTCGAAGGCCGGCCGCAGACCGGCAAGGGCCTCGATGGTCGCGCCGTCGCGAATATATTCGTCATTCTCGACAATGGTGTCCCCCTTGCGGCCCTTGACGGTGACGGGAGCGATCTCGTCCTTGAAGCGGCCTGCCTTGCGCGCGGCTTCAGCCTTGTTTTGCGAGGCGACGGCGAAGACATCCTGCTCCTCGCGGGTGATCTGCCATTCCTTGGCGACATTCTCGGCCGTGATGCCCATGTGATAGCCGTTGAAGGCGTCCCACAGGCCATCGCGGATCATCGTGTCGATGAACTGCAAATCGCCCATCTTCTGCCCGGCGCGCAAATAAGCGGCATGGGCAGACAGGCTCATGGATTCCTGGCCGCCCGCCACCACGATCCGGCTGTCTCCCTGCGCGATCGCCTGGGCGCCCAGCGCCACGGTGCGCAGGCCCGAACCGCAAACCATATTGATGCCCCAGGCCGGCGCGCCGATCGGGATGCCGGCGGCCATGGAGGCCTGGCGGGCGGGGTTCTGGCCCTGGGCCGCGGTCAGGACCTGGCCAAGTATCACTTCGGAAACCTCTTCCCCGCTGATTTTGGCCCGCTCCAGCGCCGCGCGGATCGCCACTTCGCCCAGCTTGTGGGCAGCCAGCGAGGCGAAGGCGCCATTGAAAGACCCGACGGGGGTACGGGCTGCGGACACGATGACGACGTCTTCCATGGGAAACCATTTTCGTGAGGTTGGCGTGAAGGCAGAACCGCAATGGCGCGAAGCCAAAAATGCCGCGAACGCGGGCATTGGTAAACTGCGGCTAAAACTCCCAAATGATTCAATGTCTTACGGAAAAACTGACAGCCAGTTCGGTATTGCGGCTGCTAAATGGCGCTGGACTTGCGCAGCGCGGGGTGATGTCCTTAGCCCACAAACACGCCTGTCAGGGCGGGCGTGTAGACGGGTATCAGGGAACAAATACGTGTCCGAAGACAAAAACAAAAACTACGGTCCAGTCATCATCAAGAAGTATGCGAACCGGCGCCTCTACAACACCCAGACCTCTTCCTATGTGACCTTGGACCATCTGGCGGCCATGGTGAAGGAAGGCACGGAGTTCGAGGTGCAGGATGCGCGCACGGGTGAAGATATCACCCGCTCGGTCCTGACCCAGATCATCTTCGAGGAAGAGGCCAAGGGACAGTCGCTGCTGCCGATCAAGTTCCTGCGCCAGTTGATCCGCTTTTACGGCGACAGCCTGCAGACCTTCGTGCCGGGCTATCTCGACATGAGCATGGAAAGCTTCACCAAGAACCAGGGCGCCATGCGGGACCGTATCGCCGAGGCGCTGGGCGGCGGCAACCAGATGATCGAGAATATGACGCGGCAGAATCTGCAGCTGTTCGAGAATGCCATGGCGATGTTCTCGCCGTTCGGCGGCGTCGCGGCCAAGGCCACGGAGAATCCCAAGAAGGCGGCTCCCGCTTCCGACGAGGTCGCCGACCTCAAGGAGGAAATGGAGCAGATGCGCAAGCAATTGGCCGAGCTGAGCCAGCGCAAGTGACGCGTCCGGCCGCGGCCCTTCCGGCCGCGCTGTCCCTCCTGTTGCTGGCCGGCTGCTTCGCGCCCATGACCACGCGGGAAGCGCAGGAGATCGCCGCCACCCGCATCCAGAAATATTGCGCCGGACATTGCGGCGCCGTCACCCTGGCGCATACCCAGAAGATCAAGAAGCGCTGGCTGGTGGATTTCGACGGCCCGCGCCAGAAGTTCACGGTGATCGTGGAGAATGACGGCAATTCCAGGGTCACTACCTGGAATAAATAGACCGTCGCTCCGCGCGGCGGCGGTTTAACTGTTGAACCCCCTCCGGCCGCGACTAGCACGCCTTCGCTTCGCTCAGGCGCCCGTCG
>CAYFKU010000037.1:0-25560 GCA_964343955.1 uncultured Rhizobium sp. | reverse complement strand
GGCGAGGGTCGTTGAACAGGCCGCCCGCGCCGGTCAAGCCACCGCCCATGCCCAAACCGGTCGGAATCCTGGGCGGCCTGTTCAACGACCCTCGCCCGGTGGTGCGCGATGTGCCAATGCAATCCTACAGCTTCGACAAGAACGGCGCCTTCACCATAACCCTGCCAGACGGCCAGGTGTGGGAGCAGACCCGCGAGGATGAAATCTATCACCGCGCCCGCTGGCGGCGCGAGGCGTCCGAGATGATGGTCACCATCAAGCCGGATGTGATGCATACCTACATAATGACAATCAACGACGAAAATCGCATGTACAAGGTCAAGCGTATCCGCTGACCCTTCACGGACGAAAGGGATACAATGTCTTCCATTTCTCACCTTGCGGGCGGTCAGGCCGCGCGGCGCGCCTTTATGAAAACCCTGCTGGCTGCGCCGCTCTTCGCCAGTATCGCGACACGCAGCTTCGCGGACACGGTCGCTGCGGGCGTCAGCAAGGCGGCGGGCAATCCCTATGCCAGGCTTGGGGTCCGGACCATCATCAACGCGCGCGGCACCTTCACCTATCTCAGCGGCTGTCTGGAACTGCCGGAAGTCCGGCGCGCGGCGGAAGCGGCGTCGCATCACTTTGTCGATATCTATGAGCTTCAGGCCGCCGCGGGCAGACGGCTGGCCGAAATTTCCGGCGCCGAGTCCGGCATGGTCACGGCTGGAGCGGCGGCTGCCATGTCCCAGGCCACAGCGGGCTGCATCGCCGGAACCGACCCGGACAAGATCTGGCAGCTTCCGGACACGACCGGCATGAAGAACGAGGTGGTGATGCTGGGAGGCCGTAACGCCTTTGACAGCGCGCTGCGGCTGCCCGGCGGCAAGCTTGTGATCGCCGCCACCCTGGCCGACCTGCCGGGCGCGATCACCGCCCAGACTGCCATGGTCTATACCACCTTCCATGACGAGCGGGTCCAGGAAGCGCTGAAAGTCACAAAGGCCAAGGGCGTGCCGCTGATGGTGGATGGCTCCGCCACCGTGCCGCCCTTCGAGAATTTCACCAAATACGCAAAATGGGGCGTCGATCTCTATACCATCAGCGGAGGCAAGGGCATGGGCGGGCCGCAATGTTCCGGCGTGCTGCTGGGCCGCAAGGACCTGATCGATGCCGCCATGGCCAACAGCGCGCCCTGGGAAGGCGCGGTCTGCCGCGCCATGAAGGTGGGCAAGGAAGAGATCATGGGCGTGCTGGCCGCGGTCGAATACTGGTCCAAGGCCGACCTCAATGCCCTCAACAAGGTGTGGCACGGAAGGGTCGAGCGCGTCGCCAAGCTGGTCGAGACCGTGCCGGGTGTTACCACATCGATCGAAATTCCGGTGGGCAGTAACTCCTATCCCACTCTGACCATCAACTGGGATGAAGCGGCCTTCGGCCTGATGGTCGCCGAATGCGTCGAGGAGCTTCGCAAGGGCGAGCCTTGCATAGAGATGCTGTCCACCCAGGGCAATCGCAGCCTGCTGCCGCCGCTGCGCAAGACCGGCGCCAACGCGGTCAACAAGCTGCAGGTCGTCTCGATGACCCTGCAGCCTGGCGAGGAACTGATCGTGGGACGGCGCGTGCGCGAGGTACTGAACAAGGCGCGCAAGCAACGCGCGTGAATTGACCGGCGCCCGCGGACCGGGCGAAACAGATAAAAAGGGATATTGCCATGACTAGCGCGCACCGATTTGCATTTTTGAGCCTTGGAATGACTCTGGCGCTTGGCGCGCTGGCCGCGCCGGCGGCGGCGCAGCCGGTGACCCGCCTGCCCTCGGCCACCCCCAACGCCCCGATCGTCTCCGCCGTCACCGTGCCTGCGGGCTATACCACCCATTACATCAGCGGCATTCCGGGTGGCCCGAAGAATCCCAGCGCGCCGGAAGGCAGCGCGGACCGCTGGGGCGATACCGCCCAGCAGACCAGCGACGTTCTGGACAAGCTGGAAGGCGTCCTCAAGCAACTGGGCCTGAATTTCGGCGATGTGGTGAAGGCGACCGTCTTCCTGGTGGCCGATCCCCATAATGGCGGCAAGATCAATTTCCCGGCCATGAATGCGGAATGGTCCAAGCGTTTCGGCACGGCGACCCAGCCCAACAAGCCGGCGCGCTCCACCGTTCAGGTGGGCCTGGCGACGCCGGGTCCGCTGGTCGAAATCGAACTGGTCGCGGTCAAGAAGCCGTAAGGCGCGCGACGCGGAAAAGAAAAAAGGCGGCGGGATATTCCCGCCGCCTTTTGTTTTTTGCGCCGGTCAGTTGGCGACTTCGGCCCCGTCAACGACCACATAGTTCATCTGCTGGGCCGTATCTAACACGATCGAGAAACGTCCCTTCAGAGTGACGGTGTCGCCCAGCTTGATGGTCGGCGCCGGCGCCTTGAAATTGACGACCACGAAGGGGGCGCGATGGGCGGTCTGGCTGGCGGCCGCCGCTGCCTTGTCGCCCAGCGCATTGTAAGGCTCGGGCGCGCCTGCACAGGCAAAGCCGGAAACCGACAGGGTTGTGGGGCCCAACGCCTTGCCGGTTATCGTGTCCGGCCCGGTGCAGGAATATTCCTGCGCCGCCTGCGCCGAGGAGGCAGCGACGACAAAAGCGAAAAGGGCAGCAGGCAGAAGCGCTTTCATGGCAAGGAAACTCTGGCTGGTTGGACCGCCACTATGCCCCAGGGCCGGCCGTTAAGCCATGATCTCGGTGATCGGTTTGCTGGTCTGGTTGGAGTCGGTGCCCCAGCGGTCAACGGAAAGCCCCATGGCCTGCTGCACCGTCAGGCCGACGCGCGCCACGGTGCCGCCCACCCCGGCATAATGCATGCCGGTTTTCAGCCTGCCGCCGGCGGCGCCGGCCAGGATCATGGGGATGCCGTCCACCGCATGCAGCTTGGCATTGCTGGTGTCGGTATAGGCCAGCACCAGGCTGTGATCGAGCAGGGTTCCATCGCCTTCCTTGATCGCATCCAGCGCGCCGATCAGCGTGGCCAGGCCTTCCATGCTGTAGGTGCTGAATTTGGATGTGATCGGCTGGTAGCCGACGGTTTCATCGACCGGCTCCTCATGGGTGGACTGGTGGAAGGGCCGTGAATCGCCGGGCATATAGATGGTCGAGGCCGGCTCGGAATAGGCCATGTTGAAGACCCGCGTCTGGTCCGTGGCAAGGCCGAGCGCGATCAACTGCGAAAGAAGCGGCATCACCTTGCGCAGGTTGGGCACCGATTTGTTCATGGGCAGTTCATCGGGCGCGGGCGGGATGGTGACCTGGGCCACGATTTCCGGCCGATGCAGCTCGACATCCAGTGTCTTTTCGAATTCGCGCACGGACGTGAAATACTGATCCAGCCGCTCACGGTCGCCGGCGCCGACCGTGCGCCACAGCGCCTTGCGGTCGTCGGCCACCACCGAGAGCACGCTTTTCTGCAGCATGGCTTCCGGATCGGGCTTCCATTCACCCTTGGACGGATCCTGGAAGCCGGGACCGAACAGGCGGGTGTAGAGCCCCAGCGGCGAGATTTCAGGCGGGTTGATATTGTTGCCGCCCAGGCTGGAATAGCTTTCGCGCTTGTTGCCGGAGCAGGCGATCTCGATCGAGCGGAACCGCGCGCCATGGCTGATGGAATCCGCAATGGTCTGGTCGATGGTGGGCGCGTCGAAGGTGAAGTCGTTGGCCGGGGCGATGCCGGTGGTGATCGCCGCATTGCCGGTCCAGTGCTGGATATTCGGCTTGTCATCGACATAGGCGCGAAAGCCGCTGAGCAGATTGAACTTGGCCTTGTAGGGTTTCAGCGACTCAAGCTGCGGCATGTCTTCATAATTGGCGCCGGTGCTCTTGGGCAGGTACAGCGTCCTGGTCAGGCCGCAGCCCCAGAAGAACGTGCCGAAGCGCGTGGGAATCCTGGCCCCGGTGGCGGCCAGGGCCTGGCCCTTGCTGTCGAGGAAACAGTCCAGGAAAGGCAGGGCCATGACGGCGGCGCCCCCCTGGAACAATCCTCGCAAGACAGAACGGCGGAGAAGGGTCATGGGGTGATCCTCAATGCTCGTTCAGGGAAATCCTGGCGGCCGCCGGCGGCGGCGCCTTGAAGAATTGCGCGCTGGTGACCAGCGTATTGAGCAGCGCCGGCAGGCGATACCCGGCGGCGGTGAAGCCGTCGATGAAGGGCTGCACCTCGCGCTTGCCGACATCTTCGCTGTTGGCGCCCACGCCATAGGCATAGAGCTTTTTCACGAAACAGGCCGGCACCTTGGGATTGTCGTGGAGATACTGGCCCAGGCCGCCGGCGCCCACGAACTGCTTGCCGCCCATGGTGGCGGAGACATCGATATCGCGGCCGTCATCCTTGAGGCGGCGCTCGCCGATGCTGTCGAACTGTTCCAGGGTCAGCCCGATGGGATCGCTGTGGGTATGGCAGGAGGCGCAGGTGGGCGTGGTGGCATGCGCGTTCAGCCGGTCGCGAACCGTGCGCAGGTTCGGATTGTTGACGTCATTGACGACCGAGAAATCAACATTGGCCGGCGGCGTCGGCGTCGGCTCGCACAGGAATATGTCCATCAGCGCCACGCCGCGCTTGGTGGGCGAGCTGCGCCCCGGATGGGAGAACATGCTCAGCATGGCGGCCTGGGTGAGGATGCCGCTGCGCCCGTCGCTTTCCTGAAATTCATGGGGCATCCATTCGCCGCCCAGATTGTAGGGCACGTCATAGACCCAGGCGAGCGGGCGGTTGATGAAGGTCTTGCGGCTGGTGAAGAGCTCGCGGAAATCGCCGTTCCTTTTCAGGGTCAGGTCGACGGCTGTGCGCAGAGTTTCCTCCCTGGCGGAGGCCGCGATCTCTTCATTGTATTTGGGATAGATGGTCGGATCCTTGGTGATGGCCCCCAACGTATCCAGCATCAGCAGATCGCTGAAGAAAGTCCGCATGCCGTTTTCGAGGCGGGGCGAGGCCATCAGGCGGGCGGCCTGGGCCTTCACGCCGGTATCGCTGTCCAGCGCGCCGGATCGTGCCGCTTCCAGCAAGGCCATGTCCGGCGTGGTATCCCACAGCATGAAGCTCAACCGCGCGGCGCGGCTGTAACCGTCGAGCGTATAGTCCGCGCCCCTTGGCGTGGCGACTTCGGCACGGAACAGGAAATCCGGCGCCGACAGCAGGGTGGTGAGGCTGTATCGCAGGCCGGTGTAGAAATCGCCCGACAATCTGGTGGCGCTTTCGGCCGCGTCCAGCCGCGCCTTCAATTCATCCGGGGTCAGCGGCCGGCGGAACAGCAGCATTCCGTAATGCTCCAGCACCTGGCCGGCGCAGGCGCGATCCGGCGCCTTAGCGGATTTCGGCGTGCAGGAGATCAGCCGGGCGCGGTTCTTCTCGTCCACCACCTGGCGGGCGATGCCGTCCGCCATTTTGGCATAGCCTTCGAAACCGGATGGCGTGATCGAAAGCGTTGTTCCACCCGCCGCCAGCAATCCGCCGACGCGGCGGTCCGGCTCGAAGCGGCCCTGCACCAGGATGGCGGGGCCGAAGATATCGGCAATGGAGTTGCGGTACTGGCTTTCGGTCAAGCGCCGCAGGCTGGAGAGGTATGGCCCCTGCGCCGCGCCCACGCTCTGGGACACGAATGCGAGACACAACCCGCCCAGGAAAATAAGCTTTCTTGCATGACGCATGGTTCGGTTCCGGCGCTGGCCGGGCAATATATGGCAAGGGCTGCCGCGCACCAATGCCGACTCACGGCCATCCCTTGTGCGATGCAGCAAATCCGGCATTGGCGCAGGCGCCGGGAGTTCGGATATGATCCGCGCGTCCCTCCGGTTGCCGGACCGACATGATGAACATGAAAATCCTGATCGCCGCCGCATTGGCGGCAAGCGCAAGTCCCGCGGCAGCGGCGCCGTGGGTGCGCGGCTTTGTCGTGGACAATTACGAGCCCGCCTTCCGCTATGGCGCCCGCAGCGGCACCGAAGATCCGGGCTCGGACTGTCCCAAAGGCACGATCCAGATTCTGGATTACAAGAAAGTGCTCAAGACCAGTTGGCGCAGCCAGGCCGAAGTGGACAAGCTGACCTTGCCTGTATCGGCGGGCGGCGAAGGCGAGAAAGTGATTTCGCCCGCCATGGCGCATCGCGGCTTTCGGCGCGACATTGACAGTTATGTCAATCCCTTTACCGCGCCCGATGCCGGCATGCAGCAGGTCACGGGGCGCATCGCCGAAGGCTTCGACCTGGACGGCAATCCCAACACCGGCGGCTTTACCGGCACCGATGGCGCGCGCGGCGTGGACAATGCCTTCTATCGCGCCTGGGGCTGCATCATGTCCTTCCGCGGCACACCCTGGCACGCCTATCTCAGCCAGCGCGCCAACGACAAGATGCTGGATGGCCTTTACACCATGGTGATCCGGCTGTCGGGCAATGCCGATCCGATGAATGACGAGAATGTGACCCTGGAAGTGGCCTATTCGCCCGACAAGGTGGTCAAGGATCCGATGGGCAATGTGGTCCGCGATGTCTCCTTCCGCATTGCCAGGACCGAGCAATATACCCGGCTGAAGGCGCATATCCGGAACGGCATGCTGGAGACCGAACAGGCCGATATCCGCCTGCCGGAATTTTCCTGGGGCGAGACGCGGCGCGGCGAAGCCCTGTTCCGCCAGGGCCGCATGCGCCTGGCCCTGAACAGGGACAGGGGGCTGTCAGGCCTGGTGGGCGGCTATCGCGATTGGCGCGAAGTCTATGGCCGCGACACGTTCAACGTGCCGTCGGGCGGCGCCACGCGCGAGACCTATTATCACCAGAACCAGATAGCGATGTATTACGCGCTCAAGCGCAATGCCGATGGCTTCCCCGATCCGAAAACCGGCCGCAACACCGCCATCTCGTCCGCCTATCGCTTTACCGCCCGTCCCGCCTTTGTGGTCGATCCGCCAAAACCGATCGCGGTCGATCAGCCGCCCTATCCGGGCGGCGACAGGACGGTGATCGAGCGCGAGCGTTTCCTGCGCGCCATCAGCACACGCATCATCCAGCCGGAATTCCGGCGCGGCGGGCCTGAGCCGGCCCAGCTCACCGCCGACGTGCAGCCGGCCAAGCCTCAGAAGCCCGACTATTGATCAGGGCTTGTAACCGGGTCCGCGCAGCACCTTGCCCGCCAGGGCGTTGGTCGGTTTGGCATCGGCAACCGCCGCCTGCCCGTTGATCAGCACCCAGTCGATGCCCTTGGAATAGGTATCGGGCTTGGCGAAGGTCGAGGTGTCGGCGACCGTGTCCGGATTGAACACCACCACATCGGCCTTCATGCCCTGGCGCAGCAGGCCCCGGTCGGCGATGCCAAGCCGGTTGGCGGGTTGCGAGGTCATCTTGCGGATGGCCTCCTCCAGGGTCAGGACATGGCGCTTGCGCACCACATCGGCCAGGATCTTGGTGAAGGTGCCGAAAGAGCGCGGATGCGGCCGGCCGAAGGCGGTATGCACGCCGGCGGGCAAGGCGATGCCGTCGGAGCCGATATCGACCCAGGGCTGCTTGAAGGTTTCGGCCTCGAGCTGATCCTTGGCTTTGTCTTCCGGCCCGATCTGGAAGCCTTCGGCCTTCTGCTCCACCAGGAAATCGACCATCGCTTCCTCGACCGATTCATGGCGCGCATCGGCAACCTGCTGGAAGGTCTTGCCGTCGAAGGCCAGGTTGGCGGAGCTGATGGTCCACTTGCCATAGGCGCCCTTGCTTTCCTGCTGCATCTCCTTGACCACCCTGGCGCGGTTCTCGGGCTTCTTCAGCCGCTCGGTGATGGCCGCCGCATTGCCTTCCTGGGCCCAGACCGGGATCAACTGGCGGACATAGGTCCAGCCCACCGTGTAGGGATAGGCATTGGCGGTGATGTCGATGCCCTGGGCACGCGCCTGCATCACCACATCGGCGAATTTGGGATTGTTGGCGACTGTCATGCCGACATGGAAGATCTCGGCCGGGATATGCGCGCCCCTGGCGATTTCGATGGTTTCGCGAAGGCTGGCGACGGGATCGCCGGCGCGCATATGCACCGAATAGATTCCGCCCATGCCGGCGGCAACCTTGGCCAACTCGATCATCTGGGCGGTGCTGTTGAAGGAATTGGGGACATAGACCAGGCCTGCCGAAAGACCGAAAGCGCCTTCATGCATGGCCTGCACGATCAGGTCCTTCATCTTGGCCATTTCGGCCGGAGTCGGATTGCGGTTCTCGTACCCCATGACGGACGAGCGCACCTGCCCCGCCCCCACATAGGAAACGACATTCAGGCCGATGCCCTTCCTGGTCAGGAAGTCGAAGAAGCCGCCCAGCGTGGTCCAGGTGCGCTTGACCGGCGGGGTCACCATCATCGGGTCATCGACCGCCGGGCCAAGAACGGGACCGGCCGAAAGATGCTCGCCCAGGACGCCGGTGGTGACGCCCTGCGTCACCATGCTGAGACCGCGACCATCGAAGGACAGGCCGAATTCGGAATGCTGGTGCATGTCGATGAAGCCAGGCGATACGACACGCCCCGCGGCATTGATGGTGCGCTTGGCCTTCACCGGTGCATTGCCGACATAGACGATCGTATCGCCCTTGATCGCGACATTGGCCTGGCGCCAGGGGCTGCCAGAACCGTCAATCACGCGGCCGTTCGCGATCAGGATATCGGCTTCCCCGGCCGGCGGGCTTTGCGCCAGGGCGGTCCGGGGCGCATCCATCGCCACCGCCAGCAATGCGGCTGAACCGAGCAGCAGCCCCAGTTTCAAGGATATCTTGCGCATGAATGCCCCCTTCGATCGCGGCCGGAGCCTGACCGGCCCGGCGCGCTTGCCGTTGTAATCCTATGCCCTCCGGACGCCACGTCCATGGCCCCCTCAGAAGGCGACCTTGTCCCCGCCCTTCAGGGACAGGATGGCACGCGCCTCATCGGGCGTTGCGACCGTTCGGCCAAGGCCCTCGATGATCTGGCGCACCATGCGCACCTGTTCGGCGTTGGACTGCGCCAGCCGGCCCTTGCCGGCCCAGAGCGAGTCTTCCAGGCCCACCCGGACATTGCCGCCCATCGCCGCCGCCTGGGCGGCAATGGGAAGCTGATTGCGCCCAGCACCCAGCACCGACCATTTATAGTCCTTGCCGAAAAGCCGGTCCGCCGTGCGCTTCATGTGCAGCACGTCTTCCGGATGCGGCCCGATGCCGCCCAGAATGCCGAACACGGTCTGCACGAACAACGGCGCGCGGACCAACCCGCGATCCATAAAGTGAGCCAGATTGTAAAGGTGCGAGGTGTCGTAGCATTCGAACTCGAAGCGGGTGCCGGCATCGCCCATGGTGCGCAGCACATATTCGATGTCCGAAAAAGTGTTCTTGAACACCAGGTCGCGCGAGCCTTCCAGCGCCGGCCGCTCCCAGTCATGCTTGAATTCGGTGAAGCGCTTCAGCATCGGAAACAGGCCGAAATTCATCGAGCCCATGTTCAACGAAGCGACTTCCGGCTTGAAGGTGGCGGCAGGACGGACGCGCTCTTCCACCGTCATGTAAGGCGAGCCCCCGGTGGTGAGGTTCACCACCGCGTTGGTCGCCTGCTTGATGCGCGGCAGGAAGCGGGCAAAGGCTTCCGGCGTCTGGTCGGGCTTGCCGGTTTGCGGATCGCGCGCATGCAGATGGATGACGGCGGCGCCCGCTTCCGCGGCGCCGATCGCTGCCTCCGCGATCTCGTCCGGCGTGACCGGCAGATAGGGCGACATGGAGGGCGTATGGATCGCCCCGGTCACGGCGCAGGTTATGATGACTTTATCGTCCATGTCTGATCCTTCAATCCGGAATATCTTTTGCGGCCCGCTGTTTGTAGGCGGCCAGAGACATCAGCCGCCGGTCGCGCCAGGCCTGGCGCTGCTGGAGCTTGTCGGCGGGCAACTTCCCGCGCCGCGCCGCCTCGATAACCGGCAGGACCGGGCCGCTCCATTGGGGATGCGGCAAGGGACGGCCCGCGATCTTGTCATAGACGGACTCGTAGCGCTCCACATAGTCGCGCACCCCCGCCGGCGCATTGAGATCGATGGTCTCAAACGGGCCCATGAAGGACCAGCGCAAGGCCAGGCCTTCGCGAATGCCGACATCGATATCTTCCACGCTGGCATAGCCTTCGGCGACAAGCCGGAAGGCTTCCTCCAGCAGCGCGCCCTGCAGCCGGTTCATCACAAAGCCATCCAGCTCGCGCTGCATGACGATCGGCGCATGCTCCGCATCCTTCAGCAGCGTGGTGGCCCTGGCCAGCACCGAGGCATCGGTCCAGGGCGCAGGCACGATCTCGGCCGCCGGTATCAGATAGGGCGGGTTCAGGGGATGCACGACAAGGCAGCGCTTGCGGCCCGGCAGATGTTCGGTGAAATAGGAGGGCAGGATGGCGGAGGTCGAACTGGCGAGGATCGTGTCCGGGCCCGCGCATCCGTCGAGCAGGCTGAACACCTGCCGCTTCATCTCGACATTCTCGGGAGTGTTTTCCTGCACATAGACAGCGCCGGAGACCGCCTCTTCCAGCGTGGCGGCCCCCTGCATGCGTCCACGGACCTCGCCGGGGCTCGCACCGCGCAGCAAATCGTTGGCGTCCAGGTCGGGCAGGAGCATATCGATATAGGCGAGCGCCTTTTCGACCGCGCCGGCCTGCTGGTCCCAGAGCGCGATCGCATATCCGGCCCTGGCGAAGCTGATCGCCCAGGCCCGGCCGATGAATCCCGATCCGATGATGGCAATCTTCTGCATGGTCAGGCCCGCGGCAGCCGGAAGGCGATCATCTCGGCCGGGAAATTCGGTCCGCCGATGGTCAGCACGATATATTGCCGCCCGCCCAGCATATAGGTCATCGGGCTGCCAACCTGTGGCGCCGGCATATAGACCGCGCCGCGATCCTCGCCGGTCTTTTTGTCATAGGCGCGCAGCATGGCGCCACGCTTGCCGGTCGGCGTGGTGGCGAAGCCGGATTCGCCGCAGATCACCAGCGTCTTGGTGACCGTCGGACCCAACAGACCGGGCCGCCCCGTGCGCGGAATATTCAACCCCTTCAGCGCCGGATGATTGCGGATATTGTCCGGCGTATCGCCATGGGCGACCTGCCAGAGCTGTTCACCCCTGGTCAGGTCGGTGGCGGTGATGCGGCCGTAAGGCGGCTTCATCAGGGGCAGGCCATCTACGGTCAGCACGCCAGGACGAAATTCGTTCGCGCCCCCCGCCGTCGCCGTGGGCGCCGCCGCGTTGGCAACGGCGGTGGGTGGGGCCAGATATTCGTCGCCGCCCTGGATCACCGCCGCGCGCGTCGGCGCCGCGCTGAACGTGCCGCGGACATAATCGGCGTCGGTGAAGCGCGGATTGCCGGGCACCAGGCCATCCACCGCCACAGTGGTTTCGGAGAATGTATAGACGATATGCGCCTCCGGATCGTAGCAGCCGCCTGCCCAGTTGGTGCCGCCTTGCGTGGCGAGCGAGGTCAGCGTGCCCCATGTGCCGTCGGCCCTGGACAGCGATGGCGGGGTGTAAACAGGGCCGGTGCGATAGTGAGACAGCAGGCGCAGCGCCTTGGCATGCAGCTCAGGCGTGAAATCGATCACGGTGGACGCATCGACAGCCTGCACATCGTAAGCCGGCGGCTTGCTGGGAATGGGCTGGGTGGGCGAATACCACTCGCCGGGCACATCGCCCTTGGGCACTTTCTTTTCCGGGATCAGCCAGATGGGCTCACCGGTCTCGCGGTTCAGCACATAAAGGAAGCATTGCTTGCTGGGCTGGGCCAGCGCCTTCACAGTCTTGCCGTTATGCGGGATGTCGCAAAGGATGGCGGCACAGGGCACGTCGCGGTCCCAGATGTCGTGATGGATCATCTGGTAGTGCCATTTGCGCTTGCCGGTCTCGATATCGACAGCGACGATGGAGCAACTGAACAGGCTGGGGCCCTGGCGGCGCACGCCGGATTCGTCAGCGGAGGGAATTTCAATTCCCAGATAGGCCAGCCCCAGCTCCTCATCCGCCGAGATCTGCGCCCAGCAGCCGGTATTGGTGGCCTTCTCGGCCTCGCCGGCGCGCAGCCAGGTGTCGTAGCCGAACTCGCCCTTCAGCGGGATGGTGTGGAAAATCCACAAACGCTCGCCGGTGCGGACATCGAAGCCGCGCACATAACCCTTGGTGCGCGGCCTGTTGCCGGGCACGCTGCCCGAGGCATGGGCGGCGCCGACAATCACGACATTCTTGGCCACCGTGGGCGTGGCATGGAGCCCGATCTCGCCCCCCAGCGGATCGATCACCTGGTCCATGTTGAGCTTCAGGTCAACAACGCCATTTTCACCGAAGCCCGGCACCGGCAAGCCGGTTTTGGCGTCCAGCGCCACCAGTTGATATCCGGTGGTGACGAAGAGAATGCGTTCCTCGGTGCCGTCGGTCCAATAGGCAAGACCACGGCCGGAATATTGCCGCGGCGCATTGCGCGCCCGCTCGCCCTCGTCCTTGCGGAACATCCAGAGCAGCTCGCCGGTCACGCCGTCCAGACAGATCACATCGCGGCGGGCGCCGCCGGTGGAATAGATCCGCCCCTTGATCAGGAGCGGCGTCGCCTCCCAGGTATATTCCGGGCGCGAACCCAGGATGGCCGAGGGAAAACGCCAGGCCACTTCCAGCTTGTCGAAATTGGAGGCGTTGATCTGGTCCAGCGGCGAATAGCGCGTGCTGGCAAGGTCATTGGCATAGTGCCGCCATTCGGTATCGGGCGGCATCGCGCCTTGCGCCTGCGCGGGGTTTGCACCCGCCGCAACCAGCGCCAGCGCCGTGGAAGACATCATATCGCGTCGCGTCAGCACGTCTGGAAACTCCTCAATTCATGTCGGCGCGGATCACTTCAGCGCGAAAGTCAGGATATTGTTGCCAGACGCGATCGATACATACTGCCTGCCGTTCAGCATGTAGGTCATGGCGCAGCCCCGCCAGGGCTGGTTGCCCCTGGCGACCCACAGGGTCTTGCCGCTTTTGGCATCGACCGCCGCAAAGCCGCCGCCGGTTTCGCCATAGAAAACCAGGCCGCCGGCGGTGGACAGCACGCCGGCATAATTGGCTTCCTGCGGTCCCTGCTGCGGCACTTCCCAGACGGTCTTGCCGGTGGCGATATCCAGGGCGCGCAGATATTTCAGGCCCGGATCCGAAGGATCGCGGATGCCTTCATAGCCCTGGCTTTCGCGGGCGGTCTGGCGATACAGGCTGCAATCCTCCACCGCCATCACGTAAAACAGTTTGGTCTGCGGGCTGAAGGCGGTCGCATACCAGTTGGTGGCGCCACGCACCGAGGGACACCCCTTGACTCCAACCGGGGTCACGTCGTTGCCGGGCAACAGCCGGGGCTTGCCGTCGGGACCATAGGCGCTGGCCCAGTTCATCTTGCGCACAAAGGGATTGGCGGTGAGGAACTCGCCGGTGATGCGGTCCAGCACGAAGAGGAAGCCGTTGCGGTTGGCCTGAAGCAGCAGCTTGCGCGGCTTTCCCTTCCAGTCGGCATCGACCAGAAGCACCGGTTCGGTCGCGTCCCAGTCATGCAGGTCATGCGGCGTGAACTGATAGGACCATTTCAGCTTGCCCATCTTCACATCCAGCGCGATGACGCAATTGGTGTAGAGATTGTCGCCGCCGCGCTCATTGGCGTCGGTGGCGGGAAAGGGATTGCCGACAGTCCAGTAGAGAGTGCCGGTCTCAGCGTCATAGGAGCCGGTCAGCCAGGTCGCGCCGCCGCCGATGCCGATGGCCGTGCCCTTCCAGGTTTCCGATCCCTTTTCGCCGGGCTTGGGTATGGTGTTGAAGCGCCAGGCCTGTTCGCCGGTTGTGGCCTTGTAAGCCGCCAGGAATCCCAGCAGCGGACTGTCGCCGCCGCCGATGCCCGCGATCACCAGATCGCCCACCACCATGGGCGCCGATGAGGCGCTGAAGCGGCCCGGCAGATTTTCGGCCGTGGCGACATCCCACATCAACCCTCCCGTCAGACGGTTCAGGCAGAGCAGATGGGCATCGGTTGTGCTGAAGAAAACCCGGTCGCCCAGCACGGCGACGCCGCGATTGATCGACCCCGGATTGCGCTGCCGGCCATCGGCGGTCGGCTCGGTATAGGCGAAGCACCAAAGCTCGCGGCCGGTGCCCGCCCCCAGGGCGCAGACCTTGTCGGCCGCCGTGACATACATCACGCCGTCCACCATGATCGGCGTCGTCTCCAGATTGGGCTGCTGCAGGGAATAGACCCATTCCATCTGCAGCCGGTTCACATTGGAGGTATTGATCTGCTTGAGCGGACTGTGACGATTGCCGCCCAGCACACCGTTATAGGTCGGCCATTCGCCCGGCCGGGGCTTCAGAACCACATCCATCGCGGCGGTCGAGATTTTCTCATCCGATTTCACGGGCGCCCGCGCGCCGCCGCCCAGGCTGGCCAGATAGGCGACCATGTTGCGGCGCTCTTCCGCGCTGCCCTTGAAGGGCGGCATGATGGAATTCTTTTCCGGCACGATATCGACATATTGCCTGTCGGTCAGGAAGTGCAGCCGTCCGTCCAGGGTCTGCAGCTCCAGGTCATGCTCGGCGCGGCCGCGCGCAAAACCGCGCAGCGTCTTGCCATCCTTGAGCTTCACATTGACCACGCGCCAACTGTCATCCGGACAAAAAGCCCAGCGCGGGCAGCTTGCGGTGGTGTGGATGCCCATCTGCGAGGTGGGATTGTCCAGCACCAGCTCCAGCTCGCGCACGGTGGAGCGGCGGCCCACCGCCGATAGATCCGGCCCGTTCGCGCGCCCGCGCCCCTGCACCATGTGACAGCCCGAGCATCCGCCGCTGCCGAAGAAGATCGCCTGGCCAGCCGCGACATTGCCGGGCGGTCTGATATCGAAGGCGGACATATTCAAGGAATGAATCCACTGCGCCAGCGACTGCAGCTCATTGTCCGGCAATTTGAAGCTGGGCATGCCGCCGGATGTGCCGCTGCTGATCTGCGCTTCGCTCTGGGTACGCAGGAAGGGATTGTTCATCAGCGCCGGGGCCCGGTCGCCGCCCGCCCCGCCTTCGCCGTGACAGGCTTCGCAGGTGGAATCGAAGCGCTTCTGCGCCGCGGGATCGGACGGTTGCGATAGGGCGGGGACAGCCCAAAGCGTGGCGATCAGCAACGCGCCGGCGATGGTCTTCATCATGGATATGGCCTTCTTTGCGATGAGACGGTCAGGCGATGCTGGGCTGGTTGGCGCGGCGCTTCTTCCAGCCATAGGCGGCGATGGAATTCTTCCAGAAGACCTTTTCCATAACTTCGCGGCCCTTGGGCGTGAAGTATTCCAGGTCCAGCGCCACCAGCTCGCCGAAGGTGCTCATCGGCTCGCTGTTGGTCCAGTCGCTGGCGAACATCAGCCGGTCCGGACCGAAGGTCTCGTAGATCTCATCCAGGCGGGGCTTGTAGAAGGCCAGGTCCTTGGGGATGCGCCCGCCTGTCTGGACGCGGCGGCCGCGCTCATCCACGCGCTGGAAGATTTCCGAGAATTTCACATAGATGTGCGGGCGCTTGGCCAGTTCCTGCGTCTGCTTCTGCCAGGCGGCGCGCTCCTTCGGATCGTCGGGAATGCGCGCGCCCGGCAGATGGTTGATCACCACGCGCAGATTGGGAATCCGGTCGGTGATCTGGAGCAACTGGCGAACCTGTTCGGGTCCGCCGCCAAAATCCATGGTCAGGCCCGCATCCGCCAGCGCCTTGAGGTCGGACCAGACTTGCGGCTTCTTCAGCAGCGCGGCGACATCGCGGCCCCAAAGGTTGGAAACCCGGATGCCGACATAGAGCGGATTGCGATGCAGCCGTTCCAGATGCTCGCGATAGTCGGGATGGCCCAGCAGAAGGTCACCCACCTCCCCCACCATGATCGGCTGGTACCTGGAGACATCCAGCACCCAGTAATTGTCTTCGATCCAGCCGCTGCATTCGGTCTCGATCGCGCCGACCACGCCATGGGGCTCGGCGATCTTGGCGTAGTCCTCCGGCAGGAAGCGACGATAGATGCTGGCGGGCTGTTCCTTGTTGGGCCACGGGATGCCCTGCGGGCGGGTCGGATCGTAGAGATGGACATGCGTGTCGATGATGGGGACGGGCGACTTGACGATCTTGCCCTGGCCCTGGCCCTGGCTCTGGGCTTCGGTGGTGCCCGCGGCAAGGGCTGCCGCGCCTGCAGCCTGCATGAATATGCGTCGGTCCATTCCGTCCTCCCCTTGCCCCAACCCGGCTTTCGCCTGTGTCCGGCGATTTTCTTATTTATAAGGACAGACTATCGCGCCATTTTCGCATTGGACAATCGGCCAAACGTTTCGGCTCACATGATGTGAGACCCGGGGCGTCATGCGCCCGGCCGGTCAAGCCATTGTTTTTGCTTAAACTTCCCCCACAGCAGGACGACGGCGCCTCTTTGCGGGCTCGCGACCGCGCCGACCGGGCCGATCCGTTCATTTTCTGGGAGCGTCCCTGACCTTGGCAGCGACGCCATGTCTGGAAACATCGTCCCACGCGCTGCCGGTGCATGACAAAAATCGGCGCTGCCAATTTCATTGGCTGCGTCGCACACCCTCGTTATCCTTGCCGCGGCGGGTTCCCCAAGGCGGCATCGCACATTCCGACTGGCTTCACGGGCGTTCCCTGCCGCAGCCATCGCTTGTATCGGTCGCGGCTTTCCGGTCGATCCGCCGTCAAACCGGAGATTCGCCATGCGCCCCCTTCTCGTTGCCCTGATCGCATTCATGGTCCTGTCGCGATCCGCTGTCGCGGCGGAAAACGGGGTGACAGCCGGCGCCTTTGTCATCGAACGCCCCACGCTCAAGTCACTGGGCTTCGAATGGAAAATCAGCGGCGATGACAATCGCAATTCCAGCGTTGCCGTGACCTACCGGAAAGCGGGAACGCCGGCCTGGCGCCAGGCCCTGCCCCTGTTCCGCATGGGCGGGGAATTCATTGCCGGCCCCAAGCCCCAGTTCGGCCCGAACTATTACAACTATACGGTCCCGCCCGGCTTCGCCGGCAGCGTCCTGAATCTGGACCCGGACACCGACTATGAAGTCCACTTCGTCATGAGCGACCCCGATGGGGTACGCGGCTCAGCGGACAAAACCGTGACGGTGCGCACGCGCAAAGCCCCCGCGCCCGCGGCTGGCGGTCATGTCTATCATGTCTATCCCTTCAGCCATAAGGAACCGCTTCGGCCCAACGAGTTCATAGGCCTTCTGGCCGCCTATTATCTGGGGGCAGACGAAAGCGACCATAACAATGTCTTCCCGCCCAGGGTGGTGCCGGGCGATGTCATCCTGGTCCATGCCGGAACCTACAAGGACAACCGCTTCGTCTATGGCGGCTTCGACAAGAATGTCGAAACCTATGGCGCCTCTTTCGACGGAACCTATTACCTCACCGCCAGCGGCACGGCCGAAAAGCCGATTGTGATCAAGGCCGCCGGCGACGGCGAGGTGGTCTTCGACGGAGACGGCAATGACACGCTCTTCAACCTGCTGGCCGCCAATTACAATTATTTCGACGGCATCAACATCAAGAACACCAATGTCGGCTTCCTGCTCGGCATCAAGAACATCATGGGGGCGGACGGATTCACTCTGGTGAACAGCCGCGCCGCCAATGTGGGCCGCGTGGTGCGGGACGACTGGGCAAAATCGAAGGACTATTATATCGCCAACAATGTCTTTCTGGGCCGCCACGATCCGGAACATATCACCGCCTGGATCGGCGCCGATGTCTGGGGCAAGTATCCGGGCTTTCCCGCCCTGCTCACCAGCGAATACGCGGTGAAGGTCTATGGCCAGGGTCATGTCGTGGCGCACAACTATATCGCCAATTTCCATGACGCGATCGACCATGCCACCTTCGGCAATCCCAGCGACAAGCCGGAGGAATATGGCGCTTCGGTCGATTTCTACGGCAATGACATGTTCAACATCACCGATAACTGCATCGAGCTGGACGGCGGCTCCTTCAACATGCGGGCGTTTGAAAATCGTTGCGTCAACATGGCCCAGCCCGCTTTCAGCACCCAGCCGATCTTTGGCGGGCCGGCCTATGTCTATCGCAACATTTCCTACAACAGCACGACGGGCGGCGGCCTGAAGCTGTTGGACAATCCGGCAGGCGTGCTGGTTTACAACAACACATTCATCGGCACCGCGGGCGCGCTGGGGCCTGCATCCAACCTGCATTTCCGCAACAATCTGATTATCGGGGACGGCTGGAAGCGGCCGATCTTCCAGATGAAGACCTTCACGCCCTATTCCAGCTCGGACTATAACGGCTTCGGCCCCAATCCGGTGGAGGGCAACTTCGCCTGGGATACGCCGCCCTTCCAGTCGGCCAATGGCGGCAGGATACACCAGGCCTATGACACGCTCGCCGCCTATCAGAAGGCGAGCGGCCAGGACAGCCATAGCATCACCCTGGGGCTGGATGCTCTTGTGAATGTCAGGCCAACGGACCCCACCGATCCGCGTATCCTGTACGAGCCGGAGAAGTTCGATTTCCGCCTGCGCCGCAAGTCGGCCGCGATCGACAAGGGAACCGTGCTTCCCACCATAACCGACGGCTTTGCCGGCAAGGCACCGGACCTGGGCGCCTATGAATTAGGGGGCGCGGTTCCCGTCTATGGACCGGAAAAATGGCCGGTGGGTCAGCCGCCGTCGAAGCTGCGGTCGGAGGCCGGCCCGCCGCACAGCGACTGATCCGTTGCGGCAGCACATTCTGTCCGGATGTTAATCAACCGGCATTGCGGAATGGGATGCAAATGGTCCGGCGGTCTGGCGATGTCGGGGGCCAATTGTGATAGGCTGGGATCATGCGGGCTGGGGCTTGCCTTACATTTCCGGTTTTGACCTTGCTGCTGGCGCTGGCTGCCTGCGGCAAGCCGGAGGCCGAGAAAACAGCAGGGGCGGAAAAGCCGGATAGCGAGACCGGCGTAACCCTGAAAGCGGAAGAGGTAAAAAGCCTGGGCATCGCGACCCAGCCGGCACAGTCCGCCAGCTATCGCGCCGCGATCGCCGGCTATGGCGTGGTGGTCGCGCTGGACAGTTTCGCCCAGCTCGATTCCGATGTGATGAGCGCAGGCGCAGCTGCGGCGCAAAGCCAGGTGGCAGCGGCACGCGCCCGCTCTCTGGCGACCGGCGAGGAAGCGGCTGTGTCCCGCGAAGTGGTCGAAACGGCGAACGCGAAAGCCGAGGCCGACCAGGCCGCGCTGATGCTCGCACGCCGCAAGGCGGAGGCCGTGCTGGGACGCGGCGCCCCTCCACTCGCCACGCTCCGCGCGCGTCTGGCTAGGGGCAATAGCGTTCTGGTGCGCGCCACGTTTCCGCTGGGTGCGCTGAGCAATGAGAACCCTCGCCAACTGCAGGTCATCCGGCTGGGAGGCGCACACCAAAATTGGTCCGCGCGTACCATCTGGGACGCGCCCGCCGATCCGGCCTTTCCCGGGCGCGGTTTCTATCTGCTGGTGGACGCCAGTGACCTGGCCCAGAACGAGCATGTCACGGTGGAGGCCCCGGTCGGCGCGGCTGTGCCGGGTGTGAAGGTACCCACCGAGGCCCTTGTATATGGCCAGAACCAGGCCTGGGCCTATGTGCAGCGCGGGCCGGGCAGATACGAACGCGTGGCGATCGATCCCGCCAGGGTGCTGGCGGGCGGCTATTTCCTGCCCGGCAACGAGGGCGTGGGTGCCGGACAGCCCATGGTGGTGCAAGGCGCCGGGCTGCTTCTGGCGCGCGAGCTCAATCCCAGCACCGAAGCCGAGGAATAAGCGTGCGCCGGCTGGTCGATCTGTGCGTGCGCTTCGCAGGCACCCTGGCGACCCTGACCCTGATCGCGCTCGCCCTTGGCATCTGGACGATGCAAAGCGCGCCGCTGGATGTCTTTCCCGAATTCGTGCCTTCCACCGTGGACATCCAGACCGAAGCGCCGGGCTTTACCGCCGAGCAGGTCGAGCAGCTCGTCACGCGCCCGATCGAGATAGCGGTGAACGGCGCCACCGGTCTTGCCAGCATCCGATCGGAGTCGATTCCGGGCCTGTCGGTCATCACCATCCAGTTCGCCGATAAGATCGACCTTTACAATGCCCGCGAAGTCATTGCCGAGCGGCTGAGCGAGCTTGGCAGCGCCCTGCCCGTCGGCGTCGATGCCCCACGCCTGTCGCCGCTCACCTCCAGCACCATGGATCTGCTCAAGATCGGATTGGTGTCGGACCGCCTTTCGCCCTTTGCCCTGCGCGACCAGGCCGAATGGGTGATGAAGCCCGCCCTGCTGGCCGTGCCGGGCGTGGCGCATGTCATCCTGTTCGGCGGCGCGGTGCGCCAGATCCAGATCCAGCCGAATCTGAAGTGTATGACCGCCTATGGTTTCACCTTGAGCGAGCTTTCCGATGCCGCCCGCGCGGCCCTGGCCCTTCGCGGCGCGGGCTTTGTCGATCTGGCGCACCAGCGCGTGCTGATACAGACGCCGATACCCACCCCCGACATCGGCGCGGTGCGGGATGCCGTGCTGGCGGTACGCGGCAAGACGCCCGTCACCATCGGCCAGGTCGCCACGGTGACCGAAGCGCCGGCGCTGCGGTCCGGCGATGCCGTGATCATGGGCCGCAAGGGCGTGCTGCTTTCGCTGGCCAGCCAGTATGGCGCCAACACGTTGGAAACGACCCGCGCGGTGGAAGCTGCTCTGGCGCAACTGACCCCGGCGCTGAAGGCGCAGGGCATCACCGTCTATCCGGCGCTGCACCGGCCCGCCAATTTCATAGAGCGGGCGGTCTCGAGCCTGGAACGCTCGCTGGCGATCGCGGCGGTCCTGATCCTGCTGGTGCTGTTCCTGTTCCTGCGCGACTGGCGCGCCGCCCTGATCACCTTTCTTGCCATCCCCCTGTCACTGATGGCAGCCGTGGAGGTTCTGAACCGCATGGGCCTGACCCTGAACACCATGACGCTTGGCGGCTTTGCGGTGGCGCTGGGCGTGCTGGTTGATGACGCCATCATCGGCATCGAAAATATCCTGCGCCGCCTCAACGAGAATGGGCGGCTTGAAACGCCACGGTCCCGGCTGGCCGTGATCCGCGATGCGACCCTGGAGGTGCGCGGACCGGTCGTCTATGCCACCCTGGTCGTCATCGTCATTTTCCTGCCCGAGCTATTCTCTTCTAGCGTGCAGGGTCGGTTCGTCGGCGCGCTGGCGCTGGCCTTCATCCTGGCAGTCATGGCCTCGCTGCTGGTGGCGCTGACAGCCACCCCGGCTCTGGTCGCCCTGATGGTGCGCGGACGTGACAACCATGCCGACCAGGGCTGGATCCACAGCCTGAAACAGTGGCAGGACCGGGCCGTGGCGTTCATCCACCGCGGCTTTGGTCCGGTAATGGGAGGCCTTGCGATTTTGACCGTGGCGGCGCTGGCGGCGCTGCCCTTCCTGCCCGCCAGCTTCATGCCCGATTTCCGCGAAGGGCATTTCGTGATGCAGGTGTCCAGCTCCGTCCCCGGCGCTTCGCTGGACGAGATGATGGCGGCGGGCGCGCGCATCAGCCGTGACGTTCTTGCCCTGCCCTATGTCGGCACCATCGAGCAGCAGGTCGGCCGCGCCAGTCTGGGCGAGGACACCTGGGGCCCGCATCAAAGCGAATTTCATGTCGAGCTGAAGCCCGATGCCAATATCGATCAGGATGAAGCCCAGAGCGCGCTGCGCGGGATATTGAGCCGCTATCCGGGGCTTCAGTCCGAGGTCGTCACCTTTCTGGGCGACCGCATCAGCGAAAGCATCACCGGCGAGACGGCCGACATCGCCATCAAGGTTTTCGGCGACAATTTGGATGGGCTCGATCTGGTGGGACGCCAAATTGCCCGGGCCCTGGGCGGTATCGAGGGCATCACCGATCTGCAATTCAAGCCGCAGAGCGGCACCCCGACCCTGTCGCTGGAAATCGACCGGGCGGCGCTGGCGGCGAGCGGCCTGAAGCTTTCCGATGTGCTGGACGCCATCCAGGCCAATTATGCCGGCACGCAGGTGGGCCAGACTTATGCCGGGATCCGTTCGGTCGATGTGGTGCTGCTGTTGCCGGCAGCCCAGCGCAACCGGCCCGAGATGTTGCCCGACCTTATGATCGCCGGGCCTTTCGGGCCGCTGCCGCTGTCGCAGGTGGCCCGTATCGCACCGGCGGAAAGCCGCTTTCGCGTCACCCATGACGGCGGCCAGCGCTATGTCGCCATCACCTTCAATGTCCAGGGGCGCGGCCTTCAGGCGACCGTGGACGAGGCCCAGTCCAAGATTGCGACGGTCAAGCTGCCGCCTGGCGCCTATGTCCAGGTGACGGGCGCCGCCGCCGAACAGGCAGCCAGCCGCAACGAGCTTCTGCTCTATACGATCTTCGCCCTGATCCTGGTCGGCGCGATCCTAGCGATCTGTTTCCGCTGGCGCGCCAACAGCTGGCTGGTGCTGGTCAATCTTCCCTTCAGCCTGATCGGCGCCATGGCGGCTATCGCCGTCACCGGCATCGGCCTGACGGTCGGGACACTGGTGGGATTAGTGACGGTCTTCGGCATCAGCGCCCGCAACGCCATCCTGTTGCTGGCGCATTATGAACATCTGGTGGACCAGGAGGGCGCGCCCTGGAATGCCGAGACGGTGCGGCGCGGCGCCCATGAACGGCTGGTGCCCATCCTGATGACGGCCACCGTGACGGCGCTGGGCCTGCTGCCGCTGGCCATCGGCATGAATCAGCCCGGACAGGAAATCGAAGGCCCCATGGCGGTGACCGTGCTGGGCGGACTTCTGAGTTCGACCTTGCTGAATCTGGTGGTGCTGCCGGCCCTGGCGGAACGCCTCAGCGGGCCAAAATCCCGGCGGGCAGCGCAAGCATGAGGAAATTTGCGCTCGGATTGGCATTGATCGCAGGCGCCTGCAGCCGCACACCCGTGCCGGCCTTGCCGACAGGGGATGTGCCGGCCGCCTTCGATCAGGTGCCCGCGGGCAATGCGCCGCTATGGCCTGCAGCCGACTGGTGGAAAGGCTTTGGCGATCCGCAACTCGACAGGCTGATCGCGACAGCCCAGGCGAACAATCTGGATATTGCCCAGGCTGCGGCGCGGCTGCGCCAGGCCGATGCACGGGCGCGCCAGGCCGGGGCCGCCCTTCTTCCCAGCCTTGATGCCAACGGCGCGGCAACCAATTTCTATGGCCGCGCCGATGGGGTTTCCGTCCGGGAAACCGACTACAGCGCCGGGCTGGGCGCCAGCTATGAGCTGGACTTCTGGGGAAAGAACCGCGATCTGCTGGATGCGGCGCGAAGCGCGCGCGCCGCAAGCGCCGCCGATCGCGCCACCGTGGCGCTGACCGTTGTCGGCGGTGTCGCCGACACCTATTTTCAGCTCCTGTCCCTGCGCGAGCGCATCGCGGTGACCCTGGACAATATCGATGCATCGCAATCGGTATTGGCTCTGGTCCAGCGCCGCGTGGCCGCCGGCTATGCCGCGCCCGCAGACCTGACACAGGAACGCGCCAGCCTGGCGGCGCAGCGCGCGCAACTGCCGGTGCTGCAGCAGCAGGAGCTGGAGGCGCGCAATGCCCTGGCAATATTGCTGGGCCGTCCGCCGCAAGGCTTCGAGGTGGCCGGAAGCGGGCTTGCCCATCTGGTGTCACCGCCCGCCCTGCCCGGCCTGCCCTCAGCCCTCCTGGCCCGCCGTCCCGATATTGCGGCCGCGGAAGCCAATTTGATGGCCGCGCATGCCAGTCTGGAAGCGGCGCGCACCGCCTTTTTGCCGGCGATCACCCTGAATGCCTCGGCCGGGCTGCAATATCCGGCATTGGCGGCCGCCATCGACACCCTGCCGGGCCTGGGACTGGGCACCACCGCCGGCGCAGCGCTGGCACAGACCATTTTCGATGGCGGCCGCAACGCAGCCATCACCGACGAAGCGCGCGCGCGCGAAGAGGAATTGCTGGCGGCCTATCGCGCCGCCGTGGTGAACGCATTTTCCGATGTGGAAAATGCCCTGGGCCGCCTGTCGCACCTGGGGGCGCAGGAAGCGGCCTTGAAGGAACAGGTGGCGCAGGACGAGAAAGTTCTGGCCGCGGCCCGGCGTAAATACGGCGCCGGCTATGCGGACTTTCTGGCCGTGACCGACGCGGAACGGACCCTGTATGCGGCGCGGGACCAGCTTGTTGAAACCCGCCGCGCGCGGCTGGCGGCGTCGCTGTCTCTATTCAAGGCTCTAGGCGGCGGCTATCCGGCCCAGGCGGAGCCATGATGGGGCTTCCCATGACACAAAAAAGCCATCGCTTTCTCAGATTTGCCGAGGCCCGGCCCGATCGACAAGCCTTGTGAACCTGAAATCCCGCCTTTGCTTCCCAAGTCCGGGCGGAAGACCGCGATCAACCAGGTGTTGCATTTCGGTCGTGACCTGGTGCAAAAATCCGCAACGCGACTGTAACATTGTCCGACCTTCGATGCGTCGCCCCCTGGGTTGAGTTGTCGAAGAATTTGGAAGATCGGGAGATATCATGGCTAGCTTGAAGGTGTTCACTGTAGCGTCGGCGCTGCTTCTGATGGTCCCCCCGGCCATGGCCCTGGAAACGGCCCCCCTCGCCCCCGGCAAGCCGAGCGGTGTTGAACAAGCCCAGCGCCGCACCCGGCAGATATTCATGATCGGCGGCGCGCTTCTGGTGACGGTCGTGGCTATCGGTGTTGCCATGGCAACCAGCAACGACAAGGCCTGCGGCGCCGCCTGCAACGTCACCCCCGCGACCACGTCCTAGGATTTTTCGCCGGGCGCGGCTGCGGTTCCACCGTCCGCACGGCGTTTGTCCAGGATCTGTTCCCCCAGCCGGGCACACGACGCGGCGGCTTCGGCGCCCGCCGCCAGCACGGCTTTGTCCAGCTCGTCTTCCAGAACATCTATCGGACGACCGGCCCGCACGGCATGATCGCGTTCTGCCAGCAGCCTTTCCAACCGGCCGATTGTGCGGCGGCCGACCCGCGCAAGGTCGGGAACAGGCAAATCCAGCAGATCGCGCGGCTCCACCTTTAACAGTCCCCCGCCATAGACCCGCAGCAACTGCCTTGCCAGAGCCTGAACCGTCCGGCTGTTGAGACAGGCCACCAGCGCCGCTGCAAATCCCTGGCTCTCGATCCGCGGATAGATGCCGTGGAAGGCGGTGAGATTGCATACCCCCGCCTGGTTCAGCACAAAGCGCATCCCTGAGCGGCCGAAGACCGCGGCCCAAATCGGCGCCCGCGACAGCGCTTCCATGGCAAACCAGGACTTCCGCTGCGCGAGCAGATAGCGCCTGTTCAGCCCCGCCGCCGCACCCTGATCGACATATATTTTTTCCCGGTCGTTGAGATCGGGTGAAAATGCCAGCAGAACGCTTTTCCGTTTCCCGCCCGCCAGTTCGTCAAAATCGCTTTTCAGGAATATGGGTGTTTTGACGTCGGACGCCTTCATGACACAGCCCACTCCATGCCTGGACTGGATGCCGATCTGGGCCGCGCGATCAGACGTAAGGCAGAAAAAATCATTGGCGCCG
>CAYFKU010000036.1:19169-25661 GCA_964343955.1 uncultured Rhizobium sp. | reverse complement strand
GGACGGGGCACATGACCATCACCCAACTGCCCTCCAGCGGCGGGCGGCCGCCCGCAGGCCAGCCCGGCTGGAAGCCAGGATTTTATCGCCAGTGCCGGCTTTGGCATGGCTGGCTTTCGGCGCTTGCCTTCCTAATCCTGATGTTCTTCTCGGCCACGGGCCTGCTGCTGAACCATCCCGAATGGTTCGCCGGAAACACCGCATCGGTGGAAAGCCATGTCCGTCTGGATCCGGCCGATCTGAAAGGAAAGAGCGCCGCCGCCCTGGGTGAACTTCTGATACGCCGCAAGCTCGCGCATGGGGTGTTCTCCAGCGGAGACATGGACGGCGACCTTGCGATGATTCGATTCGAAGGCGTCCGGGGCAACAGCAGCGTTACCCTGAACCTGACATCGGGCGAGGCGGATATTTCCTGGCAGAGAGCCGCCGCGGTCACGGTGCTGAACGACCTGCACCGCGGAAAGAATGCGGGAACAATCTGGAAATGGCTGATCGATATTTCAGCAATGGCCTTTCTGGCCCTGTCGCTGATCGGATATCTGCTGTTTTTCAGCCTTCGCCACCGCCTGCCGGTCGCGCTGCTCCTGACTTTCGGCAGTGCAGCAGCGCTGGCGGCCCTGTTCCTGCTTTTCGTGCCCTGACTGGCGCAAAAAGCCGCCGCCAGCTTGACAGACCCCGCCCGGCTTGGTCGGATTTGCCCATAATTCACAAAGGCCGGGCGGTTGAACAGGAAGGGAATTGCAGGTGTGGCGCTGGGGGGCGCCCTGCTGCTGGCGGGTGTCCTGGCATTGCGCCCGCCTTCCGCCGCTGCCACGCAGCATGTGGATTTCAACCGCGACATACGGCCGATCTTCAACAGCCAGTGCATGGCCTGCCATGGTGGAGTGAAACAGGCCGCGGGCGTATCCTTCTCCTATCGCGACCAGGTGCTTGGAAAAGGAAAGTCGGGACGGCCGATCGTCATTCCCGGCCGGCCCAATGCCTCGGAGCTGATTGCCCGCGTCACCTCGCATGATCCGGAAATCCGCATGCCGCTGCATGGGGCGCCTCTGCCGCCGCAGCAGGTCGCGCTGCTGAAGCAATGGATCGAGGAAGGCGCGCATTTCGAGAATTACTGGGCCTTTGTGGCGCCCAAGCCGCAGAATCTGCCTGCCGTGAAGCGGCAGGGATGGACGCGAAACGCTCTGGACCGTTTTATCCAGGCGCGCCTGGAACAGGAGCATCTGACGCCCGCGCCGGAGGCAGAAAAGACAGCCTTGCTGCGACGCGTTTCGCTGGACCTGACCGGTCTGCCCCCCACCCCGGAAGAACTGGCGGCTTTTCTGGCCGATAAATCTGCCAACGCCTATGAAAGGCAGGTGGACAGGCTGCTGGCTTCGCCGGCCTATGGCGAACGCTGGGCGAGCCTGTGGCTGGACCTTGCGCGATATGGCGACAGCAAGGGATTTGAGAAAGACCGATCGCGTCCCGGCGCCTGGCCATATCGCGACTGGGTGATTGACGCATTCAACAGGAACCTGCCTTACGACCAGTTCGTGATCAAGCAACTGGCGGGCGACCTGTTGCCCAATGCCGGCTTCGAGGACCTGATCGCCACCTCATTCCACCGGCAGACCGCGGCCAATGACGAGGGCGGCACCGATGATGAGGAGTTCCGGCTGGCCGCGGTGATGGACCGGGTGAGCACCACCTGGTCGGTGCTGAACGGGGTGAGCTTCAATTGCGTACAGTGCCATTCCCATCCCTATGATCCGATACGGCACGGCGAATATTACAAGTTCCTCGCCTTCTTCAACACATCGCGGGACGCCGATATCGCCTTCGACTCCGCGCTGGAGGACGACTGGCCCATTCTGCGCGTGCCCGGCGACAAGGCGGACTATGCCGAGGCCGATAGCCTGCAACGCGAAAATGAAATGCTGCGCGCCAGCCTGGTCGCGGCCAGCCGGGCCGCGGATGCGCGGGAGACCAGATGGAAGCTGCTGCCGGTCCGCGAGGGCGCGATCAGCCAAAGCCTGGCGATCGCCCATGACCTGGCGGAACTCTCCGCCCGGCCCGGGAACAAGAAGCTTGCCGGCCAGATCAAGAATTTGCGGGAGGAGCTGGCGCGCGCGAAGGGACGCACCGTGCCGGCGTCCATCCGCATCCGCAATGGCATGGCAGAGTATACGGGCACAGTGCCCATCCGCTCGCTGTTCGACCTGACAGCGGCCGCCGACCTGCCGCTGGTCACGGCGCTGCGCCTGGAAGTGCCGCCGGCCGATGCCGCCCGCGCGCGCCACGCGCCGGAAAAGGGTTTCGTGGTCAATCACATCGACGCCTGGGTGATCGGACCTGACGGAAAGCAGGAAAAAATTTCTTTCCGCCTGCTGGCGCCGGATTCGGTGGAAAATTTGCAGGCCAATGTCGCGCGCCTGCTGCGCAACACGCCTGAGGGCAAGGACATTCCGGCGCAAGAGCTGACCAGCAAGCTCGCCGCGAACAGCGGCTTCATGGCCGATCCCAACCTGTTTCGCACCCGCTGGACCGTCGCCGTTCCCATGGCGCCGCTGCACCTGGCCCCGGGATCCCGGCTGCGGGTGCAGCTCACCCATACCGAGCCGATCAACGCGTCCTTCTCGCCGGTGCCGCGCATCCGCATCCTGGCCAGCAGCGATGCGCGCTGGACGGCCTTTGCCCAGGCGCCCGAGCTGGAGCAGAAACTCGCCCGACTGGCGGAGCTGGCGCGGCGCATGCAGAAACTGAAAGCCGTGCCGCTGCCCGTGATGGCCGAACAGGCAGGCTATGAGCAGCGCGACACGCTGGAATTCGAGCGCGGCAGTTTCCTGACCCAGGTCGGGCCCGCCCTGACCGCCGACACCCCTGCCCTGTTTCCCAAACTGCCCGCCCATGCGCCGCGCAACCGCCTGACCCTGGCCAAATGGTTCTTCCAGCCGGATCAGCCGCTGACGGCGCGCGTCGCGGTGAATCGGTACTGGGAGGCCCTGTTCGGTACCGGCCTTGTCGAAACCATGGAGGATTTCGGCAGCGCCGGCGACAAGCCCAGCCATCCGGAGTTGCTGGACTGGCTGGCGCTGCATTTTCAGAACGACCTGCACTGGAACATGAAGGCGCTGCTGCGCGAGATGGTGACCAGCGCGACCTACCGCCAGAGCGCGGTCACCACTGCAGCGCTGCAAAAGCGGGACCCGCGCAACCGTCTTCTGGCGCATGGTCCGCAACAGCAGCTGACCGCCGAAATGGTGCGCGACCAGGCGCTTTTGGCCGGCGGGCTGCTCAATCCCAAAATGGGCGGACCGCCGGTCATGCCGCTGCAGCCCGACGGCGTGTGGAATGTCGAGGCGAACAATCCGGAACGGTGGGTGAATTCCACCGGCCCGGATATCTATCGCCGCGCCGTCTATACCTTCATCAAGCGCACCGCCATCTATCCCAGCTTTGTCGCGTTCGATGCCGCCGACCGCCAGTTGAGCACACCGCGCCGCATTCCGACCAACACGCCTTTGCAGGCCCTTGTGACCTTGAACGACCCCGTGTTCCACCAGGCGGCCGAAGCGCTGGCGCGCCGCATGAGCCGGGCGCCCGCGGGACCGGGCGATGCCGTCGATGCGCGACTGAACATGGGCGCGCGCGCGGTGCTGTCGCGCGACCTGTCCCCGGCCGAGTTGGCGGTGCTGAACAAACTCTATCGGAGCGCAGGCCCAATCCAGGCGGCCAGCGCGCTTTTCAATCTGGATGCGGCGCTTACGAGATGACCATGACGAACCATCCGCTTCTGCAGGCGCTCAATATGGAGGCGGATACCCGCCGCCGCTTCCTGGGATGGGGCATGGGCGGACTGGGCGCCTTCTTCCTGAATAGCGCGGCCGCCAAAGCCGCCGAAAGCGCGCCGCTGGATTTTCGCCGCGATCCCTCTACGCCGCTGTCGGTCTTGCCGCCACAGTTCCCGGCCAGGGCCAAGCGGGTGATCTATCTGCATATGGGCGGCGGGCCGAGCCCGCTGGAACTGTTCGACCACAAGCCGCAACTGGCGCGCTTTCACGGACAGGACTGTCCGCAATCCTTCCTGAAGGGCAAGCGCTTCGCCTTCATCACCGGCGTCCCGAAGATGCTGGGCCCCCAGTTTCCATTCCACCGGACCGGCAAGAGCGGCGCCTGGATGTCCGACCGGCTGCCCCATCTGGAAAAGCAGATCGACGATCTGTGCATCATCAAGTCGATGAGAACCGACCAGTTCAACCACGCACCGGCCCAGCTTCTGGTCCAGACCGGGGATCCGCGCACCGGTCACGCCTCGTTGGGCGCCTGGGTGACCTATGGCCTGGGCACGGAGAACCAGAACCTGCCGGGATTCATCGTGCTGATCTCGAACGGCGGCACCACGGCCAATGCCGGAAAGCCGCTCTGGGGATCGGGTTTCTTGCCGTCTGTCTATCAGGGCGTACCCTGCCGCTCGGCCGGCGAGCCGGTGCTGTATCTGCAAAATCCCAAAAGCGTCAGCCGCGCCGCGCGGCGCCAGGTGCTGGATGCGGTGGACGAGATCAACCGCCAGACCTATCGGCAATTCGGCAACCCCGAAACCGTCACCCGCATCGCCCAATATGAAATGGCGTTCCGCATGCAGCTGGAAGCCAGCGACGCCATGGATATCCATCGCGAGCCCGCCGCGGTGCTGGAGCGCTATGGCGCCGAGCCGGGCAAGACCAGTTTTGCCAATAACTGCCTTGTTGCCCGCCGCCTGGCGGAACGCGGGGTGCGCTTCATCCAGCTTTATCACTGGGGTTGGGATTCGCATGGTACGCCCACGGATGAAGGCCTGAATGTCGGGCTGGTCAAGCAATGCGCGCTGACCGACCGGCCGACCGCCGCCCTGCTGGCGGACCTGAAAGCGCGCGGCCTGCTGGAAGACACGCTGGTGGTCTGGGGCGGGGAGTTCGGCCGCACGCCCATGCAGGACAATCATGCCGGCGGCGAGGAAACCAAATTCATCGGCCGGGACCATCATCCGGAGGCGTTCACCGTCTGGATGGCGGGCGGCGGCGTCAAGCCGGGCCTGATCCATGGCGAGACCGACGACATGGGCTACGAGATCGTCCGCGATCCGGTGGAAGTGCGCGACCTGCACGCGACCATGCTCTATCTGCTGGGTTTCGACGCCCGCACATTCAGCTATCCCTATCAGGGTCTGGACCAGAAACTGACCGGGGTGAAGCCGGCCCGGATCGTTTCGGAAATCCTGACATGAGGCGTTTCTGACCTCATGACAGATTCCGAAGGCGCCGCGCGCCTTTCCGCGCCGGCCTATTTTGCATCCATATTCCTGATGACCGCGGCGGGCTTTGGCGCCGCCATGCTGGCGCGCCCGGTGTTCGGCCATGAGGTTTTGCAACGGCTGGGGCTGGAACAGCCGCCGCGGGCAAGGCCCGGATCATTTTATGCCCAGCGCGTGCAGCCCCTGTTCGACACCCATTGCGTTGCCTGCCACGGTCCGCAGCGACAGAAAGGACAGTTGCGGCTGGACAGTTATGCCGCGGTGCTGCTGGGCGGGCGCGGCGGGATGACAATCGCGCCCCGGAACGCAAAAGCCAGCGAGCTGTTCACACGCATCACTTTGCCTTCGTCGGACGACCGCGCCATGCCCCCCAGCGGCAAGACCCCGTTGTCACCGGACGAGATCACCGTGATCCGATTGTGGATCGAAGGCGGCGCGCGGGGCGACCAGCCGGCATCCGAGGTCAAAGGCGCGCCCAGGCTGGTGAAACCGGCCGTGATTCCCCGGGCGGACCCGGCGCTTGTGGCCCGCCAGCGGGCGCCGCTTGCGCAGACCGTGCGGCAGTTGCAGGCCCGCCTGCCCGGGCTTCTAGAATATGAATCCCGAAGCTCTGCCAACCTGACAGTCAATGCATCGCTTGGGGGCAAGCGCTTTGGCGACAGGGACATGAACATGCTGGCGGCGATTGCCCTTCGTGTCACACGCGCTGATTTCAGCGGCACCGCGATCTCGGATGCGTCGGCACCGGCTCTTGGCCGGATGACCACGCTGGAAAGCCTGCGCCTGGCGGACACCGGCATCACCGACACAACCCTGGCGGCGCTGGCATCGCTGAAAAATCTGCGCGCCCTGACCGTGACCGGAGCATCGGTGACACCTGAGGGCCTTCTGCCCTTGCGGCGAAAGGGCGTTGTTCTTCATGGGGCGCCCGATGCCCCGTAACAGCGAGCCGCTTGTGCTGGTATGGGACCTGCCCACGCGGCTGTTCCATTGGTGCCTGGTGCTGTTGGTCCTTGCAGCCTGGATCAGCGCAGACCAGGGCTGGATGACCCTTCATCTGCCATGCGGACTTTCCCTGCTGGCCTTGCTGCTGTTCCGCATCGCCTGGGGCCTGGTGGGATCGAGCACCGCGCGGTTCAGGAACTTCCTGCATTCGCCGCGCCGCGTGCTGGACTATCTCAGGGGCGACGGCCGGATCTATGCCGGTCACAACCCTGCGG
>CAYFKU010000036.1:10770-19159 GCA_964343955.1 uncultured Rhizobium sp. | reverse complement strand
CGGGCGGACTGATGGTCGCCGTGATGATAGCGGTGTTGCTGGCGCAGGCGCTGAGCGGGCTTTTCGCCAATGACGGGGTGCATTTCCACGGCCCCCTGGCCCTGACCGTTCCATCCGAACTGTCGGACAGGATAACCGGCATTCACGGCCTGATCTTCAACATGATCCTGGCTCTGGTCTGGATTCATGTCGCCGCCGTGGGCTTTTATCTTCTGGTCAGGCGGCACAATCTGGTGCTGCCCATGTTCACCGGCCGCAAACCGCGCCGTCAGGTGCCGGATGGCGTAGAGCTTGTTTTCACGCGCCTGTCGCTGGCGCTGCTTTTGTTTTTTGTGAGTGCCGCCATCGCGGCATGGATCATGATCCAAGGGGGATCGCTGCCATGAAAAGACTTATTCTTGTACTTGTCGGTTTGACGGGCTGGACCGCCGCTGCCCTTGCCGCGCCCAGATTCACCCTGGACACTACATTTTTCACCCCGCCGGACGGCAAGGCGACCGTCGGCGATTCCCATGGCGACATCGCGCTATCGCCGGCGGGCGAAATCTACGCCAGCGTTCAGGGCGGCGACCATCCCGGCATCCAGGTCTATAGCGCGCAGGGCAAATATCTGAGGAATGTGCCCGGCGCGCCCACCGACCTGCATGGCTTCATCATCGCCCGGGCACCGGATCGCCGGTATTACATTTACGGCGTCAGCCGGCTGGCGCAGCAGGTCATTCAGCTCGGCCTGGACGGCAGGAATGTGCTGACCATCCCTGCAAGCGCCATTCCGGATCAATACAAGAAGAAGGACCCCCAGGCCATCAACCTGACCGGCATCGCGGTGGCGCCGAACGGCGACATCTATGTCACCGACGGCTATGGGCTGGATTACATCCATCATTTCGACAAGCGTGGAAAATATCTGGGCACCTTCGGCGGCAAGGCCGAGCCCTATGCCTTCGATACCTGCCACAAGATCGCCATCGACACGCGCTTCACGCCGCTGCGCCTGCTTTGCACCGACCGGAAACACCGGCGGCTGGTGCATATGGGCCTGGATGGGCATGTCATCGGCACCTATGCCGAAAATCTCAGGCTGCCCAGCGCGCTTTCCATCCGCGGCAACGAGTTGGCGATCGCAGAACTGGAGGGCCGCGTCACCATCCTGGACCGCGACGGCCAGGTCGTGGCGCATATCGGCACCAACGACAATGAGGCTGAGTTCCACGTCAACACCACCCCGCCCTCGGTCTGGAAGCCGGACCGCTTTTATGCCCCGCATGGCATAACCTTCGATCCGTCGGGCAATCTGCTGGTGACCGAATTCAACCAGTATGGCCGGTTGACGCGTATCGTCCGGGGTCCTTGAGCCCGCGCGAGACTTCGGAACCAATAAGCAGCTTGCGCCTTCCTGACCCTGAAGTCGGGAAGGCGATACCGTGGACGCCCCGGTCGGAAACGGAACGCTCCATCCCGTGCTTTCCAACGTGTTCCGTGTCACCGACGGATTGCGGATGACACTGCATCAGATGCTGTTTGTACCCATCGGCGAACCGGCATGGGCGGCGGATGCCCCGGTTACCGCGGCCGAACTGCATGCCTATGCGGAGAGAAATTATTCCTTCCATTCCGAAACAGGCGTATGCGCCGGCCCCCGGATGATGGTGGAAGAATTTCTCTCGGTCCTGATCGACGGCGCCACGCCGCGCAATGGCTTTACCCCCGATCTGGACCCGGAGGTTGAGGACGCATTGGATCAACTGGCGCCCGCCATGGACTATGGCCTGCTGGGTCTTCAGTCCTATGCCGTCATATTTTCGCTATGGCCCGCGATGACGCGAATCTATGAAGCCCTTGGGGACGTCGCCGATCGCTGGGCGGAACGGGGCGGCGCGAAGGCGCAAGCCATCCGGAACCGCCTGGCAAATCACGTCATGCAGATCAGGCGCGGCTCCTATCTCGGAGATGAGATCAAGCGCAGGCAACGCGAAGCTGTTTACGACGACATGTATGTCGAATGCGGCCGGGGCCTGACGGGTGAAGCGCCTGTCACGGGAGTGACCGGCATGCTGGACAAGCTCCACCTCGACAAAGATCTTGTCGATAAAATCCGGGAAGCCCTGAACGCACATTTCCTGGAAGGCGCCGACCGGCAAGCCGTCAGCGATTTTGCGGAAGTCCTGGCCGACTTCCTGACAAGGGAACAGGCCATGCTTCGTTTTGGCGCGAAGGTGTAGGCCAGCATCAATATCCTGCTTGGCAGACCCCAGCCGGTACGCCCATTCAGCGCTTTCGATGTTGACTTGCACAATCGGCTTCTGGGGGAAGACCTGCGGCGCCTTCCCTATCTGCCGACGGAAATGAAAGACCTTTTCGGCATGGAAGTCTGGATAGACCAGGAGCAGATTGCCATCGGGTCCGGAAAGTCCGAATGAGCCGGAACGCGCTCATCGCGATCGGCATGCTGATCGGGATCACGACCTCGGCCTCCATTGCCGAGGCGCAGAATCTGTCGCCGGAACAAAAGCCGGCGCAGTGGTGGAGCGTCTTCCAGGATCCGGTTCTGGATGACCTGATGGTCAGGGGAACACTCGACAATACCAGCATCGAGGAAGCATCCGCGCGCCTGGCGCACGCTCAGGCAAGCCTGAAGGCCGCCCAGGCGGACCTTTATCCGCAGGTGGGAGCGGCTGCCGCGGTTACCAATCAGAGCGGCCAACTGATCAATGACGCCGGCGGCATTGGCACGCTTTTCAATACCGGCCTGAACTTCAGCTTTGACCTTGACCTGTTCGGCCGACTGGCCAAGGCGAGAAGCGCCGCAAATCTGGAGGCCAAAGCAGGCCAGGCCCTGCTGGCATCAGCCCGATTGCTGACCCAGGCCCAGATCGCGGACGTATATTTCCAAATTCGCGGACTGGACGCGGAGCGGTCCATTCAGAGAAACACAATAAAGGAAAGCGCGGAAGCGGAATCAATCCAGGCACAGTTGAGGCAATCCGGGCTGATATCCGATGTGATCCTGGCCCGGTTGCGCGCCGAACATCGCGCCGATCGCGCGGAACTGGTGGCGCTTGACCAGCGGCGGGCGGAGCTTGAACATGCACTGGCATTCCTGAGCGGCGCCTCCGCGGATCAATTCCAGCTTCCGGAGTCAAAGGACGCCGCCCGGCTGCCGGACGTCCCCTCTGGCATCCCCAGCGACCTCTTGCGCCGCAGGCCGGATGTAGTCGCGGCGGGGTTCATGGAACAGTCGGCAAAAGCGAAGGTCGAAGCAGCGAAACTGGCCTGGCTTCCCAGCTTCAGCCTGACGGGCTCCGGAGGTCTTGTTTCCACGGACCTCGCGAGCCTGTTTAACCCCGCGGCGGCAAGCTTTGGGCTGGGAGGGTTCCTGGCTTCCGTCCTGTTCGACGGCGGACGGCAGGAAGCCGGCGTCATGGCGGCAAAGGAGGATGACCAGTTGGCTTCGGCGCAATATCGCACCCAGGTTCTGAACGCATTTCGCGATGTCAAAGATCAGTTGACCGCGGTTCAGTCGCTGAACGAGCAGGCCGTGGAACAGCGCGAAATCCTTCAGCAGGACGAAAAGGCGACCCGGCTCATACTGTCCAGCTTTGAGTCAGGACTGGCCGACCGCCTGGACGTTCTGGTGGCACGCCGCCAGCAAGCACAGGATCTGCGGCAGGAAGAGCAACTCCGCGCGCGGCGTTTTTCTGCGGTCACCCGGCTGATAAAGTCGCTAGGGGGCGGCTGGACCGCCCCGCAAACCTGAAGGCATTTGCCCCAATTATCGGGGCCACGAACGGCCGTGGACGGCGTTCCTGTTCGCCCGGCCCGAGGCTGCCGCGTTTCAGGCAGGCAATCGGGGATCGACCTTCAACGGACCCTTGACGGGGGTGTTTGCCAAGGGGCCGGCGGTCCTGGTCGATCCGGTCGCCCTGCCCAGCATATCCGTCTGGATGCCATCCACGGCTTTCACCCGTGGCAGCGGCCTGCCGCTGGAAAATGCAAATTCCAGCGTATCGGGGTCGAACGATATCTCCGCGTCGAGCGACACGGAATTCTTGTCCCAGCCCAGTTCCTGCCAGGCCGCCAGATCCCGGTACTTGATGTGCGTCCAGGCATTCGGATCGTATTCCGGCGGGGGCGCGCCTTCGAACAGACCCTGGAACTCCTTCGGCATGCCGATATAGACGTTTCCATCCGCCTTGTTTTCGGTGGTGAGGAAATTTATGGCGGATTTGCATTTGGCGAAAATGTTGTTTGCAACATTGTTGCCGGATGCGTGGATCTTGATGTTCCGATCCTGACGGATGATGGCGAATATTCCGGCATTGTCGCAGCGGCCGATCAGGTTGTGCGCAATGATGAGATTGTCGGTGGCATTGTCGAAAATGCCCGACCCGGCGCAGCCGCGCTGACCCGGCGTGCCCGGCTCGGCATTGCGGACATCCCAGATGATATTGTTGTCGATGGAGTTCTGCCCTGGATTCATCTCCATGTGCACCGCGGCGCCGACCGTCAGGATATCCGCAAAGATGTTCCTGGTGATGCGACAATTGACATTGTCAACGTCCCACCAGGCGGCATTGGCATGGCGCATGTGACGGATCACATTCCGGCGGAACATCATGTTCTTTGCGCGGTGAAACTTCATACCCGCCGCTTCCCAGCCGCGTTCGGCATCGGCCCAGCCGCACCATTCCACCAGATTGTCTTCAATCAGGGTGTTGCTGGTTCCCATCCCGCCGACGCCTTCGATGCCGCAATAGCGGAAGGTGTTGCGGCGCAGGATCTGCGAAGCACCGGGGCTGGGGGCGCCGGCGCTGTTGCCGTCGCTGCCGATATCGATGCCGCCGCCATTGGCCCATTCAAAGACATTGTCTTCCAGGATCCAGTGATCTCCACCCGCCAGCGAGACCATGCCGAATTGCGGGAACGGATAGGGGTTGCCCGCATGCTGGAAGGTGATGCCCTTGACCCGGATGTAGCTGGTGCCGCTCTTGACCGGGATGAATGTATGCTGGCGGGCCGTGACTTCGATCATGTGATCGGCTGGGGTCCCTGACGGCAGACGCACATGGATAGCCGTTCCGGAATCATCCACCGAGAAGCGCGCATCCGGGGTTCCGCCGATTTCCTGCATGACCGGCGCCCCGCGGCGGCGCGGCGGCATGCCCAGCAGCGGCACCGGCGGCCTGGTGAAATCCGGCACGGGCGGCAGCTTCGCCATGGCCAGCTCGCGAAGCTGTTCCATGGGCTCAAGCGGCTTGCCATCCACGAAGGCCAGTCCGCGACGACGCAGGTAAGGTCCCATGTCCACGATGCGCGTATCCAGCCAGCCCCAACTCGCCATGATGCTGGGCAGGGCAAAGGGATTGTAATTGTCCGAGAAGAGCGTGCTGGGCAGCTCATGGCGCCAGACGGTGATGCCGGTGCCGGGCGGGGCATTGAAGCGCTCGGCCACCGTCATCTTCTGCCAGCCGTCCTTCAACACTTCGGAGCCCTTGATATAAACCTTGGCTCCGGGGGCGGCCTCATAGCTGATCATCTGCGTCGGCCCGGTGCCACCGCGCGCCGGACGGACACATTCGCGATAGGTGCCCGCGGCAATCATCACCCGCTCGCCCGGCTGCAGCAGCTGAGCGGCCCTGCCGATGGTGCGGAACGGCCGAGCCTCGTCGCCGGGACCGGTGTCGTCGGCATTGGCCGCGCCGTTGTCCACATAATAGGTTTTGGAGAAGGTCAGCGGCTTCTCCCAGCTCACAAATTCGGTGCCGTCGGGCAGGCGGGAGTCGTTTACCGGCGCTTTGGACGCAGCCGCGGCGGCGCCCTGCCCCAGACCTGCTTGCAGGCACAGAGCCGCGCCGACGCCCGCGGCGCTTTCCATGAAACGGCGCCGGTCCAGGGGCCTGCCGGAAGACTGCTGCAACGATGCGCTCTGATCGTGTTCGGCTTTCATGATCCACCTAGTTGGGCTTATGCGATGATACTGGCCTGGAGGGTAACGCGTATCCGATGACCTCATCGGCAGTGGCGGGTACGCCGGCATTGTTTCCGCCGGTGGCGACGACCGCGATATACTGCCGGCCGTCTTTGCCCCTGTAACTTATCGGCCCGGTTGATGCGGTTGCCGGAAGCCTGGCTTCCCACAGCAACTTGCCGGTCAGGGTGTCGAATGCCCGGAAGCGGCTGTCATCCGTCGCCGCTATAAAGGCCAGGCCGCCGGCCGTGACCATCGGATTGCCCAGATTGACCCGCCCCGTGTCACGGCGGCCGGGGGGGAGATCGTCGCTGACGCCCAGCGGCACCTGCCACCGGATTTTTCCGGTATTGACGTCCACGGCGCTGAACTGTCCCCAGGGCGGCGCATTGCAGGGCTGGCGCGTTTTGGGATTCCAGAAATAGAGATATCCGTCCTTCATGCCATAGCTGCCGTCGGGGCGAGCCGCCATGGTAGCCAGAGCCGCAAGATTGTTGGTGTTGGCGACCAGAAGGCCCCGCCCCGGATCGAAGGCGGCGCCACCCCAATCGATGCCGCCAAGGCTTCCGGGAAAGCTGGCGACCGCGGAATCTGTCCGCAGGGGCTGGAACATCTTCGACGCCACGACATGTTTGTCCGCGATCAGATTTTCGCAAAAGGACTTCAGCTCAGGCGTCACGTCCGCCACATCGCCATGCTCCCATGTGACCTTGGCAAGCGGCGGCGTCACAGAGACCGGCTGGGTCGGCCAGGGCTGCTCACCGGGAATATCGGTGTCGGTGGGGACCGGCGTTTCATTGATGTCAAACAGCGGTTTTCCTGTTACGCGATCCAGGATGAACAGGATGGCGGTCTTGTTCATCACGGCAATCGCCGGAATCACTTTTCCGGCGCGCCTGACTTCGATCAAGGTGGCGCTGGGCAGGTCCAGATCCCAGATGTCGTGATGCACCGTCTGGAAATGCCAGAGATATTTTCCGCTCTTCGCCTCGACCGCGACGATGGAGTTGCTGAAAAGATTTTGCCCGTGGCGATCGGCGCCCCAGCGGTCGAAGGTCGGCGCCGCGATCGGCAGATAGACGATCCCCCGCTTCTGATCGCCGATGACGGTCGTCCAGACATTGACGCCCGAGCGCTGTTTTCCGCTGTCGCCCTCCCAGCTCTCATATCCAAATTCGCCCGGCCGGGGGATCGTATGAAAGGTCCACAAGGGCTTGCCCGTGCGGACATCATAGGCGCGCACGTCACCTGCGGTGCCAAGCGTGGGCGCCTCCTGCACCCTGCTGCCGGCCACGATGACATTGCCCAGAACCAGCACGGGCGAGGAAAAGCCGAAATAGGCATTGGGGAAGCCGTTGAGCACATCGGGCGTCTTGAGATTGAGGATGCCGTCAACGCCGAAGCTTCTCACCGGCTCGCCGGTCGCCGCATCGAGGGCGATCAGGTTGCCATTGCGCGTGGAGACGATAAGCCGGGGCTTTTGGCCACGTCCGCCGGGCCACCAGGAAACGCCCCGGCTGGCGGACGCATCCGTACCCGGAAGATCATAGGCCCAGACCTGCTTGCCCGATGTTGCGTCCAGGGCCGTGACACGCCGGTAGGGCGTGGCCAGGAACATCAGCCCCTGCGCCACCAGGGGCGTCATTTCCGATCCAAAATACCGTGAAGGAGGCCGCCCGCGTTCCGGCCCGGTCGATTGCCGATTGGCCGCGGCGACATCCAGGCTCGCCGGCCGCATGTGAAAGGTCCAGGCCGGCGCAAGGCCCGAAACATTCGTCGGCTTGATCTGGCCAAGCGGAGAATAGCGCGTGCCGCCGGGGTCGCGGCCGTAGGATCGCCACTCGCCGTCAGGGCTGGTTGACTGTCCCGACAGCGCGGGACCGCAACAAAGCAAAAGCGCAAAAAGGGGAAACAGCGGTCTCAAGCCTGCCATAAGCGACCTCCCAGGCGGCTTTGGCCGGTCGCGCGGCGAAGCTGCGCATCTCGCTCAGGGCCGCGGGCACCGCATCGCCGCCACGGATCAGACAGAAAAAGAAAGGGCGGTCTTTCAACCGCCCCTTCCAGCATTGCAGTTTAGAAATTGCCCTTGATGCCGATGGTGAAGTACCGGCCCATGTCGCTGTATTGCGTCGGCGAGGGATAGAACAGGCCTGGGACCGACGGGTTGGCGCCGACCAGGGGAGCGCGTGTGTTGCCGATGTTCTGGACGTTGAAGTAGAGCGAGGAGGAGCCGCCCCACAGGTCAAACCTCTTGTTGATATTGAGGTCCATCACATTGTTGCTGGTCACGCGCGGCTTGGCATAGACCTGCCCGGCGAGCGTTGCCTTCTTCCAGCCCGACAGCCAGCGGTTCTGGATATCGAAGCCCCAGTCGCCGACCTGATAGCTCAGGAAGGTGGTCATGCGGGTCTTGGGCTGGGC
>CAYFKU010000036.1:0-10760 GCA_964343955.1 uncultured Rhizobium sp. | reverse complement strand
GGGCTGTCCACTGCCAGGCCGTACCCGGCAGCGTCTGGGTTTCCAGCACCGGCGTGTAGTTGACCAGGTTGCGCAGGCTCATCGAACCGGGGATGGCATCCCACACATCGGCCCAATCCCAGTTATAGTCGACTTCGAAGTTCCAGCCTTCCATCTGAACCTTGGCGCTGTTCAGCGGCGAGCTCAGAACCTGGGTCGGATAGTTCGCCGTCGTGGTGTACTGGGGCGAGCCAACCGGGAAGGGCCGGACGGCCAGCGAGCAGAACGGCGACGAATAGGTCGGCGCACTGGCAATGCAGAGATTCTGCACCGTCGTGCTCTGGTAGCTGATGCCGGTGATCGCGTTAGCCATATGCGTCTGGTAGTAGTCCAGCGAGGTAACAAAGCCGGGAATGAAGCTCGGCGTAACCACCAATCCCAGCGTATAGGTATGAGCAACCTCAGGCTTCAGAGTCGCATTACCCTTCTGAACCAACTGTGTGCTGTTGTTAGCTGTGGTCAGCAGATCTTGAAATCCGGTCGAGGAGATTCCCACCGGCTGGTACAGGTCATTCAGGTTGGGCGCGCGAATATCGAATGACATCGTGCCCCGAAGGCGGAAGGTCTCATTCAGCCTGTCATTGACACCAATCTTCCAGCTGTCGGCATCGCCGGAGATGGAATAGCTGGTATGGCGTCCGGCTATGTCGACGTTGAGATCTTCGGCAAGCGGCACGTCCTTGAGGACGGGAATGTTGAACTCAAGGGCCGTTTCCCAGACATTGTCGGCGCTGTTCTGCGGCGCGTTGACGTTCTGCGTCCACAGCGCGGGCGCGGCGCCGCCATTAACTGTGCACATGCGCAAACCTGTGCAATTCACGAAGTCGGTCGGCAGCGCGTTGGTCTTGTTGTAATAGCTCCGCCAGCGCAACTCCGCCGAAAGCGCCGCGGTGATTTCACCGGCCGGCAGACCCAGACCGAAGAGACCGCCGGAAAGGCTACCCCCAACATTGTCCAGCTTTTGTGTCAAGCTCCAAAAAGTGGGGCTTTTGATATAGTTATAGGCGTCCTGGGAAATACCATTGGTGTCAAAGACATTCGCCGGCACGCAGCCCGGATAAAGCGCAGCGAATTCCGTCTGCGTGGAGACCCAGCACTGAACAGTGCCGCTGACATCCACGTTGTTGACCTTGGTGCCCGCGGGCGCGATCACCGCGTCCTGCGCCGCCATCCACTTGGCATTATTGGTATTCTGCGGATCCACCACCGTAACCCGGCTCTCCTGGTGGCTGTAGAAGGTCTTCCAAGCAAAGCCGCTGATGTCTCCATCTAGACCAACAGTCAGGTGAAGATTTCGGGCCAACCCCTTGGTAGCGTATATATTGTCGCCGAGATAAGCGCTCTGGCCACCAACCTTGTTGATGTAATGAGCATCGCTGAAATAGGGCGTATTAGCTGCAACCGCCGGAGCAATGCTAGACGCGCCACCGGTGGGCGGCGTGAACAGCTTGGGCGCGGGCATGAAGTTGCCGGCCGCCGTGGCCGCCGCCGTCAACAGCGCCTGCTGCTGCGCCGACAGATAGGCGTTGTTGGTGAAGAAGGTGTTCGGGCGGGAGCTGGCGGAGCTGACCAGCAGTGGCGTCCAACGAGAATAGTCAGCCGATTCCGAGGCGCTCGCCTGAATATAGGCGTTGACGTGATCGTTGATGTCATAGCTGAAGCGATTGAAGAACTCGCCCTGGCGCTGCCGCGCCTGATAGGTGGTATCAACCGGGTTCGCAAAGCCGCCATCGCCACCCGACTCCAAACCCGCCGTGGCTGTGGGAGTGCCATGGGTCATGGGAATAATCTGGCCGCCGGATCCGAAGGTGTAGTTGGTCAGGGTACAGGTCGAGCCGCACTTGATAGTTCCTGTAAGTGACTGATTGAACAGGCGACCGAAGGGCACATCGACATAGGGGGCGGCGGCAGTGCCACTGCCGGGCTGCACCCAGGCATTGCCCTGATAACCGTAAGGACGCGCCGCGATCGGCACCATGTCCTGCTGGAACAGGCGCGCGCTCATTTCATAATGGCCGCGGCCGCCGAACAGTTCTGTACCCCAGGCGATGCCGATGCGCTCTTCCGCGGCATCGGTGTATTTCGAAATGCCGGCATTGATGTCGTATTTGAAGCCCGTGAACTTCTTGTCGAGGATGAAGTTCACCACACCGGCCACGGCGTCCGAACCGTAAACGGCCGACGCGCCGCCGGTCACGATATCGACGCGGCTCATCAGCATCTGGGGCAGCGTATCCACGTTCACGGTGCCGCCCTGGTTGGCGGGGGCGACGCGCTGGCCGTCGAGCAGCACCAGGGTGCGGGACTGGCCAAGGTTGCGCAGGTTCAGGGCGTTGGAGCTGCCATTGCCGGAGCCGTTGCCCTGGTTGCGCGCCGTCTGGCTGCCGTAAAAGTCAGGCAGCTTGTTCAACGCGTCGGGGATGGTGGAGGGCGTCGTGGTCTGGAGCTGATCGGAGCTCACCACGGTGATCGGCGTCGGCGACAGGGTGATGTCGGAAATGACGCGCGAACCGGTGACGGTGACCGCTTCGACATTTTGCTGCTGCGCCTGGGCGCCCGCGGTCAACGCAACCACGCTGGCAGCGCACATCAGCGCGAATTTGTTCACTTTCATCTAATCCCCCTGAAAAATTGGCGTTTTTATTGGTGAAACGGAATTCTTCCAGAAGCTAGGGAAAACACCGCCGGTTGCCAAGCCCAGAAACGGTTGCGCTACCAATTGAAAAAAGGAAGGCATAACAGGCCCATATACCGGACAAGCCTATGATTTCACAAGGCAATATGTTAGCGCTCGCAGCCGGGACTTAATGCCCCCGGGAGCGGTCAGTTGCAAAAACTGAGACATGAGGAGTCTTTGCAACAGATTTGCAACAATGATGGAACCTTGCCTTCCGTGTGCCCCCTCAAGGTGCCTCACCGCCAGGATTGGCGAGGCGGCACGGAGCTGTTGATGCCCGGCATCCAGCCGGTGCTATAGACTGGCACCATGCTCAGGCAGCCCCCCTCCCCGGTCGTTCAGCGTGTTCTGGTGACCGCTACTCAGGCGCTGCGAACCGGCAATCTGATGGCCGCCGAGATGGCGCTGGCCCCGTTCTTCCAGGGTCTGGTGCCGGCGCATCCCGACGTGCTGAACCTTGCCGGCACCCTGCGGACCAACCAGGGCCGACTGGCGGACGCCGCCGCCTTGTTCCAGCAGGCCGTGGAACGGTCTCCCAAGGATCCGAGCCTTTGTTTCAACCTGGGCATGACGCTGTCCCGGCTGGGCCGGCTGGAGGAAGCGGAAGCTGCCCTTCGCAAGACATTGAAGGCCCAGCCCGACTTCGTGCAGGCCCTTTTCGAACTGGGCGCGCTGCTGCACCGGACGGGAAGGCTGGATGAGGCGGAGACCTATATTCGGCGGGTCCTGAAACACATGCCACGCCTGGCCCATGCCGAGCTGGCACTGGCCGCCATTCTGGTGGATGCCGGCAGGCCGGATGAAGCGGAGAGGGCAGCCGAACGGGGACTGGCGGCAGCCGAAGAGACGCATCTGAAAGCGCAGCTCTATCTGCAACTGGCCCAGGCTTTGCGGCGCCAGCGCAAGGATGTGGAGGCGCTGGCTGCGCTGGACAAGGCCGCGGCCCTGCAACCCGCGCTGCCAGGCCTGACGGGTCACCGCGCCGAAACGCTTGAGAACCTCAACCGCTTCGACGAGGCATTGGCCATACTGGAAAGGGAATTGGCGCGCAGGCCCGCCGATCCGGGACTGCATCTGGATTACAATTCCCTGCTCTATCAGTTGAACCGCAAAGAGGATTTCCTGAAGTCCTATGAGCGGGCGCCGCAGAGCCGTGAGATTTTGCTTGGAAAAGCATTCCTTCTGGCCCGGGAAAAGCGTTTCGATGAGGCCATCGCCATTTATGACGGGCTGAGAGCCCGCGATCCGGATGACCGGCTCGCCACCATTGGCGCCGCCCAGATCATGACCGCCCAGGGACGGCACCCGGAATCGGTCGCATTGTTCGAAGCGGTCCTGGCTCGCCATGGCCAGGAGTCCAAGCTGCTCAGCCTGGCCGCCGAACCCGCCCTCCTGATGGGAGATGCCCAGAAAGCCGCCTGGTTTTGCGAACAGGGATTGGCCGGGGATCCCCTGAATGCATCCTGCCTGGCGGTGCTGAGTACCGCATCGCGCATTCTGGAAGACGGACGGGACGAAACCATCAACGGCTATGACAGCCTGGTTCGCGTCTTCGACCTGGAGCCCCCGGAGGGTTTTTCCGACATGGCGAGCTTCAATGCGGAACTGGACGCATCTCTCGACCGCCTGCACCCCAGGAGCCGCGAATTGATCGACCAGAGCCTGCGCGGCGGCACCCAGACCCCGGGACATCTGTTCCCGGCCGGCCTGCCGCTGGTTAACAAGCTGAAGCAGCGGATCGATGAAGCTGTGGCGCGCTATATCGCCGAACTTCCCGACGACCCCGGCCACCCCCTGCTGTCGCGGCGGGGCAGGAGCTTTCGCTATTCAGGGTCCTGGTCGTCGCGTCTGGCCGATAGCGGCTTTCATGTGAACCATATCCATCCCGATGGCTGGGTCAGTTCCTGTTACTATGTGGCCGTGCCGCAGGCCGTGGAAGACAGGACGGCGATGCAGGGCTGGATCAAGTTCGGTGAACCGGCGATCGATGTCGCGCTGAAAAATCCGGTTCGCCGCGCCATACAGCCGACCGCCGGCAGGCTTGTGCTGTTTCCGTCTTATTCATGGCATGGGACAGTCCCGTTTCACGACAGGGCGGCCCGCACCACCATCGCGTTCGACGTGGTGCCGACCGACTAGGATCGCGCGCGCAAATTTTGCGCCCAGTCACATGCGCCGGACGTTGTAGACAAGGCCCGGCTGGTCCTTGATCTTCAGCTTGAAACCATCGGCGGCTCCGATAATCGTGACCAGATAGGTTTCGGGTGAACGGTCCCATTTGGCCACGGCCAGATCGGACTCGATCTGCCGATAGGTTTGGCCGTTTTTCAGGACAATGGTGAATTTGCCGTCGCGCCCGAACTGATATGACGCTATCGGCATGTTCAGGACGGTCGGCTTAGACGACCCCAGTATGTCGCGCACGAAGCTGCTGGGACGTTCCGGCGGCGCGGGCCTTGCGGCAACAGCCGAGGGATATACGGCACCGGGCGGCGGCACCAGCTTGACCTGGGACTGAGGGGCCGGGGCAAGTCCAAGCTGCGCGCGCATGGGCTGGGCCGAGCCGTAGAAACAGTCCAGCCAGACCCGATCGTCGGTCAACCCGGCACAGCGCTGGGCGCCGGACAACACATCGTCGCGCACAGTGCCAGCCAGCGCGGCGGGCGAAAACAGAACAAGTCCGAGGAATACAGCCGCGCCACGCATGGTCGAGCCCTTCGCATATTGCCGCCTTTTGGTAGGCCAAGTGAAAGACACAGGCAATATCGCCCGGACCGATGGCCCGGATCGCCCGCCATTGCCAAGGGCCCGGCGCATGAAACAGTATCGACCCCAGTCGAGCATCCAACCCGAAAACCGGTCATGGCAAACACAGAACCGAAAATCCGCAAATCGCTTGTCTCCGGCCGGGAGGTTTTCATTTGCGACAACATGGTTGAGCCGATGATGGTGCAGCAGGTCGGCGCCCTGGTGCGGACCCTGCACTATGTGCGCAAGGAAAAAAGCCGCCCCGGCATACCGGGTGTTGCCGCGGTTGCCGACATTCCGCTGGACAGGGTTGCGGTCGATCCATTCCTGCGCGGCCTGAAACAGACCGTCGAACGGCTGTTTTCCGAAGAGCAGTTTTCCGACCAGCGCGCCTATGTCAATTGCAGCGTCTTTGGCGACAGCTATTACACCCATCGCGATTGCGGCGCGCAGGAAAAGCATGTCACCGCGCTGTATTATGCCAATCTGGAATGGAACATGGATTGGGGCGGCGAGACCATCTATTACAATGACGAGGACGACGCCGAACTCGTTATCCTTCCGCGGCCGGGCCGCCTGGTCGTCGCGCGGGGCGCGGTGATGCATCGCGGCTGCGTTCCCACGCGCGCCTGCCATGAAGAGCGATACACGCTCGCCTACAAGCTGAATTCGGCGCCCAAGGCCTGAACCCGCTGCCCCGCTAAGGCATCATCGGCGGGCCGGCGCATTGCGGAAGGCATCGGCGATCGCCTGGCGCAGAGGCTTGGGCTGATAGTTGGGATCGTAGGGGCAGCCCCGCTTCAGCATCCCGTCGGCCCGGCGCGTGCGCGACTGAAGCCAGGAATGATGATCCAGCATTCCCCAGCACATTACATGGTCCAGCCCCGGATAGCGCATCATCATGTCGAGATAGCGGCGCGCCAGATCCGCAATGATGTGATCGCGCTGGCGAAGGTCCGCCGTCAGCACACCATCGGTCAGCACTGCATGCATTCGTCCCTGTGTAATGACGAACGCGCCGAGCGACAGCCGGTCCACCGCTAGTTCGACATCGGCATTGGCATCCTTCAATCCGCCGAGTGACAAGGGCTTGTTGCTCCAGCCGCCAGTCGGTGCGGCTTCACCCTTGTCGGTCATGTAGGCGGCAAGATCGAGGTGATCGAGCGACAGGGAACCTTTCATCACGGGAACGTTCCCGCGCGTATCGACGGATAAATCCGCCTGCCCCTTCATGTCATCCAGCGAAATCCGTGCGCCCCGAAGCGCATAGACACGATCTTCGGCGGACACATTCCCGGCAACCGAAAAGGCGCCAAGTCCATGGCACGTCGGCGCATTCGCGCCGGTACCGCGCTTCATGAGATCCCGCAGCGAAGGTCCCGACAGATGGAATGTCCCGGCGCTTTTGGCCGTACCGATCACGCTTCCGTCAAAACGAAGATTGACGGGTCGGGATTTGAGGTCGACATAGACCTTGGTCGGCACCTTGCGCACATAGGTATCAAGGCTGTCCAGCCGGCCTTCAATTTCCAGTTTGTCATTTTCGAAGACGGCATCGATTCTGAACACCGCCGGCTGGTCCAGCGCCGCCATGTTGAATTCGACATTGGCATGGCTCAGCGCTTTTCGCCTGGCGGATCGGGCGTCGTAGTAGCTGATATCACCATCGGTAATCTTCAAGCCCGAAATGCTGAGGCGCGCCGGATTGGCGGATGCGCTGCTGTCATTTCTTGCAAAATTGAAGTTCCAGTTGCCGTTGCCGCGGGAATCTATCTCCAGATGGATGACCGGCCGCTGCAGGGTCAGCCTGGTGATATCGATCTCATGGGACAGCAGGGGAATTAATTTCGCCCCAACGGCCAGCGTGTCAACGCGCGCGAACTCCCGCGCCTTACCGCCAGCCAGATTGTCGATACTGACGTCGCTGGCCGATATTCCGATCTCTGGATAAAGGGAAACATGCATCGATCCCGCGATATGCACGCCGCGCCCGATGCCGCGCGTGATTGCCGTTTCCAGGGGGCCCCGAAAAGAATCCAGCGGCACCAAGAGCAGTGTGCCCACCGCCAGCACCACGACGATCACTACAGCCAGAAGGAAAAAGGCAAGTTTGCGCATGGAGCCATCCATCACGAATCATTCCAGACCAATCAGAGCGTGCGCCCCATCGCTCGCAACAACATATGTCCAGGCATTGGTCCGGGGCTAGCGGACCCTTATCGGATATTTTGCAAGTCCGGTGTTTCCGGTTGACGGATCATAGGCATATACGTCGATCACATAGCGACCTGCGGCGTGCAGCACGAGATTGCCCGTGAAGGTGCTGGGCTGGCCGGCATAGGAAAGAGGCATGGCCGGCTGCAGGCCGGTCCGGTCTTCCAGCATCGCGGCAATCTGGAATTTGTCGGCGTCCCAGATACCGCCCGGCGTGATCGGACAGCCGCATTGCATGGTAACCTTAAACTTGAGGGACAGCTTTGCCTCGCCGCCCTCAAGCGCCACCGATTCAGGCACCGGTTCCAATGGGGTGATGGCAAAGCCGGGCAATTCCAGCACCCAGCCATCCCCACCCCCGACAGCCTTCCCCGGAAGGACCCACTGGGTCGATGACACGGTCAAGGCCGCGTTCTTCGACAATTTGGAGTCGTTGACGGTGGCGACAATTCTCACCGGCTTGCGAATATCCAGCACGGCTGAAAATTTCGCCGACAACTCATCCGACAGGGGATCGCGCCTGGCATGGCCATTGGTCATGATCTTTGGCGTATTGCCGGTGGCTCCGGCCGTCATGCCCTGAGCAAGCAATTCGCCGGTATCGGCATCCCGCAGGGTGACCTGGACCCCTCCGGTCTCGGTACCGATGAACTTGGCGTCTTTTGCCATCACCCGGATGACGATATTGGTCGGCTCGGCCCTGGCGGCTGCATGCCCCCCCAGAAGCAGCGCTGTCGCGGCGCAAACCGCCAGCTTCATCCTAAAATACCGGTTCTTCATTACCCCCTCCCACAGATGCGCCCCATGGACTAGGCTGGCTGGGCCTGCGACACCCGCAGGAAGCCTGCGCTGCTGGGCCTTCCATATCCCGGACAATAGCATCGCGAAGGCCGACAATACAGGAGACATGCATGACGATCTGGCGCCGCAAATTCCTGGGTCTCGGCTTGGCCGTGGGCGCAGCAGCGCAAACGGATGCGTTTGCATCCCCCGGCTCGTCGGGCCCCGGCAAGGAACCCCAGGACGCCTGGCTTGATCAGGGAGGGCAGCATCACCGAATGGTTTTCGACACGATCAGCGGAGCCGGCGCCGGCGATGCACTGGCCTTCGCCAGGAATTTTTGCACGGTGAATACAAAGGCCTATGGAATCGATGCCGGGGAATTGTCCACCCTCGTCATATTCCGACATCTTTCAACGCCGTTCGGCTTCACCGATGCGATCTGGTCCCGCCATGGCGCCATACTTGTCGAAAGAACCAAGATCAACGATCCGCGCACCGGTGCGGCACCGCTTGCCAACCTGTTCGATGTGGACATCAAAGACAGCGGCCTTCCCAACCGGGGCGCGACCTTGTCAATCCTGAAGGGCCTGGGGGTGCGATTCGCCGTTTGCTCCAGCGCGACACATGCCATCGCGGATACGATTGCCAAGAAGACCAGCCAGAATGCGGATTCCATTTTCCAGGAGCTGTCAGCCAATTTGGTTCCCGGCGCGATGCTGGTGCCGGCCGGAATCGTGGCCCTGAACCGGGCGCAGGAACATGGCTATACGCTGTCCTGCTGCGGATGATCGGCCATGGCCTCCGCCCTCTTGATTCGCGGGCCGGGTACTTTCGCCCAGGCGCATACACCTTTTCGGCGCGGCCTTTGTTGGCGCATGCTGGCCTGGTATCTGCGTGTCGGATCATAAGCAGACCATGATGGGGAGTAAGGTGCGTGCGGCAGGGAATTCTGGCGGTTTTGCTCACAGGCTTGCTGTGCTCGGGCGCAATGGCGCAGACAGGCACCCCCTCTTTGCCCTGGCCACAGCCTGACGCCGCCAAGCTTGCCAGCGGCCCGTGGAAGGATGCGGTTCTGTATGGCCGCAGGCTCATCGTGGAAACGCCCGCCCTCGTGGGACCGGAGGTTCCCAACAAGGCGCTGCGCTATGCCGGCAACAATCTTTCCTGCCAGAGCTGTCACCTGCAGGCGGGGACACAGCAATTCGGCCTGCCCCTGATCGGAGCCTTTTCCGTCTATCCGGCCTATATGGGCCGCGAGAACGAGGTCCGGACCCTGGAGGACCGTATCAATGGCTGCTTCGAGCGCAGCATGAACGGACGCGCCCTGCCGGTGGCCAGCAGGGAGATGAAGGCGATGGTGGCCTATCTGGCATTCATCGGCGAAGGCATACCGGTGGGTTCATCGCCGAAAGGCCGTGGCACGCCACCCCTGCCGCCGCTCTCCCGCGCCGCCAACCCAAAACGCGGCGCCGCTGTCTATGAAAAAACATGCGCAGCCTGCCACCAGGCGGATGGGCAGGGGCAGCGCGCCGGCGTGAAAGGCGACGGCAAGGGCTATACCTATCCCCCGCTCTGGGGGCCCGACAGCTTCAATGACGGCGCGGGCATGCACCGGCTGATGGCAGCGGCAGCATTTATTCATGCCAACATGCCGTTCGGAACGACCTACACATCGACGACGCTATCCAATGAGGACGCGTGGGACGTCGCCGCATATATCAATAGCCAACCGCGCCCCAAACGCGCGCACCTTGAGCGCGATTATCCGGACAAAAGCCGAAAGCCAATGGATGCGCCCTTCCCGCCCTTTGCCGATAAGTTTCCGCTGGAACAGCACAGGCTCGGTCCCTATCAGCCGATGCTGAATGCCAGAAAAGAGCGCTGACCACCGGCTGGTCGGAAATCGACATTCATACTATTCGCATCAGGTGCCTAATGCGCGTAGGCGACATGGAGCGCCATCGGGCCCGGCGTTTTGACCACGCCGCCGTCGGACCAGCCCGCTGCTGAAAAAAGCGCGGCATATTCCCTGGCGGTCCGTTCGCGGCCTCCGGCAATGGTCAACATCACGATATCCAGGGCCTTGGAAGCATGCGGCTCCGGCCCCTCGGGAAGGGCAAATTCATAGACCACCAGCTTCGCCCCCTTCGGCGCGGCCTCTCTGAGGTTCCGAAGAATCAGGATCGACTACTGGTCCGACCAATCGTGCAAGATGTGCGTCATCAGATAGAGTTCTGACCGGCTCCCACTGAGTGGTCCGGTTGGAATGTTAGTTTAGAGATCGCAATTGCGCCATGGG
>CAYFKU010000035.1:13279-26341 GCA_964343955.1 uncultured Rhizobium sp. | reverse complement strand
CTGGCGCTGCACGAAATCCTTGTTGCCCTTTTTTGCCTCCACGAAGCGGTGGCGCCGCTGGTCAACTGGGCGTCCGACAAGGACAACAAGCTGACGCGCGGCCTGATGGAAAAGACGGCCGGGATCGACGCGAATGCGACCCTGCCAAAATTCCATGCCCGCACATTTGTCAGCGCGGCCCAGCAGGAAGAAAATGAGATCAACACATCCGCGCCCGCCTTCGGCAAGCGCAAGGCGGCGCTCTATGCCACCTGCTTTGTGAACTATAACAAGCCGGAAACAGGCATGGACGCCCGCGCCGTGCTGAACCATATCGGCGTGGAAACCGCGGTCGCCTATCCCGGCTGCTGCGGCATGCCCTTCCTGGAGCAGGCCGAACTGTCGCGCGTCGCTGAACAGGCGGCCAAGGTTTCCAGGGAGCTCTGCAAGCTGATCGACCAGGGCTATGACATCGTGGCGCTTACGGCCTCATGCGGCCTGATGCTGAAATTCGAATGGGCCCTGATCGTGCCCGACAATCCCGACGTGAAGCGCCTGGCCGACGCGGTCTTCGACATCGATGAATATGTGGTCGATGTGGCCAAGAAGGAGGGCCTGCCGCCGGGCATGACCCCGTTATCCGAAGGCGTCACCGTGCATCTAGCCTGTCATGCCCGCGCCCAGAATATGGGCCCCAAGGCGGCCGAGATGCTGAAGATGATTCCCGACACGCCGGTGGATGTGGTGGAGCGATGCTCCGGCCATGGCGGCACATTCGGCGTGGTCAGGCCGACCCATGAGGTCGGTGTTAAAGTGGGGCGGCCCGTCTTCCGCGCCGTGAACCAGAAGCCGCGCGGTCATATCGTGTCGGATTGCCCGTTGGCGGCGCAGCACATCGTGGCGCATACAGAAACACCAGCGCGCGAACCGGAGCATCCCATCCAGATAATCGCGCGCAGCTATGGACTGAAGAAAGATGCCTGAAGCCCAGCGCAAAATTCTGCCGGAAGACCTGCTGTCGCTTGCCGAATATGAAGTCCGGCGCAAATCGCTGAAGCAGAATCTGATCCCGATCAAGAAGCAGCGCCGGGTCGAGGTAGGTCCCTTCGCCACTTTCTATTTCGAGAATTACGCCACCATGTGGCTGCAGGTCCAGGAGATGCTGCGCATCGAAAAGGGCGGCGCCGACCAGATTCCCGGCGAGCTGGACGCCTATAATCCGCTGATCCCCCAGGGCGACGAGCTGATCGCCACCCTGATGATCGAGATCGAGGACGGCAACCGGCGCAACGCGGTGCTTCTGACGCTGGGCGGGATCGAGGAAAAGGTCTTCCTGGAAATTGGCGGCGACACGATCCCCGCGACGCCCACCGAATATGACGACCGCACCACGGCGGACGGCAAGACCTCATCGGTGCATTGGCTGCGCTTCAGACTGACGCCGGAACAGAAGCGGCGCTTCGCAAAGGGCGAGGAGCGTGTGGTCCTGGGCCTGTCGCATCCCAACTATGGCCATATGGCGGTGCTGAGCGCCGAGACCCGCGCCGCGCTGGCGAAAGACTTTTCCTGATCCCAAAATTGTCACGCCCGCGAAAAGCGGAAATGACCGGGGGACGGATCAGAGCTTTACTCTGCCTTCGACAATATCGGCATGGCGCGCCGGGGTCAGCAGCTCATAGCGCGAGGTGTGGGGATCCAGAAAATAGACCGGATCGGCGATCGCCGACGGATCGAAGCCTTCCCGCACCAGATCGACCTTGCGCTGCTTGAAGGTGCCGGTCACCACGATCCGTGGCGACAGGCGCAGGAAGAGCGGCCAGGCATAGGGCGCCAGCCGTGCCTTCAGCCGCGCCGGCAGCGCGGCCATGTCGAAATCGCCATCCACCACCAGCGCGGCCATGCCGGCCCGCCCTTCCATGCCCGGCACGGCGACACCATAGACATTGGCTTCGCGAATGCCGGGCGCGGCCGCCAGCACCTCGCCCACCTCGCCCGTCGAGACATTCTCGCCCTTCCAGCGAAACGTGTCGCCGATGCGATCGACGAAATAGAAATAGCCATGGGCATCGCGCCGCATCAGGTCGCCGGTGCGAAACCAGGCATCGCCCTTCCGGAAAACGTCGCGCAGCAGCTTTTTTTCGCTTTCGCTCTTGTTGGTATAGCCCTCGAACTGCCGCCCCGGACGGGCCGAGATGCCGCCGATCGCTTCGCCAACCTCGTTCGGGCCGCATTCGATGCAGAGGCCGTCAGGGCCGCGCACCGGCCTTTCCTTTTCCACGTCGAAGCGCACCACGCGGCTGGGCAGCAGCCATTCCAGATAGTCGGGCACCCGGCCCACCGCGCCCACCGTGCCGTCATAATTCAGCATGGCGACATTGCCTTCGGTGGCGCCGTAGAATTCCACGATCCGGGGAATGGCGAAGCGGCTCTGGAACTGGCGCCAGATTTCGGGGCGAAGCCCATTGCCCGTGATGGCGCGGATCCTGTGGCCGCGCTCCAGCTCGGAAGGGGGCGCATTAAGCAGATAGCGGCAAAGCTCGCCGATATATTCGAACATGGTGGCGCCGTATTTGTGGATGTCGGGCCAGAATTCATGCACCGAGAATTTGCGCTTCAGGATCAGCGCGCCGCCGCCCATGAAGGCAAGGCCCACGGCACAGACGCCGCCGGTGGAATGATAAAGCGGCAGGGGATTGTAGATGCGGTCGCTTTCACGCGGCCGGAGCGCCCCGACAAAGCCGCTCATCATGAAAAGCATGCGCATATGGCTGAAGTTGGCGGCCTTGGGCAGGCCGGTGGTGCCGGACGTGTAGATGAAGAAGGCGCGGTCCTTCAGGGTGACGCCCGCGCGCGCCTGCCTGCCCGGCGGCTTGTCCGACGCCACGGCAAGTGCGGCACTCAGATTGCCGCCCTCGCCTTCTATCCAGGAAAGTGGCGCATCCTCGAACGGCGCCTCGTGGAAATTTCGCGCCAGCTCGGCGCCGACAATGGCATGGCGCGCGCCGCTGATGGAGATGGAATGGGCCAGCGCCATGCCGACCAGGTTGGTGTTGATCAGCGCGACCTGCGCCCCCACCTTGAACAGGCCCAGCCAGGCGGCAAGATAGTCGGGCCGGTTTTCCATCAACAATGCGACGGCGGAACCCTTGCCGATGCCGTTGGCCATGGCCCAATGGGCATAGCGGTTGGCGCGCGCGTCGAGATCGGCATAGGTCCAGGTCTGGTCGAGATGATAGACGGCGATATTGCGCGGCCGCCTGCGCGCCTGATCCTCGACGATATCGACAATGCTGCGCGTGGCGTCGGGCTTGATGCGGCTCAGAAGCAGCAGGGTGCGCGCAACGCTGGCCAGATAGATGACTTCACGCCCTATTGCCGCCAGCACGTCATTCCTCTCCCGATTCGGCGAGCTTGAGCCGCGCATCTGTTCCAATCAAGATGCGCGCCGATGGATGAAACCCTGGACCTGCGCGGCCTCAAATGCCCCCTTCCCGCCATGATGGCGAAACGGGCGCTGGCGCGGCTCGCTCCCGGCGCCGCACTGATCGTGCTGGCCGACGATCCGCTGGCCACGGTGGACATCCCGCATATGTGCCATGGCGAAGGCCACGCCTGCGATGGCGTGGCCATGCGCGACGGCTACTGCGCCTTTTCTCTCAGGGCTAAGGCCGATCCGGCTTAGGCGCGGCCTCGGGCCCGATGCGGGAAATCACCTCGGCCGCGCTCATCGCGCGCGGCTCATGGGATGCCTGGTCGGCGTTCAGCAGGACGATCTCGGCATAGGCTTCGAAATTGGTCCGCACGACGATGTCCTGGGCAGGCTCATAGGGCCAGCCCCAACCGCCCCAATAGCCGAAATAGCGCGGCCGGCCCCAGAAGGGGTCTGGCGGCGGCATATAGGGTACCGCCTGAACCGAGGTGTTGGCCCGGGTGTTGCGGGTGTCGAAGAGGAAATGGGTATAGCCGGCCGCCCGGGCGACCTCGGCGGCGCGCAGCAGCAGATAGCTTTCCACCGTTTCGCGCGGCGTGACGCTGTTGCCGGTGAAGGTCACGCGATAGCGGTTCTGGGTCAGGGCCCGGTCGGTATAGCCGGTATCCTGCCCCTGCAGCCGCGGTTGATAGGGGGTGGGCTGCATGCAGCCCGTCAAAAGGCCCGCCGCCAGCGCCAGGGGCATCGTCCGGCCCATAATGCGGCGGAAAGGGCTGTTATTATGATTAACAATGGTCATAGACCTGCTCCTGTCCGTGGCGCCCCTCACGGATTATCTCTGTATATGGGAACGGGACGGGCAAATGCCAGTTCCTGTGAGGAGGCCGCTGCGTTTTTCGAGGCAAATCCGCCCCGGAGGGCCTTTCCCCCAGCATGTTGATTTTGCGGGGACTTCGCTGCCCTTTGCTCTCATTTTGCACTGCACCCTCTTGATAAACAGCGCCCGTCAGTGGAAGTTCGCCCTGTTCGGTGCACACGCATCGGGCAAAGGTCCAAACATGGGCCGGGATGCCGGACCTGCCGGTCCGAGATAACGAGCCTTTTGGGGGCCTGAACGATCGCCATGCACGGTCTGTCTCAATTCTTGCAGTTCGCCCTGTGCGTGATTCTGATCGGCGTCTGCATACTGTCGTTCCAGCTTGCGGGCCTTGCCTGGGTGCGGCTGTTCCGCAAGGGGCCGGTGCTGAAGCGGGCCCAGTTGAGCGACGCCGAGCTGCCGCATGTTCTGGTGCAACTGCCGGTCTGCAATGAGGGGCCCCTGGCGCTGCGTGTCGCCACCAGCGCCGCGCGCATGGACTGGCCCCGCGACCGGCTGACCATCCAGCTTCTGGATGACGGCGATGGCGAACAGCATGACGCCCTGCGCGCCGCAGTCCTGGCGGCCATCCCGGAGGGCGTGAACTTCCATGTCCTGCGCCGCGGTGATCGCAAGGGCTTCAAGGCCGGCAATCTTGCCTTTGGTCTTTCCCATTCCGACGCCCCTTTCGTGGCGGTGCTGGATGCCGATTTTGTGCCGCCCGCCGATTTCCTGCGCCGCACCGTGCCGGTGCTGTTGGGTGACAGCGGCCTGGCCTTCGTGCAGGCGCGCTGGGGGCACGCCAATCGCGCCGCCAACTGGCTGACGCGGGTTCAGGGCCTGTTGCTGGATGCGCATTTCTCGGTCGAGCAGGAAGCGCGCTTCCGCGCCGGCATGCCGCTGTCCTTCAACGGCAGCGCGGGCGTGTGGAACCTAACCGCCATCGAACAGGGCGGCGGCTGGACCGGCGACACGCTGACCGAAGACCTGGACCTTTCCATGCGCTGCATGATGCAGGGCTGGCGAGGCGCCATGGTCACCGACCTGGTGGTGCCGGGAGAGCTGCCGCAGACCGCCGCGGCCTGGCGCGCGCAGCAGGCCCGCTGGACCAAGGGCCATGCCCAATGCGCCCGCAAGCTGCTGCCGAAGGTCTGGGGCAGCGCCATGCCGCTATGGAAGAAGACGGCGATGACGCTGCAGATGTGCCAGTTCAGCTTCTATATGCTGGCATTCGGGAGCGCCGCCGTATCCCTGACCCTGATGAGCATGGGCGTTGTCTATTACCCCGGCGTGCAATGGCTGGGCCTGCTCGTCACCGTGCTGGGGATATTCTCTTCGATCGGATATCTGTATCTGGGCCAGCGTATGCTGAACCGGCAGCATGAAGACAAGCTGGTTCCCTCGCTGTTGCTGGCGGTGGTGTTCCCTTCCGGCCTGATCCTGGCCAATACCCGCGCCACCATCGACGCCTTCTTCTCCAGCCGGATGGACTTCAACCGCACCACCCGCGTGGGCGAAATCCAGAAGGGCGGCTGGCGCGGCGTTCCGGAACTTGTCGTGGGCGTGGTGCTGCCGGTTTTTGCCTTTGCCGAATCCAACTGGAGCGCGCTGTTCTTCTTCTTTGCCGTGTCCGGCCTTGTCTCGATCGGCACGATGGGCGCCATGGCGCCGCGCCGCGCGGTTCGCCAGCAGATCACGCCGGGCGAATAGCCAGCCACTCCCGCCTGGTTAACCGGTGGTTAATTCCTGAGACCTAGATTTCCGACCGTCCTTTAATCCGGGTTTGAGCGGGCCGGTACAGGCTTGTTCCTCCCGAAGCGAATGTGCGGGCGGCGATGAATCTCCTCACCAGATTGGCAGCAATCGCGCTGGTGGCGTTCAGCCTTGAAGGCTGCGCGAGCACCGTGATGGATTACGACAAAAATCCCATGCCGCACGAATCCGGCCGCACCGTCACCAGGAATGAGGGCAAGGTTCTGCAATGCGTGCCTTATGCCCGCGCCCATTCGGACGTGAAGATATTCGGCGACGCCAATAGCTGGTGGGACAAGGCCGATGGCAGATATGCCCGCGGCGAGCGGCCGGAACCCGGCGCGGTGATGGTGCTGCACGATTATGCGGGCCCCGACCATGGCCATCTGGCGGTGGTGCGCCGCCTGGTCTCGATGCGCGAGATCAGGGTCGATCATGCCAACTGGCTGAATGACGGTTCGGTCTATGAGAATGATCCGGTTGCCGATGTCAGCGAGGCCAATGACTGGTCGCTGGTGCGGATATTCAATCTTCAGACCGGTGCCTGGGGCGCCAAGGTCTATCCCGTCCAGGGGTTCATCGGCGGCAAGCCGCAGGACAGGCCCGACGGCGACAAGCCCGATGAGGTGGCCGGCGTCGGCCAGGGTGGCTCCAATCCCGGTGCCACGGCCCTGATTGGCGAAATTAACTAGACTTTTCAGCTTCTTAGCTCTCCGACTGCGCCATTCTGCCTCTCCCCACTGGGAGCGAATGGGAACTGAGCCTATGGTCCCGCGCTTTCGCGAGAACCCCGGCATAAAGCAGAGCCGCATTTCCGCATGCAGAACCTCAGCCAGCCGTGACAGCCCCCGAACCCGCCCTGACATCCGAGGCGGCGCCGGAAAGCCGTGGCGATCCTTTGGCCGGCATGCCGGAACCGCACCTGGAGGGCGATCCCAAAAGCCGGGCCAATGACCGCCGCAATCTCTATGGGCTGATGCTGGGCGCCATGGGCGTCGTGTTCGGCGATATCGGAACCAGCCCGCTCTATGCCATGAAAGCCACCGTGCTGGCGACCGAAGGGGACATCCCCAATCATATCGCCGTGATGGGCTCGCTCAGCATGATCTTCTGGGCGCTGATCCTGGTGGTGACGGTCAAATATGTCCTGATCATCATGCGGGCCGACAATAACGGCGAAGGCGGAACCCTGGCGCTGGCGGCGCTGGCGCACCGTTCCCCTGGCATGACGCGGCGGATCAAGGCGACCATCGGCATCGGCGCCATTGTCGGGCTTGCGCTCTTCTTCGGCGACGGCATGCTGACCCCCGCCATCACCGTGCTTTCGGCCGTCGAAGGCCTGAAGGTGGAAAGCCGCGCCTTCGACCATCTGGTCCTGCCGCTGACGCTGGCCATCCTGATCGGCCTGTTCCTTTTGCAGAATCGCGGCACGCACAAGATCGGCCGCCTGTTCGGACCTGTGATGCTTTTGTGGTTTCTGGTGCTGGCGGGCTTCGGCCTTGCCTCGCTGATCCGCACGCCTTCCATCCTCTGGGCCATCAACCCGCTCTACGGGCTTGAGATGTTCCTGGACGCGCCCTGGGTTGCCTTTGTGTCGCTGGGCGCGGTTGTCCTGGCCGTCACCGGCTGCGAGGCGCTTTATGCCGACATGGGCCATTTCGGGAAAAAGCCCATCCAGTATGCCTGGTTCTTCGTCGCCCTGCCCGCGCTGCTGCTGAACTATTTCGGCCAAGGCGCCGCCTTGCTGCGGCATCCCGAACAGGCGAGCATCGCCTTCTTCTCCGTGATCCCCCATTGGGCCCATATTCCCATGGTGATCCTGGCGGCCATGGCGGCCATCATTGCCTCGCAGGCGGTCATCACCGGCGTCTTCTCCATGACCCAGCAGGCGGTGCAGCTGGGCCAGCTTCCGCGCATGGAGATCCGCCATACCAGCGCCACCGACTATGGCCAGATCTATGTGCCGCGCATGAACATGCTGCTTGGCGTGGGCGTTGTGCTGATCGTGCTGATCTTCAAGAGTTCGGATGCCCTGGCCGCCGCCTATGGCATCGCGGTGACCGGCGTGATGGTCATCGACACATTCAACGCCGGCATCGTGGCGCGCAAGCAATGGGTTTGGCCCTCTATTCTGGCGATCGGCCTGTTTGGCGCCATGGGCGTCAGCGACATCATCTTCTTCATCTCCAATTCCCTGAAGATACCGGAAGGCGGCTGGCTGCCGCTGTTCATCGCCACCGCGATCTTCCTGGGCATGGACACCTGGCGGCGCGGGCGACGCGTGCATCTGGAAAAGGTCCGCTCGGAATCCCTGCCGCTGTCGCTGTTCCTGGAGCGGGCCGACAAGAGCACCGTGCGGGTGGCGGGGATGGGCGTGTTTCTGTCATCGCGCACCGATATCGTGCCGGGCGCGCTGCTGCACAATCTGAAGCACAACAAGGTGCTGCATGAGCGCGTCGCGATCGTGAATGTCACGGTCGAGGATACGCCGCTGGTGGCGCCCGAACATCGCCTGGAGGTCGAGAAGCTGGGCAAGGGCTTCTACACCGTGCGGGTGCATCACGGATTCTTCGAGACCCCGGACGTGCCCCAGGCCCTGCGCGAGGCACGCCGCTTCGGCCTGGCGCTGGATGTCGATACCGCGACCTTCTTCATCGGCCGCGAGACCCTTGTGCCGGCGGAAAAGTCCGAGCTGGGCACTTTGCGCAACAGTCTTTATCGCGCCATGGCGTCCAACGCCCTGTCCCCGGCGCGCTTTTATCACCTGCCGCCCAACCGCGTGGTCGAGCTGGGCACGCAGATCGCCATATAAGAAAATGATCTAGAGGAAACGTTGATAATCCGACAGACCTGACGGCGAACTGAACCGCCCGGCCTGCTTATTTCAAGCGAGGCTTTTCATCATGAAACAAGACAGTCATGCGCCCACGCAGCGCAGCCTGAACCGCGACCTGGGGCTCGCGGTGGGCGCCCTTGGCGTTGTGTTTGGCGATATCGGCACCAGTCCCCTCTATGCCATGCGCAGCAGCGCACAGGCCGCGGGCGGCGCGCTGCCTGGACCGGCCGCCGTCTATGGCTCCATGTCGCTGATCTTCTGGGCGCTTATCGTGGTTGTCACGATCAAATACGTCATTCTGATCCTGAGGGCCGACAATAACGGCGAAGGCGGCGTGATGGCCCTTGCCGCGCTGGCCCATCGCTCGCCCTTGCCGCGCACCGCAAAAACGGCGATCGGCATCGCCGCATTGATGGGGCTGGCGCTCTTCTATGGCGATGGCATGCTGACGCCGGCAATCTCCGTTCTGTCGGCGCTGGAAGGCATCGCGGTGGACAATGCGGCGCTCAAGCCCTTCGTCCTGCCACTGACACTGGCGATCCTGATCGGGCTGTTCATGGTTCAGAGCCGCGGCACACACCGCATAGGCCGGCTGTTCGGCCCGATTGTGATGCTGTGGTTCACTGTCCTGTCCTATCTGGGCATCGTCGCCATCCTGCAGGCGCCGCAGATACTTCACGCGGTCAACCCGGTTTACGCCTGGCGATTGTTCGTCGCCGAACCCTGGACCGCATTCGTGACACTGGGTCTTGTTGTGCTGGCGGTGACCGGCTGTGAAGCCATCTACGCCGATATGGGCCATTTCGGCGCCCGCGCCATTCGCTGGGCCTGGCTGTTTGTGGCGTTTCCCGCACTGCTGCTGAATTACTTCGGCCAGGGGGCGCTGTTGCTGGCCCACCCCGAAACGGCATCGACCTTGTTCTATGCAATGGTACCGGACTCGCTGCACTATCCGATGGTGGCGCTGGCCACCATGGCAACCATCATTGCCAGCCAGGCGGTCATCTCAGGCGTCTTTTCCATCACCCAGCAGGCGGTGCAGCTGGGCCAACTCCCCCGCATGGAAATCCGGCACACCAGCGCCGATGAAGTTGGCCAGATTTACGTGCCGCGTTCCAACGCCATACTGGCAGTCGGCATCGTGCTGATAGTTCTGATCTTCAAGACCTCGGATGCCCTGGCCACCGCCTATGGCATAGCCGTCACGGGGGTCATGGTGATTTCCACGGCCCTGGTGGCCGTGGTGGCGCGCTATCGCTGGGGCTGGAAAACGCCCACCGTGCTTGCGGTATTCGGCCTGTTGGGATTGATCGACATGGCCTTCCTGGCCTCCAATGCGCTGAAGATCGTGGAAGGCGGCTGGCTGCCGCTGGCGGTCGCGGGCGTGACCTTTGTGGTGATGGACACCTGGCGGGTCGGCCGGCGCATCCATCTGGAAACCATGCGCGACAATGCGCTGAGCCTGGACCTGTTCCTGGAACGTGCCGACAAATACAGCCAGCGCATCGCGGGCACCGCGGTCTTTCTCAGCCCGCGCATCGATTCGGTGCCCAATGCCCTGTTGCACAGCCTGAAGCATTACAAGGTGCTGCACGAACGCGTGGTTTTGTGCCAGGTCGCCGTTGCCGACACGCCTTTTGTCTCCCAGGCCAGGCGCGTGACGGTGGACAAGCTGGGCAAGGGCTTTTTCGCCGTGCGCATTTCCTATGGCTTTTTCGATACGCCGGACATTCCGGCGGCGCTGGCGTTGGCGCGGCCCCAGGGGCTGGCGCTGGAACCGGATGCCACAACCTATTTCCTGGGCCGCGAAACGCTGGTGCCGGGCGAAAAGCCCAGCATGAAGCGCTGGCGGGTGGCGCTTTATATGTGGCTGGCCTCGAACGCCCTGTCGCCGACGCGGTTCTATCGGCTCACCCCCGGCCGGGTGGTGGAACTGGGAACGCAAGTGGCGATCTGATTGTCCGCCATGGGCGGGCCCAGCCCGCCCATGATGGCGTCAGTCCAGCGCGTAAACCAGCGCCTTCAGATAGGCGCTTTCCGGCAGCAGCGGATGCACCGGATGATCCGGACCGGCGCCCGCCTGCCGGATCAGGCTGGCCCTGCGGCCGGTGCGCTGGATGCCCGCCGCGCATTCGGCGGCAAAGCGATCGGGCGGAATATTGTGCGAGCAGGAAGCGAGCATCAGAATGCCGTCGGGCGCCGTGACGGACGCGGCCAGGCGCGCCAGCTTGCGATAGGCCTTCGCGCCCGGCTCCAGATCCTTTTTCGATTTCACGAAGGGCGGCGGATCGGCCAGGACAATATCGAACTTTTCGTTCGATGCCGTCAGCCGCCCCAGTTCCTCAAAGACATCAGCCTTCACGGCATTGATCTTCACGTCATTGGCGCGGGCGCTTTCTTCCGCCAGCGCCAGCGCGGGGGCCGATGAATCCAGGCAGACGGTCTCCCGCGCGCCGGCCCTGGCGGCCGGGATGCCGAAGCCGCCCGTATAGGAATAGGCGTCGAGCACGCTCTTGCCTTTGGCGAACTGCGCGATGAAGGCGCGATTGTCGCGCTGGTCATAATACCAGCCGGTCTTCTGGCCCTCTGTGAGATCGGCGATATAGCGGACGCCATTCTCTTCCACCGCGATGCGATGGCCCTTGCCCTTAGCCGTCTCGACATAGCAGTCCAGCCCTTCCAGGGCGCGCGACGGCGCGTCCGCCCGCAAGATGACGGTGGCCGGTGACAGAAGCCGGTCGAGCGCCGCCAGGATCGCGGCCTTCTGCTTTTCCATGCCGGCCGTGCCGATCTGCACGGTCAGGGTGTCGCCGAACCGGTCGATCACCAGGCCCGGCAAATGATCGCCCTCGGCATGCACTAGACGATAGAAGGGCCTGTCATAAAGGCTGTCGCGCAGGCGAAGCGCGCGCCCGATCCGGGCGGCGAAAAAATCCGCATCGATCGCCGCATCGCAATTGTCCGCCAGCAGGCGGACCGCGATCAGGCTTTTGGGATTGAAATAGCCGGTTCCAAAATCCCGGCCGTCCTCGCCGCACACATTGACGACCGCGCCAGGGGAAACAGCCTTGGCGGGCTGATCCATGCGGATTTCGTTGGAGAAGATCCAGGGCGAGCCGCCGCGCGCGCGCCGGCCTTTGGGCAATATGATGGTCTTACGCGACATGATTTGTTTTCCACCACTGGCCATCGCAGCGCAAGCGCTGCTTTGGCCGCCGCCCCCCGTCTTCCGCTCACGCGCGCCCGGGGGAGACTATGTCACACCTGCTGCTGCCGCGCTTTCCGGAGCCCCTTGCGCGGGCCTCCATGCCGTCCTTAGATGCCCGCCAAATCAGCGGGAGTGAACCATGGCCGTGGACGGCAAGTGGGAAATCGTCATCAATTCGCCGATGGGGGCGCAGAAAGCGAACCTGGATCTGGCCACCAATGGCACGGCGCTCACCGGCACGCAGCAGGCCGCCCAGGGCTCCGGGCCGCTGGAAAATGGCAAGGTGGATGGCAATGCCGTGAGCTGGTCGGCCAAGATTTCCAACCCCATGCCGCTGACCCTGGATTTCTCCGGCACCGTGGATGGCGACAAACTGTCCGGCAGCGTCAAGGCCGGCGTCTTCGGTTCCTTCCCCTTCACCGGCAACCGCATCGCCTGATATAAGCCGGGGACGTGAGGGGTGGCCGCTGGACGCACCGGCGAAAACCGGAATGTCCTGGAAAGCGTGCCGCCTCTTCTCTTTTGGGAGGAGCCTTTGATGATCCGGTGCCAGGGCATTTGCTTGCCGCCAGGCGCAACAGCGAAAGGCAGCGAGAGCTAGGATGCCTATTCACAAGGAAGGCTATCCGTTCATTGCCATATTTGCCGGCGTCAATCTGCTGGCCTTCCTGCTGGCGTCCTGGCTGGGCTGGCTGCTGCTGCCCGTCACCATCTGGTGCATCGCCTTTTTCCGCGATCCCGAGCGCAAGACGCCGGAAGAACCCGGCCTGATCATCTGTCCCGCCGACGGCAAGCTGCTTCCCATCGTCGACGCCGTGCCCCCGGCGGAACTGGGCATGGGCGACGCGCCGAGGCCGCGTCTTTCCATCTTCATGAATGTCTTCAATGTGCATGTGAACCGCAATCCGGTTTCGGGCAGCGTCGTGGCCACCGCCTATCGCGCCGGAAAATTCTTCAATGCCAGCTTCGACAAGGCCAGCATCCATAACGAGCGCATGTCC
>CAYFKU010000035.1:1403-13269 GCA_964343955.1 uncultured Rhizobium sp. | reverse complement strand
TCGTCCGGAAGGGGAAAGCGGCAGCGCCAGGGACCTGGCCGTGGTGCAGATCGCGGGTCTGGTGGCGCGACGCATCGTCTGCGACCTGGTCCAGGGCGAAGGGGTGCGCCGGGGCCAGCGCTTTGGCATTATCCGCTTCGGCAGCCGGGTAGACGTCTTCCTGCCGCCGGGCACCGAGATCCTGGTTCAGGCGGGCATCACCACCCGGGCCGGGGAGACGGTGCTGGCCCGCTTTATCTGAAGAGAGGTTTTGTGGAGAAGCCCGACGATACCGGCCGCATATCCCGGCGCCGCCGCGCGCGCCAGATTGTCGCCGCGCGTCTGGAGCGGCTGGAAGATCTTTCCATCGGCAAGCTGGTGCCCTCCACCATCACCTTGCTGGCGCTGGCAAGCGGCACCACCGCCATCCGCTTTGGACTGGGCGGCGAATGGGCCACGGCCGTGACCTTCGTCATCGCCGCCATGATCCTGGACATGCTGGACGGCCGCGCCGCCCGCATGCTGGGCGCCGACAGCCGTTTCGGCGCCCAACTGGACAGCCTGGCCGACCTGGTCAGCTTCGGCGTCGCGCCCGGCATCATCATGTATATGTGGACGCTGCACGAGATGGGCAACGCCGGATGGATTGCCGCCCTGATCTTCTGCGCCTGCGCCGCGATCCGCCTGGCCCGCTTCAATGTGGAAAGCGTGCGCGATGAAGGCGCGACCAAGGGCAACCCCTATTTCACCGGCCTTCCGACCCCGGCTGCCGCCTGCATGGTGCTGCTGCCGATGCTGATCTCGTTCGAGTGGAGCGATCCCGTGGTGCGCGAGCCCTGGGTCTCGGGCATTTTCATCGCCGTGACCTCGGCCCTGATGGTCAGCCGCGTGCCGACACCCTCGATCAAATACATGAAACTGCAGCGCCAGCACCGCTATCTGGCGGCGCTGGCCTTCGCCATTCTGGCGGGGCTTCTGATCACCTGGCCCTGGGCGACCCTGACCATCGGGCTGCTGATCTATGTCGCCTCGATCCCCTTCGCGGTGGTCGCGCACCACCCCCGGCTGGCGAAGCAGACCCCCTAGCCCTTGCACCGCGGCGTGACGCGCCGCGGTTTAGCGGTGAGGCCCGCCGCCGCGGGCAAAGCCGCCCATTGCCCGCGGTTGAAAGGGCGTGGCCCTGCTGGGATTGAACGGAAAGCTTTGGCCATAGCTGTTGTAAGTCGGACCGTTCAGCGAGCGGCTGCTTCCATAATGCACCATGCCATAGCCATCGACGAAGATTTCACCTCCGCGCGCATTGCCGACGCCGCCCGTCCAGCCGTAACGGTCGATCTGCAGACCGCGCTGATCGTAAGCGCAATCGCAGGCGCCTGGTGGAAGCCCATGGCGGACGCATCAGTCTGGAAAGCCGGCTCAGCCAGGGGACCTGTGTGACCGTTCACCTGCCGCTCAGCCGCCTAGGCGGGCGCAGGATGGCGGGCGCCGGAAAGGCGCCGGCCCTGGCCGCGGTTTGACCGGGCGCGCGCCGCCTGGGCGCCCTGGGTCAGGGCATGGATGAATCCGAGTTTCCTGATCACCTGCGGTGACAGCACAAAGGGATAGAGATCCATCTGCCCCATGCTGCGGTTCATGCTGTTGGTGGCGAATTCGATCGGCAGCCAGGCATTGATCAGCATGTCCATGGTCCTGGCGCGATAGGGATCGAAATCGATCTCGGCCGCCAGCACGCCCCGCGCCCGGCGCGGCTTGACCTTCAGACCGAAGGCGCCCGCCGTCTCGAGCGTATCGACGGTGTGCAGATAATGCGCCCAGGTCTCCGCGAAATCTTCCCAGGGATGGGTGGTGGCATAGGTGCTGACGTAACTGTCCTGCCAGTTGGGCGGCGCGCCTTCGTCATAGTGCTTCTTCAGCGCCTCGCCATAGTCCAGCCTGTCGTCGCCGAAAAGCGCGCGGCAGGCTTCCAGCAGCGCGGGGTCCGCCGCCACAAGGCGGTCCCAGAAATAATGCCCGCTTTCATGGCGAAAATGGCCCAGCAGGGTGCGGTAGGGCTCGCCCATTTCGCTGCGCACTTTTTCGCGGACAACGTCATCGGCTTCCCGCGCCGCCAGGGTGATCAGCCCATTGTCATGGCCCGTCATCACCCCGCTGGCATGGCTTTCCGGCGGATCGGCCAGCGCCCGCCTGTTGGGGGCCGATGCCAGCCATGCCTGGTTCAGCGTCTGGGCGCCGCCTTTCGGCTGGGTCGATCTGGACCCCACAAACGACCTTCTGGTGAGCGAAAGCCATGTCACCGCGGCCTGGGGCCGCGACTATGGCGATGTCGCGCCGGTCTCCGGCATCATACTGGGCGGGCACGACCATGTGGTCGATGTCGGCGTGGACGTCATCCCGGTCGAGAAGCCGTAAGGACCCGGCCGCAGCCGGCTTGCCGGCGGGTAACTAGCGACAGCGCAGGTCCATCACGGTCGCGAAGCGGTCCCGCAGCGTGGTCATGTCAATCTCGCCCAGCTTGCCGGGCTGTATGCCCGGGCCCGACAGGGCAAAGATGCTGTGATAGTCGGGCCGCGTCGGCCAGAACCCGTGCGTGCCCGCGTTGGACGGCGCACTGCGCATCGCGCCATTGGACGTAAAGACCACATGCCGCGCCGGTTCGAAGGCCGCCGCCACATCCGTTCCCGCGAAGCGTTTGACTTCCGGCGGCGCGATCTCGCGCCCGACATCGCCCTTGCCGCTTTGCGCGCGCAGCCAGGCCGCGACTTGCGGATCGGCGGTCGAGACCATGCCCGCTGTGATCGTCATGTCGCCTGTGACGCCCGCGGCCGCCGCCATCGCTTTCAGGTTGGCGCCATGGTCGATTTTCTCGAAGCCATGATCGGAGACCAGCGCCACGGCATAGCCCTTGGGCAGGGCTTTCAGGATATCGCCGATCAGTTCGTCCGACCGTTCGGCCACCGCATTGGCAGAGGGCGTGAAGGGCCCTTCCTCATGGGCTTCGGAATCCAGCTCGGCCAGATGCAGCAGCACCAGATCGGGTTGCTTGCGCTTGAGAAGATACACGGTTGCCAGAGTGCGCGTCCGGTCGTCCAGCCAGCGATAGGCGAAAGAGGGATGGGCGCGCGTGATTTCGGCGACCAGCCCCGGCGTGCCATAGCGATCGACCGTGGCAAGATCGGAGGAGTCGCCGTTGCGCCTGGCATAAACCTCCGGCAGGTTCCAGGTGATATTGGCATTGACCGTGACAGGCCAGTTGATCGCCGCGACGGTTCGGCCATCGGCCACGGCGCATTGGGTCAGGGTCGGAACTTTGATCTTGGTCGCCGACCAGTAGCTTTGGCTGATATCCAGCGGTCCGCCTGCATTCGCCAGGATGCCATGCTGGAAGGGCGGCACGCCTGTCAGCATGGTGGTGTGGGACGGCCAGGTGATGGTGGGCCAGACGCCGACCACCCCGTCGGCCACCTGGGCGCGTTTCAGCAGGCCCCGGATATGCGGCAGCTTCAGGCCAAGATTGTCGGCATCGCGCAGATAGCGCCAGTCCAGCCCGTCAACCGAAATGACCAGAAGCCTTGTGCGGGCTTCCGCCGGCAGGCAAAGCGCCGCCAGCAGGCCCAGGATCGCGAGTGGTTTGCGCATGAGCGTCCCCATCAAATGCGGGTGGAGGCTAGGGGCGAAAAGCGCCTGCCGCCATGCCGCCGGTTGCCGCTGGCCAGGGGGCATCAGTTGCCGATTGGGGGTCCATTCGCTAAAGCCACGGCCATGACGGCCATCCTGATCCTCGCCATCGCCCTGGGCGCATTCGCCGCCACCATGACCGGTGGCCTGATGGCGCTGAAACTGGCGCGGAAGCTGCCCCTCGTCATGGCGTTTTCCGCCGGCGCGGTGATCGGCGTGGCCTTTTTCGACCTGGCGCCCGAGGCGCTGGCGGCCGGCGCCGGGCTTTTTCCCCCGCGCACCCTTCTGGCTGTCGCGGCGCTGGGCTTCTTTCTCTATGCGGTGATCGACCGGATGGTCGCCCGGCATGACTGCGAAGGCCAGGTGAACCCGGCGCGCGGGATGATCGGGGCGGCCAGTTTTTCCGCCCATAGCGTGCTGGACGGCTTTGCCATGGGCGTCGCCTTCCAGGCCAATCACCAGATCGGGCTGATCGTCGCCGCGGCGGTCCTGGCGCATGATTTTGCCGACGGCCTCAACACCGTGAATGTGGTCATGCGCAATGGCGGCAGCCGCGGCTTCGCCCTGCGCTGGCTGGCAATGGATGCACTGGCGCCTGTGATCGGCGCAAGCCTGAGCCTGCTGATCACGCCGGGGCCGGCCATCCTGTCGTTCCTGCTGGCGCTGTTCTGCGGCTTCTTCCTGCATATCGGCGCCAGCGGTCTTTTGCCGGAAAGCCACCGCGCCCATCCGCGCCCCGTGACGACCCTGGCCACCCTTCTTGGCGCGGCCTTCCTGTATCTGGTCACGACGCTGGTGCGCTGACGCCCGCTAGAGCCTGTTCACCGGGAGCTTCAGATAGACCTGTCCGTTGGCGGCCGGCGGCGGGAAATGGCCGGCGCGGATATTCACCTGAACGGACGGCAAGATCAGAACCGGCATGGGCAGGGTCTTGTCGCGCCCCATGCGCTGCGCCGTAAATGCGTCTTCGCTGACACCGTCATGAACATGGATATTGGCGGCGCGCTGTTCCCCGACGGTAGTCATCCAGGCATGCCGGTCGCGTCCGGCGGGCTTATAGTCATGGCACATCCAGAGACGGGTTTCCGGAGCCAGCGACAGAAGACGGCGGATCGAACGATAGAGCGTGCGCGCATCGCCGCCGGGAAAGTCCGCCCGCGCCGTTCCATAATCGGGCATGAACAGCGTGTCGCCGACGAATAGGTCGTCGCCGATTTTGTAGCTTACGCAGGCCGGCGTATGGCCGGGCGTGTGCAGGACCTCTATCGCAAGGCCGCCCACGGCCAGCACTTCACCGTCTTTCAGCAGCCGGTCGAAGGGGCGGCCATCGCCGGTGATGTCGGTGGCATCGAAAATGGGGGCGAAGACCTTCTGAACGTCGCGGATGTGTTCGCCGATGGCAATCCTGGCGCCCGTGGCTTCCTGGAAGTAAGGCGCGGCGGAGAGATGGTCGGCATGGGCATGCGTCTCCAGCACCCATTCTATGGCGAGGTCATCGGCCTTTGCCGCCGCAAGCATGCGTTCCGCCGAGACTGTGGCCGTGCGACCGGATTTGGGATCGAAATCCAGCACGGGATCGATAACGACTGCGCGCCGGCTTATCGGATCGTGGACCAGATAGCTGATCGTGTTGGTCTGATCGTCGAAGAATGCCCGTATTGTCGCGTCCATTTCCATGACCTCTGGAACCTCTTGACAGATATATTAGACGATACTAATATATCAAGGCAAGGATAGAATGATGGATGCCCTCACGGCCCCCGACCTGAAAGTGATGCGCAAGCATGCGGCAAAGGCGGCCGCCATGATGGCCGCCCTGTCGCATGAGGCGCGCCTGAGGGTTCTGTGCGACCTGGTGACGGGAGAACGGACCGCCGGAGAGCTGGTGGAACGGTCGGGCCTCAGCCAGTCGGCCCTCTCCCAGCATCTTGGGCGATTGCGCGAGGAAGGCCTGGTCGCCACCCGCCGCGACGGCCAGTCCATCTTCTATCGGATCGCCAATCCCGACGCGGCCCGCATTCTGGCGGTGCTGCACGACATCTATTGCAAGAGGTAACACATGCCGCTTCCCACCATAACGCCCGCTGAGGCCAGGCGCCGTCTCGCTGAAGGTGCCGTGCTGGTCGATATCCGCGAACCCATGGAACATGCGCGCGAAGCCATTCCCGGCGCCCGGCCATGCCCCCTTTCGCAGTTGAGCCCGGAAACACTGGGTGCGCGGACCGAAAAGGCGCCCGCCGTCATCTTTCACTGCCAGGGCGGCAATCGCACCCGCGACAACGACCAGCGCCTGCAAGCCTGCAGCCAGTCGCAGGCTTACATACTGGAAGGCGGCCTGGCGGGCTGGAAAGCCGCGGGCTTTGCCACGCGCATCGACCGTTCCCGGCCCATCGAAATCCAGCGACAGGTGCAGATTGCAGCGGGCAGCCTGATCCTGTTCGGTCTTTTGCTGGCCTGGCTGGTGGCGCCGTCCTTCATCCTGCTGACCGGCTTTATCGGCGTGGGACTGATCTTCGCCGGCGCCTCCGGCTGGTGCGGCATGGCGCGGTTGCTGGCGCTGCTGCCCTGGAATCGCCACCCTGCATGATGAACCTGGCGGACCTGCTGTCTTTCGTATCCGGCAGCCTGGTCGGCTTTGCGCTGGGTCTTCTGGGCGGCGGCGGTTCGATCCTGGCGGTGCCGCTTCTGATCTATGTCGTCGGGATCAAGGATACGCATGTCGCCATCGGCACCAGCGCGCTGGCCGTTTCCCTCAACGCCTTCGCCAATCTGGCGGTGCATGCGCGCGCCGGCACGGTGAAATGGGCCTGTGCCCTGGTGTTCGCGCTTTTCGGCATGGCGGGCGCGGCCCTGGGGGCAGCCCTGGGCCGCCGCGTGGACGGTCAGCAGCTTCTGTTCCTTTTCGGCCTGGTGATGCTGGCGGTGGCGGCCGGCATGTTCCGGCGCCGCGAGGGGCACGGCGACCCGTTGGTCCACATCAATCCCGCCATCGCGGGGCGGCTTGCGGGCACGGGGCTTCTGGTAGGGCTTCTGTCCGGCTTCTTCGGCATCGGGGGCGGCTTTCTGGTGGTGCCCGCGATCATGATGGGCAGCGGCATGGCCACCATCCATGCGGTGGGGTCCTCGCTGGTTTCGGTGGGCGCATTCGGACTGACCACCGCCGTGAGCTATGCCTTTGCCGGTCTGGTGGATTGGCGGGTGGCGGGCTTCTTCGTGGCGGGCGGAATTGCCGGCGGACTGTTCGGCGTGCGGCTGTCGGTGGCGCTGGCCGACAAAAGAAATCTTCTGTCCCGGATCTTTGCCGTCGCGGTCGGCTGTGTCGCCCTGTTCATCCTGTGGAAGGCAGGCGCCGGCCTGGCGCATCGCATGGCGCCCTGACCGGGCTTTCACCCACGCATTGCCTATCCTGCGGCACAGGCTGAGGCCTGGTGTGCGGCGTCACCGTCGCACACCAGGCGGGGTTACAGAACCGGCGTCAGCAGCGGCTTGCCCGCGAAATGATTGTCGATATTGTCGAGAACCAGCTGGCTCATGGCGCGGCGGGTCTCATAGGTGCCGCTGCCGACATGCGGCGCCAGAACCACATTGTCCATCCCGAGCAGCGCCGGCGGCACCTGGGGCTCATTCTCGAAGACATCCAGACCCGCGCCGCCCAGCTTGCCGCCTTGCAGGGCTTCGACCAGGGCGGCTTCATCCACCACGGCGCCGCGCGCGACATTGACCAGGATGCCGTTCGGTCCCAGCGCTTCCATCACGTCACGATTGACGATCTTGTTGGTCTGGGGCGTGGACGGAATGATCACGATCAGGAAGTCGCTGTTCTTCGCCAGCTCGACCAGCGTGGGATAATGCTTCCATGACACGTCGGCGACCGGCCGGCGGCTGTGATAGGCGATGCTGTTGTTCGCCGCTTCGGCGCGCTTGCCGATCTCGCGGCCGATACGGCCCATGCCCAGAATGCCCACCCGCTTGCCGCTGGCGCGCCAGGCCAGCGGGAATTCGCCCTTCTTCGGCCACTCGCCGGTGCGCACATAGCGGTCGGCAACGATCAGGCGGCGCGCCGTCATGGTCATCAGGGCGATGGCGAGGTCGGCGACATCGTCATTCAGCACGTCAGGCGTGTTGGTGACAGGAATGCCCTTGGAGCGGGCATATTCGACCGGGATGCCGTCATACCCGACGCTGGCCGAGCCGATGATCTCCAGCCTGGGCATGCGGTCGATCATCTCGGGCGGCGGACCGGAATGGCCGTTGGTGACACAGGCGCGGATGACGCCCGCGACCTTTTCGAAATCGGCCTTGAGATGGACGCGATAGCGCGCCTCAAGCTCTTTCTGGACTTCCGGGCGCAACGGAACAAGAGACAGAACGTCGATCATGATTTTCAGACTTCTCGCGGGAGATAAAAAGGGATCAGGGAGCTTCGGCCATCTGCTTCATGGCCTCCAGCGCCTCGGTGAAACGCTTGGTGCGGGTAGCACGGTTTTCCGCCTTGGCTTCGACCGTGTTCAGCGGCGCCTGGTCGTAGAAGAGCGTATAGACGATCTTGCTGTGCTGGCCGCGGTCGGTCGGCTCCACCGCCAGCGTGCCGTGATAGAGGATGGTCGAGCTGGGCTGGGTGTAGGTATAGGACCAGGGCGTGGCTGCCACCATGATCTCGTTATTGTTGCCGTTCAGCAGCCTGTTGGTGCCGACACTGACGCCATTGCCGGCCGTGACGACACAGGTGACCTTCAGCCAGGTGGCGATGGCGCAATAAGGCCCGATACGGCTCCAGGTCTTGTCGGGCGTGGCATTGACGGCCTTTTCCAGCAGTATGCTGGTATATTCGGCCGACACGGCAGGCCCGGCGGCCAGCAGCATGGACAACTTTGCTGCGGCTGCGAAAACGCTTTTTCTCATGGGCCTCCCCTTCGCTTTGCGCGTCCTTTGATCCCTGATAAAACGCGTTTCGTCCTTGCGCAACAACAAGGCGCTGGAAGAAAGATCTCATGCTTCGCTTCGTCGTTCCGGCGCTCTGCCTGCTGGCCGCCGGACCTGTGTCGGCCAGGGACCTGAAGGTCCTTACCGGAGCCGGCATGTCCGTGCCGGTTCGGGCCCTGGCGGCCGATTTCGGGGCCCGCACCGGCGACACCGTGACAGTGGTCAGCGACACCGCGGGCGGGGTGCAGAAGCGGGTGGAAAGCGGCGAGCGTTTCGACCTGGTCATCGCCACCGAGGCGGTCATGGACGCCCTGACCAGGGCGGGCCGGCTGAATGCCGACCACAGCCGGCTGGCCCAGATGGTGGCGGGCATCGGCGCCCGCGCGGGCACCGCCAAGCCGCTCATCGGCAGCGCCGACCAGGTCCGGGCGACCCTGCTGGCCGCCAGGAATATCACCTATGTCGATCCCGCTTCGGGCGGCATCACCGGGGTATTTTTCCTGTCACAGGCCGACAAGATCGGCATCGGCCAGGAGGTGCGGGCCAAGGCTGTCCTGAAGCAGAACGGCGCGGCGGTTGCCGAGGCCGTGGCGACCGGTGAGGCGCAATATGGCGTCACCCTGATAAGCGAGATGCTGCCCAACAAGAACGTGACCGTCTGGCCCCTGCCCGATGACCTGCAGATGACCACCATCTATGCCGCGGCTGTCGCCAGCAATGCCGAAAACGAAATGGACGCAAAGGCCCTGCTGAATGACCTTCGCGGGGCCAAGGGCCGCGAGGAAAGCGTGAAAGCCGGCCTGAAGCCCATCCTGAATTCGTCAGGCGTGAATTGATCAGATCACCAGAGGAGACGTAAATGGATCGCCGCAAGTTTTTTTCCGTGACGGGAGCCGGCGCCGCCGCGGCCGCCGCGGGCAGCCTCACCGAAGCATCGGCGCAGAGCCGGCATTATCCCGCCAGGCCGGGTGAAGCGGCCGCCAGCGCCAAGCTGCCGCCGCTGAAGGCGCGGCTTGGTCATCAGTTCGGCAGCCTGACCGACCGTACCGCCGCCTGGGTATCGCGCTTTGGCGTCGATGCGGTTTGCAGCAGCCCGATCGTGACCGACCCCAGCCGTCTCTATCCGACCCTGGAAGAGATGAACAAGATGCTGGACATCGCCAACAAGTGGAAGGTGAAGGTCGAGATCGTGGACAGCGTCCTCCTCACCTCGTCCCTGATCGACCGGGAGAAAAATCCCGGCATCATGCTGGCCAAGGAACCGGAACGGGCCCGCGAAATCGAGGCTTTCCAGAACCATATCCGCACCTGCGCCAAGGCCGGCATCCGCACCCTGAAATACAATATGTCCATCCTGGGCGTGGTGCGTTCCGAAGAAGTGCCGGGGCGCGGCGACACCGTCTATAGCAAGTGGAACTTCAAGGAAGCCCAGGCCAAGAATCCGCCCCTGACCCGCGCCGGCAATGTCAGCGAAGACCAGTTCTGGGAACGCATCGCCTATTTCCTGGATCACGTCGTGCCGGTGGCGAACGAGAACAAGGTGCGCATCGCCTGCCACCCCAACGATCCGGGCATGCCGCCGGAAGGCTATCGCGGCATCCATACCGTGCTGGGCACCATCGACGGACTGAAGAAATTCGTCACCTACAAGGAAAGCCCCTATCACGGCCTGAATTTCTGCCAGGGCACGATCTCGGAAGACCTGCAGAATCCCGACGCGGAAATCGGCGATGTCATTCGCTGGTTCGGCAGCCGCAAGAAGATCTTCAACGTCCATTTCCGCAACATCCGCGGCCGGCGCGACGACTTTGTCGCCGAGATGTTCCCCGATGAGGGCGATGTCGATTTCGTCAAGGCGCTGAAGGTCTATCGCGAAATCGGCTATGAAGACCTGCTGATGCCCGATCATGCGCCCAAGGTGGTGGGCGAGAATGCCGCCACCGGCGCCAATGAAAATTTCGCGTTCGAATTCGGATATATTCGCGGGCTGATCCAGGCCGAACAGCACCTGGTCTGACGCCCCCCCTTTTCCGGAAATACAAGAGCGCCGCCACAAGCGGCGCTCTTTTCATTTCTGTCTGCGCGGACAGTCGCGACCTTTCCGTTCATCTACATGAACCCCAGATGAACGGCGGGAACCTTGCCACGAAGATGAACGGCGCGATGTACAGAAGTGAGATTCCGCCCCGATAAAATCGGCCTTTTCCGGCGATCTCTATCTTTTCTTTGCGCGTGTAAACCACTCGTTTGCCGCACCATCTGCTCCATCTTTTCAGTGCCGGGCTTTGAGCGCAGTTTGATTGGCGAGGGCGGCAATGGGGCTGGCTCTCCTGGTTCAGGGCAAAAGGCATGTCGTGGATCGCGAAGGCAGTCCTGGCCGCCGCCTGGCTGAACTGCGGCCTGGCGAATGTTTGGGCGCAGACGCCCGACTTGTCGAAACAGCAATCCGGTTCCTGGCTGAAGGATGGCGACTGCGCCCTGTTCAGCGCCGGCGCGGCCGCGGGTGACCGCGTGAGCTGGACCGGCGCCTGCATGGATGGCTTTGCCGAAGGCATGGGCACCGCGACCTTCAGCCATGACGGACAGAGCCAGAGCTTCACCGCCGTCTTCCGGCGTGGCGTGATCCCCGACGGACACATCATCACCCGCTGGGGACAGGGCTGGAGCTATGACGGGGAGACCGTGGGGGGCCGCTTCAATGGCGCGGGCATCCTGACCACCGACAATGCCGACCGCTTCGAAGGCGTCTGGACAGACGGCCAAATGAACGGCTTTGGGATTTTGCGGCGCTCCAACGGCGACCGCTATGCCGGCGACTGGAAGAATGACCGGCCGAACGGCAGCGGTGAGTTGCGCCGCGCCGACGGCACCCTGCTGCGCGGCAATTTCGTGGACGGGCGGCTGGAAGGCGCGGCCGCGGGTCTCAAGACAGCATCCACGGAAAGCGGAGGCGAGGCCGAAAAAAAGACCGCGCGCGGCGCCGATGCATCCAGCGCGCCCTTCGGCAGCGTGTCCGGCAAGACCCTTGTCGGGGTGGATGGTTCGTCCATCGCCCTGACCGTGATCGAAGGCGGCATGGAACTGCAGGTGGTGCCGATGGACGGCAACGCCCGGAAGACCACCTTCACCTTCATGACCGAGCGCATGGGCACGGTGGTGGAGGACGGGGCCAGTCCCAGCGCCGGTTCATCCGTCACCGGCTTTTTCAGGCTGACGGGAAAGGGCGTGGAAATCCGCTATGCGGATGGCCGCTCGGCGATGCTGTCTTCCAGCCCGGAAGGCGGCGTGC
>CAYFKU010000035.1:543-1393 GCA_964343955.1 uncultured Rhizobium sp. | reverse complement strand
GGAGGCCGATAGCGGACCTTCCTGCCATGCCTGGTATCCGCCGGGTCACAATTTCAGCGATGTCGAAAAGAAGATGGCGCTGAATGCCTATGCCAGCAAACTGGGCCTGCCGGTAACCGGCATGGGCGGGGATGGCTGCGCCCCGGAAAGCCAGGCGGCGAATGTGCCGCCCGCCAATCCGGCGCCGAGCAGTCCGCCGGCGGTGGCCAAGGCTAGGCCGGAGCGAAAAAGTCAGCTGAAAATGCCGGCCCGTGCCGCCATCCTGCGCGATGCGCCCGCGCGCGTTGCAAAAGCATCCTATCGCATCGGCGATTATCGTCCCGCGGGCGGGCCCAATGCGGGCCTGGAAAGCGTTGCCGTCAAGCCATCGGAAATTCACACCATCGACAGCGCCATCGCGGTTCCAGCCATTGGCAGCGCCATGGCGATGGCGCCGCCGGCTGCTCCATCGTCCGGCGACAAGGACGCCTCGCGCTGCCTGCAGGTGGACAGCGACGGCCATAGCTGGGGCTTCCGCAACAGTTGCGACTTCGCGGTGCAGTTCGCCTATTGCATGGCCGACAGCGACAACAGCCTCACATCCTGCGGCGGCAGCGGCGTGGTCACGACCAGTGTTGCGGGCAGCGTTGCAGCCAAAGGCTTCGGCGCCCTGGCCAGCGACACCAGCCTGAAGGACCGGGATGGATCCTACAAATTCCGCTGGGTCTCCTGCGCCGGCGGCGCGGGCGAAGTGGTGGCCCGGCTGGATCGCTCCGATCCGCCCAGCGGCCGCTGCGAACGGCCACGCAGCGCATCGAAGTGAACGGAAGGGCTTTTCGAAGGGACCGTCATGCTGAAACAGGGTTCTGCC
>CAYFKU010000035.1:0-533 GCA_964343955.1 uncultured Rhizobium sp. | reverse complement strand
GTCCAACCCCGCGCTGGCAGCGGGAGATTGCGCCAATCCCACCGAAGCCGCCGCCCTCAAGACCGCGGTGCTGCAGCAGGAGTTGATGGTAGCAGCGTTCCAGTGTCACGAGGCCGGCGCCTATAACCGTTTCGTCAACACTTTCCGGCCGGAGTTGCAATCTTCGGACGCGTCGCTGAAAGCCTTTTTCGTGCGCCGGGGCGGCGAGCATGGCGAGGCCGATCTGCAGCGACGCCCGGCCCGCCCCGGTGCTGGCTGAGGCCGACATGAAGCCGCCACCCGGCATGACGAGGCAGCTCAAGCCGGCCACGGCCGGGCTGAAGGCCGCGCCGCAAGCAGACCCGGTCAAGGCCGGAGCGAGCCCGGCACAGGTCGCGGTGGCCGGGGTGCCCACTTACAATGTGCCCGCCATCCCCTGGCGCGCCCAGGCCACGGCGAGCGCCGGGGATTTTGCCGGGCGCGATGCGATCCTGCGCGACCGTCAGGCCGCGCGGCAGGAGCAGTTGGAAGACGATGAGGCAGAGCCCTATGAC
>CAYFKU010000034.1:2288-26450 GCA_964343955.1 uncultured Rhizobium sp. | reverse complement strand
TTCCTGCCCGTGGTGGAAGACGGTTTTTTTTTTAATGAGACGGCCACCACCGAGAATCCGTCCTTCGAACTGAATGGCGCGCTTTTGTCCCGCGCCCAGGTTCTTGTCCTGCGGCGGCTCGATGATGCCGCGCTTGAGACCTTGCTGGCGCGCGCCGAAGCCTATTGTGGCCAGGCGCTGCCCCTGACCGGCGATGCGCGCGCGAGCCTGCGCGCCATGGCCGACGGCGATGGCCGCTATCTGCTCAATCTGGTCGAGGAACTTTCGAGCGTGAAGACGGTCGCGCCGCTGGATCCCGCCGGACTGGTCGGGGCGGTACAAAGGCGGATGCCGCTCTATGACAAGAGCCGGGAGGAACATTTCAACATCATCTCGGCGCTGCATAAGTCGATCCGGGGCTCCGATCCCGATGCGGCGCTCTACTGGCTGGCGCGCATGCTGGCCGGGGGCGAGCAGCCGCTTTATATCGCGCGCCGCCTGGTGCGCGCCGCGGTAGAGGACATCGGCCTGGCCGATCCGGAAGCGGTGCATCAGGCCCTGGCGGCCAAGGATGTGTTCGACTTTCTGGGCAGCCCGGAAGGGGAGATCGCACTAGCGCAATGTGTGCTGTATCTGGCCAGCGCGCCAAAATCTAATGCGGTCTATAAGGCGCTGGGCGCCGCCAGGCGGGCGGCGCAGGCGCATGGCTCCCTGATGCCGCCGGCGCATATCCTGAACGCGCCCACAAAGCTGATGAAAAATCTGGGTTACGGCAAAGGCTATCAGTACGATCACGATGCCGAGGATGGCTTTTCCGGCCAGAATTATTTTCCGGACGAAATGGACCGCCAGCAATTCTACAGCCCGAAGGAAACAGGTTTTGAGCGGGAGATTGCCAAGCGGCTCGATTACTGGTCCAAGCTGCGCGCCAGGCGGGCCAGGGATGGCGACGAGGGGGAGCCGTAGATGGGAATGCTGTTCGCGGTAGGGGTCGGCGGTGGGATGGGCGCCCTGGCGCGCTATTACGTTGCCGGCTGGCTGCAGCCGCCAGGCGCCGCGTTCAATTGGGGCATCTTTATCGTCAACATCACCGGCGGACTTCTGATGGGCATGATTGTTGAAGCCGGCGCCCTGCGTCTCAACCTTTCGCCCGAACTGCGCAGTTTCCTAACCGTCGGCATTCTGGGCGGCTACACGACCTTCTCGACTTTCGCGCTGGACAGTGTCCTGCTGCTGCAAAAGGGCCAGTATGGCCTGGCGGCGGCATACATTGTCGGATCGGTAAGCCTCTCGATCCTTGCGCTGATCGCCGGTCTCTGGATCATCCGCGCCCTCTATGCCTGAGCTTCGCACCATAGATCCGGATGATGACGGCATCCGGCTGGACCGCTGGTTCAGGCGCCATTACCCCGCGGTCACCCATGTGTTGCTGCAAAAGCTGTTGCGCAAGGGCGAGGTGCGGCTGGACGGCAAGCGCGCCGACGCCGACACGCGCATTGCCGCAGGCCAGTCCATGCGGCTGCCGCCCCAGGTGGTGCATGCCAGGGATACGCGGCCGCAAAAATCCCCGGCCGAAGCCAGTCACCCCCTTGCGTCCAAGGACAAGGGAAGTCTGGCCGACCGCATCCTCTATATGGACAAGCAGGTCATCGTGATCGACAAGCCCGCCGGTCTGGCAACGCAGGGCGGCAGCGGTCTCACCAAACATGTCGATGGCATGCTGGACAGTCTGCAATATGAAAAGCCGACCCGGCCCAAGCTTGTGCATCGGCTGGACCGCGATACATCGGGTGTGCTGCTGGTGGCGCGCACGGCGCAGGCTGCTTCGGGCCTGTCCCAATCCCTGGCCATGCGCGACACGTCCAAGGTCTATTGGGCGCTGGTGCGCGGGGTCCCGAAGCAGAAGCATGGCGTGATCAAGGCCGCATTGGTCAAGGAGGGCGGCCATGGGCCGCGCGGCCGCGACGAGCGCATGACCGTCAGCGACGATGACGAGGCCAAATTCGCGCTCACCGAATATGCCGTGATGGGCACGGCCGGGCAGGAGTTCGCCTGGGTGGCCGCCCGCCCGATCACCGGTCGCACCCACCAGATTCGCGTCCATCTGGCCAGCCTGGGCACTCCCATCGTCGGCGATTTCAAATATGGCGGCACCGATGCGCGGGCCAGAGGCGACATTCCCGACAAGCTGCACCTGCACGCGCGCTCAATCGATATCGGAAGGCCCGATGGCGGCCGGCTTCAGGTCACGGCTTCGCTGCCGCCGCATATGCTGAAAAGCTGGAAGCTGCTGGGTTTTGATCCTGAGGATCGCAGCGATCCCTTTCCGCCGAAAAAGAAAAAGAGATGAAGCGCTTTTACAAGGACGTCTCGACCGCTCCGGCCGAGGACGGCTTCGCCGTGCTGCTGGATGGCCGGTCCGTCAAGACACCGGCCGGCCATACGCTGGCTTTGCCCACCGAAGATCTGGCGGCCGCCATTGCCGCCGAATGGCGCGGGCAGGGCGACACCATCATCGCCACCTCCATGCCGCTTCTGCGCCTCGCCAATACCGTGATCGACGGCGTCGCCACCCGTCGCGCCGAGGTGACAGACGCGGTAATGCGTTTTGCCGAGAATGACCTGCTCTGCTACCGCGCCCATCAGCCGCTTGAACTGGTGGCGCGGCAGGGCGCGGGCTGGGACCCCTGGCTGGATTGGGCCCGCAGCCGCTATGGCGCGGTCATGACGGTCGCGGCGGGTTTCACCCATGTCGATCAGGATCCCAAGGCGCTTTCGGCCCTGCGCCAGGCGGTTGACGCGCTCGATCCTTTTGCACTGGGCGCATTGCATGTCATCGCGTCCATCACCGGCAGCCTGGTGCTGGGACTTGCGGTGGCGGACGGCGCCGCCAACGGTGCCCAGGTGTTTCAGCTTTCCCGCATCGATGAAACCTATCAGGCTGAGAAATGGGGCGAGGACGCCGACGCCGCCAAACGCGCCACCGCGCTGGCGCATGAGCTGGACAAGGCGGTTGAACTGATGACCGCCGCGCGCGCCGCGGCGTGATGCAGCGATCCTTGCGCCGAACCCGGCCGCTGGCCCCACGCAACACGCTGGACAATCGTCTCTGGGCGCGTCTGAAAGCGATGCCCGATCACAGCTTTCGGCGCAACGCGCCATTTCGCACTTTCACCCTGGATTTTGTCGAGCATGATCTGGGGCTTGTTGTGCTTCTGGAGGATGGCGAGCCGGGCCGTCGTCGAACCGGTGCCATCGTGCGGGACCGGCTTCTGAGCGAGCAGGGCTATGTGATCCTGCGCCTTTGGCGGCGCGAGGCTGAACGCGATCTGCATGCAGCGCTCTGGCGCATCCGCGCCGTGCTGGAAGACCTGTCGCGCTGAATATATTGGCACGCCGCCGGCTGTGATCGGTATGACAACGTCCTGCGGCCGCCATGCGCGTGGGCTATGCCCCAGGGCCCGATGATGAACAGGCGGCTTCAGTCCGCGCCGTCAGATATTCTCCAAGACCGGCCTTACCGCCAGCCGCGCCACTTTGCGCGCCGAATTTTCAATATGTTCCAGGCGCCGTGCCAGCACCTCCATCGCCTCGCTACCCTGCATATGCGCCAGTCCGAGCCGTTCGTGCTGCTGCGGTTCATGTTCCGGCCCGCCGGGCTTTAGGATGTCGGCCACCCGCTGGCGCGTGGCGGCAATGGCGGTATCGGCCGCCGCGGGCTCCAGTTCCTGCGCCCGGAGCTTGAACAGCACGGGCATGGATGACAGGTCGGACGCCAGCAGATAGTTGGCGGCCAGCAATTCCCCCAGTGCCGCCAGAGCGCGGCGATTGGCATTGGGCTCGTCCGCCAGCCGCCGGATCGCGCCCGACAATTGCGCCACGGAATCCAGAGCGGTCTTGCGCGCCAGGCGATAGCGCTGGCCGGTCGCCCCCCGAACAAGCGCGGCTTCGGCAAAGCCTGCATCGGCTTCCAGAAGTCCCGCCACTGTGCGGGGCAGGTCATGCCGCTCCCAGTTGGGCAGAAGATAACTGAACGCCCAACTCAGGCCGGCCCCGATCATGGTATCGACGATGCGCTCGAAGAATTGCGGATGCACCAGCGGATCGACGAAATGCAGCAGCAGCAGGGATGAAATCGAGGCGCCGATCGCGGTGACGCGATAGGCCACCAGGCCATAGGCATGGCTGGTGCCGACCGCCAGAACGATCAGCAGCAGCAGCACCGGTGCCGGCATGGTGTTAAGGAAGAAGACCGCCAGGGCGCAGCCGATCAGGGTGCCCGTGACGCGGTCCCAGCGCCGCTGGCGCGTGACGCTGTAATTGGCGCGCAGGATCAGGCCGATTGTCAGCAATATCCAGTTGGCATGGGCGAAGCGCGGGAAGATCAGCGTCAGCGTCAGGCCCGCCGTCATGGCCAGAGACAGGCGAATGGCATAGCGCAATGCGGGCGCATGCCAGCGAAGCTGGCGCAGCAGCACGCCGATGCCGTGCGGCGCCGGTTGGCGGAACAGGTCCAGATCCAGGCTGGCCGCCAGCTCTGTGGGAGGCGTGGCATCGTCCAGTGCGATTGCCAGCGTGGCGATATAGCTGTCCGCCAGCACCAGCTTGTTGATGGTTGAGGTGAGCGCCGGCAGTCCCGGATCCTGGGGCGCCGCCTTGCGGACCTCTTCAAGCGCCGCAAGCAATTGCCGCGCCTCTTCCGCATGGGGGCGGGGGGAACTGTGGCCGCGGGAATGGCGCAGCGCCAGGGTCAGCCGCTCCACTTCTTCCGCCATGCCATGCACAAATTGGTTCAGTCGCCACATAAACTGGCGCTGATCGATGGTGCGCACGGTTTCCATATCGGCGTCCGATGACAGAACCGTCTCGAACGCGTCCAGCAGGGCGATCAGCGTGTCGATGCGCTTGAGCTGGGTGCGCGAGCTGCGCCGGGCGAACAGATTGTCCCGCGCCACCTGCAGCCGGTCCGCCAGGGTGGCGTGCGCATCGATCAGGGCGCGGAAGGGGCGGGCTGTGTCCGGATCATAGATCGCGGCCTTGGCCCGCAGATAGGCGGCGAAGGCCTGCATGGCTTCCGACAGCAGCAGGCGGCGCCCGCGATCGTCCAGGATCCAGCCGGTGATCAGCGCATAGACTGCGTAGAGCAGGGCGCCGCATGCGGTCAGGACAAGATGATCGGCCGCGTCCGAGGGATTTTCCAGGGGCTGGCCCATGGCAAACACAAAGGCCAAAACGCAGCACATGGCCACCGACAGCGACCAGCGGCCATAAGCCGAGATCAGGCCACAGGCGATGCCGGTGAAGGCTGTCGCGGCCACAAAAGCGGGGGCGGAAAAGCGCGTGAAGGAAGACAGCGCCGTGAAAAGAACAGTGCAGACGACACCGAAGCCGATCAGCCAGGCTTTCAGCCGCAGCGGATCGTTTCGGTCGGGCAGGGACACGCAAAGCGCGCCTGTGGCGGCAGCGACGCCGGCATTGAAACCCAGCGCGAGGCCCACGCACAAGCCGGTCAGGCCCACCCCCACGCCAACGGAAAGACCGTTCTCCAGATGGGGGCGGAACACGGCAAGCGAAAGGGAACGCGAGGAAAGGAGCATCTTGTCTGGAAATGAAGGCAAACCATGTATAAGGCAATGGTCAGCTGCGGGGAGAACGAGTTTGAGCGATGATATCACCTCCCTGCGCGTCCAGGTCTATGGCATTGTCCAGGGCGTGGGCTTTCGGGATTTTCTGCTGGCCGCCGCCCAGCAGAACAAGCTGGACGGCTGGGTCCGCAACCGCTCCGACGGCACCGTGGAAGCGCTGATCTCCGGTCCCACCAGGCAGGTGGAATTGTTCGTCGGCTTCGCCACCAAGGGGCCATACGGCGCCAAGGTCACCGCCGTGGACCTGCACAATAGCGAGCCCCCCAGGGAAAAGGGCTTCGTCCGGCGTCAAACGCTTTAGGCGCGGGCCATTCGCGCCCGGATCGTGCCGCTGCTCGCTTGTGTCAGGCGGATCGCCGCTTTTGCAATTCCGCGGGTTCCGAGCCCGCGTCAGCCCAAACGCGGCCGCATCAGTTCGCGCCAGACCGATACGGCAAAAACCAGAAGGCCCAGCACCGTCAGCACTTCACCCGACACAATGCCGGGAATGAACTTGGCATCCCGTCCGCCCAGATACAGGGCCAGCGACGGTATCATGACCGCCACGCCGCCGGCCGCCAGGATGAAGTTTGTCCAGGCCAGTTTCGGCGACAGGCTGGCATGGGTAAGCGCATATAAAGTGCCATAGATCGCCATGGTCACCCAGCCCAGAAGGTTTAGGTGCGCATGGGCGGGCATCATGGTGAAGTCCTCGGCTCCGCCCATATACATGCCCCACATCATGCCCATCAAAAGATAGACGACACCGAGAGCGAAGAAGGCGGCTGACACGCGCGGCATGGTTTTCCTCTCTTTTTATTGTTGACGCGCCGGACGACCCTTCGCGGCAGTGCCGCTTCGGGTCGCCGGACGCTCCACTCTAACCGAAAATCTTCCCGAAGCTCCGCTTCAACGCAACATCTACATCCGCCATGCTGGCCACGATACCCAGATCGGCCAGGCTGGTGACTCCATGCGCGGTGACGCCGCAGGGCACGATGCCGGAAAAATGCGTCAGGTCCGGATCGACGTTCAGCGCCACGCCGTGAAAGCTCACCCAGCGCTTGATACGCACCCCCAGCGCCGCAATTTTGTCCTCCCGGATGCCGCGCTGCACCCAGATACCGACGCGGCCCTCGCGACGCTCGCCCCGGACGTTGAATTCCGCCAGCGCCTGGATCAGCCATTCTTCAAGGTCATGGACATAGGCCCGCACATCCGGCTTGCGGTGCTTGAGGTCCAGCATCGCATAGGCCACCCGCTGGCCGGGACCATGATAGGTGAACTGGCCACCGCGTCCGGTGCGATAGACGGGGAAGCGCGCCTCAATCAGGTCTTCCTCCCGCGCGCTGGTACCTGCGGTATAGATGGGCGGATGTTCCAGCAGCCATATCTGCTCGCCCGCGCTGCCTTCGGCAATCGCCGCGGCGCGCGCTTCCATTTCGGCCAAAGCCTGGGGATAGGGGACTGGCGCATCGGTGATCCGCCATTCCACGTCCTTTAAGGTCTTAACGGGCGCGCTCAAATTAAGATTTCCGAAACCATGTTCCGTCAGGCTGGCGGGATCATCAGAATGCAGGGCTCGGGTATGGCTTCCAACGTCGACAATGTGAAGGTGGAAATTTCGGTGGTGCTGGGCCGCTCGGTGATCCCGATGCACCAGCTGCTGCGCATGGGCCGTGGCGCCGTGATCGAGCTGGACAGCCACCAGGACGATCCCGTCACCATCATGGCCAATGACAAACCTGTCGCGAAGGGCGAAATCCAGATCCAGGGCGACAAGATCGCCGTTTCGGTGGTCGATCTGCTCAAGAGCTATGAGTAATTACACAAATATAGTGTAGTTATTTATATTCTCCACCTAATTCTTGCAAATTAGCGCTGGCGGCCCTACCTCTCTCCCGCTAGAGAGGGTGGATGCTTCCGATTGTCCTCAATCCCGTGGGTCTCAAGATCGGCCTGGCCGGCCAGGGAGAACTGCGCGATCGCCGGGCGGCCTTGCTGGCCGAGGCGGGTGTGGAAGCCCAGCTCTTCGACGAAACCGTCCCTAACGAGGCCCTGGAAGGGCTGCAGGTCCTATTCGTGGCTGGCCTGCCGGAGGAAGAGGCGCGGGAGCTGGCCTCCCGGGCCCGGCGCCGCAAGGTGCTGGTCAATGTCGAAGACGTGATTCCCCTCTGCGATTTCCATGTCCCTGCCATGGTGCGTCGGGGCGACCTGCTTCTGGCCATTTCCACAGGCGGGCAGGCGCCGGGCCTGGCCCGGCGGCTGCGCGAGACTCTGGCCGACCAGTTCGGGCCGGAATGGACCGGGCGTCTCAAGGAGCTGGGTTTGGCCCGGGCCAGATGGCGGGCCCAGGGCCTTTCGCCGGCCGAGGTTTCAAGACAGATGCGCGAGCTGATCGCGCGGATGGGTTGGCTATGAGCCCCACGACCAATGGCAATGTGACTGTGATCGATCCGCGGCGCGGCCTGCGCCCGAAACCGGAGCCGGATGCCGAGCTGCTGGCGCATCTGAAAGCGCTGCAGGACAAGGCGGCGGGCAAGGATGCGCTGGGCGTGGTGGAATTGGCCCTGACCGGAGAATTCCTGGGCAAGACCGCCGTGGTGTCTTCTTTCGGCGCCGAATCCGCCGTGCTGCTCAAGCTGGTGGCCCAGGTCGATCCCAATACGCCGGTCCTGTTTCTCAATACCGGCAAGCTGTTCGGCGAAACCCTGCGTTATCGCGACCGCCTGCAGGACACGCTGGGCCTTGGCGATGTGCGCGCGCTTTCGCCGTCGCTGGACGAGCGGCAGCGCCACGATCCCGAAGGCACCCTGTGGTCGAAGAACCCCGACGCCTGCTGCGACTTTCGCAAAACCGTGCCGCTGGCCAGGGCGCTGGAGCCATTCAGCTCCCAGATCACCGGCCGCAAGCGCTTTCAGACGCGCGCCCGCGCCGTGATGGAGCCGGTGGAATTGTTCGAGGGGCGCTTCCGCTTCAATCCCCTGTGGAACTGGGACCAGCATCAACTGGAGGCGTTCGCGGAGCGCCACAAGCTTCCGCAACATCCTCTGGTCGATGATGGCTATCCCTCGATCGGCTGCATGCCCTGCACACGGCGGGTCCAGGCCGGCGAAGACTATCGCGCGGGGCGCTGGGCGGGCCTCGACAAGGATGAATGTGGCATCCATCTCACGGATGGCGGCGGTATCTGACCTCGCAGGCGGGGAAAGCGGGCATAGCGGATTGAAGCGATGATCGAGCTCGTCCCCTTGTTTCATCTTGCGGTTCAGGTCGGCGAACCGGTCAACCTTGGCCAATGCGGCGGCGTGGGCCGGCGCATGATCCCGATACTGGGGGGCGCGGTCAGCGGCGCCCATAAGGGCGTCATCCTGCCGGGCGCGGATTGGCAGCAGATCGGCCCCGAAGGCACTCTGGACATAGCCGCCCATTATATCCTGTCTCTGGAAGAGGGATTGGTGGAGGTGGATTCGCGCGGGATACGCCATGCCGCGCCGGACGTCTCGGCGCGTTTGCAGCAGGGTGAAGCCGTGGGGGCGGGCGAATATTATTTTCGTACTGCGATACGGTTCAAAACCTCCAGCCCGGCTCTCGCCTATCTCAACAGCTTTGTTGCCGTCAGCGCCGGTGAGCGGCTTGCCCACTGTGTCAATCTGCAAGTCTTTCGGCTGACCTAGCGCATTGATGGACGGCGACATGGAGGGCGGCGCGCATATCATCATTGTCGGGGCGGGTATTGGCGGCCTGACCGCCGCGCTCAGTCTGCACAAGGCCGGTTTTCGCCCGGTGGTATATGAGGCGGCAAAGGTCCTCGCCCCCCTGGGCGTTGGCATCAATCTGCTGCCGCATGCGGTGCGCGAGCTTGCGGAGCTTGGGCTGCTCGACGACCTGCGCGCAATCGGCGTCGAAATCGACGAGCTTGTCTATCTGAACAAGTGGGGGCGCCGCCTGTGGCATGAGCCCAGAGGTGTGGCGGCGGGCTATCGTTGGCCGCAGATCGCGATCCATCGCGGTGAGCTGCAGATGATGCTTGCCCGCGTAACGCGCGAGCGGCTCGGCGAAGACTCCATCCGCATGGGCCATGCGCTGGAGCGCTTTGAGCTGCGTGCAGACGGTGTCCTGGCACATTTCCAGGATCGGACAACGGGAGCTGCCGTCGGCTCGGTCCGGGCCGATGCGATGGTGGGGGCCGACGGCATCCATTCGGTCGTGCGCCGGGCCTTCTATCCGGACGAGGGGGCGCCCAAATGGCGCGGCGGCCTTTTGTATCGCGCGACCACGCGCAGCCGGACAAAGCTTCTGGGCGGGCGCTCCATGCTTTGGGCGGGTTATGCCAGCCGCAAGTTCGTGGCCTATCCCATTCGCTACAATCCCCAGACGGGCGAAAGCCTCATCAACTGGATCTGCGACCTCAATCACGGGCCCGACGAAATCCCGGCGCCGCCCCGCGAAGACTGGAGCAGGATCGGAAACCGCGCGGATTTTCTTCCCGCTTTTGGCGGCTGGAACTGGCCAGACGCCGACCTCGAAGCGATCGTCAATGGCTCTGGCGACATATACGAATTTCCAATGGTCGATCGGGATCCGCTGCCGCGCTGGTCATTCGGGCGCGCAACCCTGCTGGGCGACGCCGCCCATCCCATGTACCCCATCGGCTCCAACGGCGCGACCCAGGCCATTATCGATGCGCGTGTGCTTGCCTTTCATCTGGCGACCTCTGCTTCCCTCGATGAGGCGCTTAGCCACTATGACGCTATCCGCCGGACTGCCACGGCGCGCATCGTGGAGATGAACCGGGCGAATGGCCCGGACCAGGTGCTGCAACTGGCGGAAGAGCGGGCGCCCAACCGGAACGACGATCTGGATTTGCTGCTGCCCTTCGACGAGCGCAAGAAAATCGCCGACGACTACAAGAAGGTGGCCGGTTTCGATCCCGCGGGGTTGAATGCACGGGAAAGCTTCGATCCACCCCTGCCAAAGCGATAGGGCTGGCGGCGCAGGCCGTTGCATCCAGGGCAAAATCGCGCGCGGGCCGCAATCGTCCCTGCTGTGCCCGAAAATCGGGTGTGGTTCGCTAGCCGACGGGGAGGGGTGATGGTGCGGTCAAGAAGACTCGAACTTCCACGGGTTGCCCCACTAGCACCTCAAGCTAGCGCGTCTACCGTTCCGCCATGACCGCACGTCAGTGGGAAAAATCCCGGTAGGACCGGGGGTTTAGCAAGCCGCCGACGTAAGAGCAAGCAGGCTGTTTGCGCCCGCCACGCCCCTGAAAGCCGCGCGATCCGGCTCCACTTTCCCCGCCAAATCAGTCCTGTCACTGCGCCTTGGGCAGGGCAAAGATATAGACGGCGTGACCCACCAGCGGCCGGTTGCGCTCGAAGGCGAACATGGTGCTGGGCCGCAATTGCGGGCTGCCGCCGTTATAGCCGGTGGGAACGGCGACGAACTGCTCGCCATCGACCATGAAGGTGGTGGGAAAGCCCTGCGCGGTGGTCCCCAGCCGGGTCTTCCACAGGGTCTTGCCGGTCTTGACGTCGAACGCCCGGAAGGTGCGGTCCCAGTCGCCGATAAAGCCGACACCGCCGGCCGTGGTCATGGAGCTGGTGAGGAAGGGCGCGCGCTGCTGGAAGGTCCAGAGCGGCTTGAGGTCCTTCACGCGATAGGCGCTGAGGCGCCCCATATTGCCGTCGGACGCGGGGGCCTCGAAATTGCCGATCATGTCACCCTGCGACGTCACGCAGATCTGCATCAGCGGGAAGATGATCATGTCGTCATCGGGCACATAGCTGGCGGCCGGCCAGTTGTGCCCGCCCGACTGGGCCGGGCAGGAGGGGCGTGAATTGTTCGGATCGGGGTTCAGGATGTCGGGGCGATAGGTGCCCCGCCCGGTCTTGCGGTCGATATGGGTGAAGACGTTCTGGAAGACCATCGGCACATAATCGACGAACTTGCCGGTGGCGCGGTCCAGCTTCCACAGGATGCCCTTCTTGCCGGCGGTGAGCAGCAGCTTTTGGGGGCCATTGTCGACCAGGATTTTCTCATAGACCTCATCCAGGTCCAGGCCTTCGTCGGGCGCGGTCTGGTGGTACCATTTGAGCTTGCCGGTATCGACATCCAGCGCAATCGTCGCGTTGCTGAACAGCTTGTCGCCGATGCCGTTCTTGCCCGCCTTGGCCTGGCCGGTGCCGAAATAGATCAGCCGCAGCTTGGGATCATAGGTGCCGGCGATCCAGGCGTCGGCGCCCGAGCGCTCGCCATTTGCCATGTTGCCCCAGGTGTTGCCGCCGGGCTCGCCCTGATAGGCGACCGTGTTGAACTTCCAGATCTGGTGGCCGTCCTTCACGTCATAGGCGGCAATATAGCAGCGGTCCTGGAGCGAGGGCTCGTCGCAGACGCCCAGGCCGATGATCAGCTTGCCGTCCGCGATCATCACGCCGCCGATCTTGTCGCGGCCGTAATTGGACATCTTGAACTTCCAGTTGACCTTGCCGGTACGCGCGTCCAGCGCATACATGGTCGCGTCGCTGGCCGGATAGAAAAGCTGGTCGCCATAAAGCGCCATGGCGCGCGCGGTGGCATTCACCTGGTTGTCCAGCCGTGGACCCAGGCGGTTTTCCCAGATCAGGTCGCCGGTGGCGGCGTTCAGCGCCTGGACCGTATTGTTGATGACGGTGGAGACGAACATCACTCCATCATGCACCAGGGGCGTGATCTGCTGGCGCTCGCCATCCTCCAGCGACCAGACCCAGCGCAATTGCAGATTTTGCACATTCTGCGGCGTGATCTGCTTCAGCGGCGAATGGCTCCAGCCCGCGTAATTCTGGTAATGCATCAGCCAGTCATTGGCCGGCGGGTTCAGCAGCATTTCTTCGGTGACGGGGGTGTAGCTTTTCACCGTGCCGGGGAAGGTGAGGCCCGTGGCCGCCTGCGCGCCGCTCAGGCTGACATAGCCCGCATAGGGGTCGCGGCGTTCCGGGACGATGCTGCCGATCGCCACATCCGTGGTCGGGGTGAAGGCCGTCGCGCCGGGCGTGGCGCCGTTGCTCTTGAGGATATAGGCAAGGACCGCGCTGGCCTCGGCTTCGCTGAGGCTGCCCGGATTGTTGAAGGGCATGGTCGTCTTGATGCGGGTGTAAAGCTCGGCGGTGCCGCGCGATTTCCAGCCCTGGGTGAAGGCCGGGCCCATCAGCCTGGCGGTTTCGCCGCCCGCATCGTGGCAGCCGGCGCAGCGGCTGACATAGACGGGCTGTCCGGCCTGGGCCTGGGCATCGGTGAAGGGGCCGGGCTTGCCGGTTTGCGCGATGGCATACGAGGTCCAGATGGCGGCGGCCGCGGCCGCGCTCAATCCGATTGTGGCGCCTACGGCGCGCATGGGATGGCTGATCATGTCTGCTCCTGTCGGCGCTCAGCTATTGTTCTTTTTGTCGGCGCCATCATTCTGGTCGTCGAGAAGATTTGGGATGTACCAGGTGCCCATCTGCGGCACGCCTTCCGGCACGGTGACATGGGCGGGCTGGAACCAGCCCCACAGATTGCCCTTGGGCGCGCTCTGGCTGTCGAGCATGACGTAGAGCTTGCCCACCTTCAGTCCGGCGACCTGGGCGGGGGTGAGGGTGAAGGTGCCGGATATCTCGCCGCTCTTGTCCTGGGCGATCTTGAGCGGGCCGATGGCCGGTCCCGTGCCGCCCATCACATTGCCGATGTGAAGCCGCGCCTGGGTGGCGGGGGAGGACAGGCCTGCGAACTTGCCCTGGATGGTGAAGACGTTCCTGTCCAGCGTCGCCAGCACCGTGCCGCGCCCCTGGACATTGCCGCCCTGGCGGCCATTCTTGGGCGTGGGCCCGATATCGGTCTGGTAATTGTCCGCGGCCAATGCCGGAGCCGCCGCGAAAAGCATCGCCAGGGCGAGCGGAGCCAATCTTGAAATCACGATGCAACGTCCTCCGACGGCTGTTTGCCAAGCGTGTTTATTCCTGATCCCCCTGTGCCAGGCAATACCAGCAAAAATAGGGCTATTGCGGCGCGGTCCGGTCAGTTCAGGGCCTGGATGAAGCCGTCAACCACCAGCTCCTGTCCGGTGACGTTGCGGGCCAGGTCGCTGGCGGCAAACAGCACCATATTGGCCACGTCGCGGCTGGCGATCATGCGGTCCAGCACGGCCTGGCGGGTGTAAATCCGGGTCATCTCGTCCACCGGCTTGCCGAGCGCCCTGGCCTTGGCGGCGATGACCGCCTGGATGCGCGGTCCGTCCACCGCGCCGGGCAGGATGGCATTGACGCGAATGCCGTCCGGCCCCAGTTCGATCGCCAGGGTCTTGGTCAGGCCGATGACACCCCATTTGGAGGCGCTGTAGGGCGCCCGTCCCGGCATCCCCAGATGCCCCGCCGCCGAGGACAGGTTGATGATGGACGGATTTTTGCCCTGGCGCAGGCGCGGCACGGCCTGCCGGACGCAAAGGAATTGCCCTGTCAGGTTCACCGCCAGGGTGCGCTCCCAGTCGGCGAGCGAGAGGGTCTCCACGCCGCCGGTCGGCCCGGCCATGCCGGCATTGTTGACCAGCACATCCAGGCCGCCCAGCTTGCGGTCGGCAAGCTCGAACATCGCCGCCACCTGATCCTCGCGTGACACATCGGCGATGCAGCCATGGACCTGCGGCAGGTCGGCGGCGAGCCTTTTCAGGCTCTCCGGCTGAATGTCGCAGACCAGCACATGCGCGCCCGCCTCGGTGAAGGCGCGGGCGATTTCTAGGCCTATGCCATCGCCCCCGGCCGTCACCACCACGCGCCTTCCGGTCAGGGAAGAAAAATCAGCCATCGAGATCCCCCGACCTAATTGCCCGGCGGCTGGTCGGTCTGGAAATAATGGACCTGGCCTTCCTTGCTGCGCGGCGTGATCGCCATGCGGATGCTGCGGCCGGTATTGGGGCAGCTTGTGGCGCGGTGCCAGCGTTCCTCATTGGCGTTGATCAGGTCGCCATATTCGCCCCGCACCACGCCGATGCCCGAAATCAGGGCGCAGACATTGCCGTAAACATTCAGCCAGACTTCCTGCATGTTTTCGTGGAAGTGGCCCCAGCTTGTGTCCGGGGGAAGCTGCGTGATGGGCGGGCCGATGTTCAGGTTCGACGAGGTATGGCCGTCATAGAGGAAACGCTCGCCGGTGCGGGTGGAGGCGCCATATTCATCGACATTGAAGAAGGGCATGTTGAAACTGTCATAGCCGCCGGTCGAAGTGATCTTTGTACGGACATATTTGTAGCCCTTCATGGGCGCCGGCGTTTCATTGTCGGGATAGGAGGGGGCCTGGCCCGCCGGCGTGGTGATGTAGAACACGACCGGCTCGCTGCCCACCGTCTCCAGGCAATAGGCCAGGCGCGGCGCGACATTGAAGACCCAGCCCTTGGGCAGTACCTTGGGTTCCTGGCCGTCGATCGTGACTTTGAGCTGGCCGCTATAGACCCATCCCCAGGCGCGATCGTCCGCCCAGAATTTGCATTTGTTCTTGTCGCCCGGCGCCATCTGGACATAGCGGCCGTCGAAATCGCGCGCCAGCAGGACCTGTCTTTCCCAGCGCGCCTTGCCCTTGTTCGCCTTGAGGATGTCGGCGATATGCCAGATCGGCCGGTTAATCTTGCCATAGACGGTTTCCGGCGTCTTTTGCGCCGCCCAGACATAGCGGACCGGGCCGTCCTCGCGCGCAGGCGCCGACCACCAGTTTTCCTGCGCCGGCTTTGGCTGGGACGAGGCCGCGCCCGCGCTCAGCACCAGGGCTGCCGCGATACAGAATGTCTTTCCGGATGTCATTTTTTCCTCCCCTTTTTGGCGGCCACTCTAGACGGTTTCCACCGAAAATCCTTCAGGGCTTTTTCCAGCCAGCCAGCGCCGCCACATGGTTTCATAGGCTGCTTCCATCCGGCGGCGGAAAAAATCCGTGTCGAACAGTGGGCATGCCCGGGTCAGGCGCTGTTTGATGTCGGCCAGGGCCGATGGCTCGCTTGCCAGCCTCACGGTCAGCCTTTCGAAGGCCTCGGCATCCGGGGTCACCAGCTCCGGCAGGCCCGCGGCCCTGAGCAGGCTGGCGGCGACGCGGCCCGGAAAAGCGCTGCCGATCTGGGTCAGCACCGGCACCCCCGCCCACAGGGCATCGCTGGCGGTGGTATGGGCGTTATAGGGCAATCCGTCCAGGAACAGGTCGGCAAGGCTCAGCCGCGCCAGATGCTGCGGGGGCGGCAGATGCGGCGCGAAGATGATGCGCTCCGGCGCGATTCCGTGGCGCCGGGCATGGGCGGCGACGTTTTCGGCAAAGGGGGCGACTTCTTCAAGCAGCCACAGCACGCTGCCCGGCACCCGCTTGAGGATTCGCATCCATGCGGCAAAGCTGTCCGGCGTCAGCTTGTAGCTCTGGTTGAAATTGCAGAAGACAAAGCCCGTCTCAGGCAATCCCGCCTCCGCCCGCGACGGAACCGATGCCATGGGCCGTCCGCGATCGTCATTGACCTGATAGCTGCCGGCCTCGTCCCGGCCGAAAAGGCGCACCACCTGTTCGTCGTAGAATCCTTCTTCGCCGGGCGGGATCACTACCGCATCGGCGATGATGTAATCCATATAGGGCGCGCCCAGGGTGCCGGGGAAACCGAGGTAATTGACCTGGACCGGCGCCGGCCGCTGGGCGAAGACGCCGGTGCGGTGCTTGCCGAAATAGCCATTGAGATTGACCAGGATGTCGATCCCGGCATCCCGGATCTTCACCGCCGCCTCGTCATCGCGCAGGTCGCCGATATCGATCCAGTCATCGAAGGCATTTTTCAGCCGCGCCGTCATGGGGCTTTGATCGGCGCTGCCGTTGTCCACCGCGACGATCTCGAAACGGTTGCGGTCGTGCCGTTCGTACAGCCCCGCCATCAGGATGGCGGTGGCCTGGTCGCGAAATTCGCCAGAGAGATAGCCAATCCGAATTTTCTCCCGCTCGCGCCGTTGATGCGGCGGCAAGGTCGCGGGCGGATAGAGATCGCGCGCATAGGTTCGGGCGCAGGCTTGCAGATCCGCGGGATTGTCCGAAATGGCCTGGAACATGAAAGGCCGGCCGGTCCGTGCGCCTCGGCGGATGCCTTCGATGACGGCCGCGCGGCGCGGCTCGAAACCGTCCCAGTTCGCGGCATACATCCGCAGATGCAGCACCGCGCCCGCGCCATAGGGCAGGTCCGGCGCCAGCGCCAACGCCCGCTCCAGATCGGCGATGGCCGGCGCCCAGCTTTTCTGGTTCAGCCAGCGGATATAGCCGCGATTGTTCAGGGCTTCGGCATGATTTGGCGCCAGCGCCAGAACGCGGTCATAGGCCGCCAACGCTTCGTCTGGCCGGCCCAGCTCGTTCAGCACCACGCCGCGCCGGTAGAGCGCCTCGATATTGCGCGGGGCCAGCGCAAGCGCCCGCTCGAAACTTTGCAGCGCCTCCGCCTGACGGTTCAGGCTCTGCAGCGCATAGCCGCGATTGAGGAAGCTATCGGCGTCGGGCTTTATCGCCAGCGCGCGGTCGTACGTGATGACGGCCTCTGTGCAGCGCCCGGCCATCGACAGGATATTGGCATAGTTGACCAGTGCCCCCGCATGGCCGGGATTGAGGGCGAGCGCCCGTTCCAGCAGGGCCAGTCCTTCCGCCACGGCGCCGGTTTGCGCCTTGAGCACGCCCAGCAGGTTCAGGGCGCCGAAATTGCGGGGATCCGCGCTCAGCGCCTGACGATAGAGCGCCTCGGCCTCGCGCAACTGTCCGCGCTGGTGCAGCGCCAAACCTTGCGCGAAGGACTGATTCATCGAGTCTTGCACCCTTTCGGCCGCGAAGAGTAAATTCGCGAACCTTATGCAGCAAGACGCCGACATAACCGTGGTCGTGACCTCGTGCAACCGCCACGACCTTTTGGCGCGCACCCTGGCCAGCTTTCGCGCCCATGAAACCGAGGGGCGGGTGGCCCGAATCCTGGTTGCGGAAGATGGCGATGCCGATCCCGCCGCGGTCTGCGCCCAATTCGGCGCCGAGCATTTTTGCACCGGCGAGCGGGTCGGCCAGATCCGGCTGATCGACCAGGCCTATGCCCGGGTCCAGACGCCCTACATCTTTCATCTGGAAGATGACTGGGAATTCTATCGGTCCGGCTTCATGCAGAAGAGCCGCGCCCTTTTGGAGCGCGATCCAAAAATTCTTCTGGTGCAGCTACGCGCCTGGAATGACACCAACGGCCACCCCCTCAGCCATGCTGCGCCCGACAACAGCTTTGGCGTGATGGCCACCGGCTATTGCGATTGCTGGCATGGATTCACGTTCAATCCCGGCCTGCGCCGACTGTCGGATTACAGGCTCCTGGGCGGCTCGTATGAGAAGCAGCCGCGCACCATGTATGTCATCGCAAAGACGCCGACCGCGGCGCTGCCCTTCGAAGTGGAAGCCTCGGCCTTCTATCACCGGCTGGGCTACCGCGCCTTCATTCTGGAAGAGGGCGGCTATGTCCGGCATATCGGCGGGGACCGGCATGTGGTCAGCGCCGGCGATCGCAGCCCGAACCTGATCGGTCTACCGCGCAATGCGCCTTGTCCATGCGGATCCGGCAAGAAGATAAAACACTGTCATGGGGAGTTGACGTCATGAAGAGGATGATTTTCGCGCTGGCGCTGATACCTGCCGCGGCCCTGGCCCAGCCGTCGCCCCTGCCAAAGCCGGAACTCACCGAATTCTGGTCGCCGGTGCCGCCCAAGGTCGCGCCGGGGCGGATGCCGGGCGAGGCGCCGTCCGACGCCTTGGCGCTTTTCAACGGCCGTGACCTTGCGGGCTGGGAAAGCGTCAATGGCGGTCCGGCCAACTGGACCGTGGCCAACGGCGAGATGGTGATCGAGCCCAAGTCCGGCTCCATCCAGACCACGCAGAAATTCGGCGACTGCCAGCTCCATGTCGAATGGATGGTGCCGGTGCTGCCGCCCGAACGTAAGGGGCAGGACCGCGGCAATAGCGGGATCTATCTGCAAGGCCTTTATGAAGTGCAGGTTCTGGACAGTCTTGACAACCCGACTTACGTGAACGGGCAGGCGGGCGCGATCTACAAGCAATCGCCGCCGCTGGTGAATGCGCTGAAACCGGCGCCCAACTGGCAGAGCTATGACATCGTCTATTACGCGCCGCGCTTTTACAAAGACGGCAGCCTGGCCGAGCCCGCGCGCATCACCGTTTTCCTGAACGGTATTCTGGTGCAGAGCAATTTCGCCATCACCGGCCCCACCGAATATCGTGGCATCCCGCAATACAAGCCGCATGGCGACGGGCCGCTCATGCTCCAGGCGCACAACAACCCGGTGCGTTACCGGAATATCTGGATACGCAAGCTTTAGGGGCGAGGTGGCGTTGCGGCCGCTCGCTTTAGCTCGCGGCGTTCGGCCCTCAAATCGGTCCACTGGACCGATTTGACCCGCTGCGCGGGTCGGGCCTCACCCCGCATAGTATAAATTCAGCGGCAGATCGCTGTGCTGCACGTGATAAAATGTCTGCAGCATCATGGCCACGATGCGTCCCGTGCCGGGCGACAGATTGCCGTGGATGGCGGAACTCGCCACCCCGAACATGCCCGCTGTTTCCGGATCGTCCATCGCCGGCCGCTCGAAGCCCATGCTCCAGCCGACAAAGGACCTTTCGCGCACTTCCCGGTCCAGCATCAGTCGAAGATCCCAGTGGCGGCGATCCTCGGCGATGCGCGTATAGAGTTCGCGCAGCGGCCGCTCTTCGCCTTCCAGCACCTGCAGAAAGCCGCCTTCGATATAGAGCAGCAATCCCGTAATGCCGAGCATATGGTTATTGCGCCGCGATGACGTCAGCACATGGTCGAGCTCACGAGCGGTGAGATCGGGCGATGTGTGACTGGCATACAAAAGCTGGCGCATGCCGCCAGCTTGCGCTTTCGTGATTGAAAGAAGGTGAAGGGATGCCTTTTCTTTGGGCGCTTTCGGTTGACGAATCCTTACCGCGGCGTGTGTTGCGGCCGCTGCAGACATCGCTGTGCGGCGCAATTGCCTTTCCGCTAAGGCTTGGTTAAGGAAAATTATGCCGCTGCATATCATCAAGCTCTGTGTGGGCTGCGACAGTCTTTCCGAATTGGCCGACTGGCATAAGGCGCGCCTGAAGGACCTGCGCGCCAGGGGCAAGAAGCCAGAACTGGTGCATGTCACCCGCATGGCGCCCAAGCGCGCCGACGAGATTTTGTCGGGCGGTTCGCTTTACTGGGTGATCAAGGGCCAGATCGCCGCCCGCCAGCGCCTGCTGGCCTTTCGCGAGGTCAGGAAGAATGGGGTTCCCCATTGCGGCTTTGTCCATGACAGGGAACTGATCCCGGTAGTGGCCCGGCCGCGCCGGGCTTTCCAGGGCTGGCGCTATCTGGAAGACAAGGACGCCCCCCCGGACCTGGCCCGGACCAAGGGCGCCGAGGGCCTGCCCGAGGCGCTGCAGCGCGAACTGGCGGCGCTAGGCTTGCTGTAAGTTTCCTTGCTCTAAGCTCCCCGGATGGGGAATCGCTCCTTGCTGACATGGCCGCTGACGGCCTGGACCATATTTGCGGGCCTGGCATGTTGGCTGACGCGCGCAAATGTCTCGCTCGATACTTACAGCGCCATGCGCCTGGTTCAGGTACGCGATCTGCTGGGCGGGCAGGGCTGGTTCGATACCGTTCAGCATCGCATGAACACGCCTTACGGCCTACCGATGCACTGGTCGCGCCTGGTGGACGCGCCGCTGGCTCTGCTGGCGCTGGTGTCGGAGCGGTTCATGCTGATCGCCTGGCCGCTGTTGCTGTTGGCCGCATTGTTGATCCTGCTCGCGCGTATCGCCGATCGGCTGGGCGGAACCCGGGCAGTGGCGGCGGTTCTGGTTCTGGCCCTGCTGTGTCCGGAACTCTATGCCGTCTTCACGCCCGGCAATATCGATCATCATGGCTTGCAGCTTGTGCTGATGCTGGCGGCTCTGCTGGGTGTCATCGAGCACAGGCCGCGGCTGACGGCGATGGCGGTCGCGGTCAGTCTGGGCGTGGGTCTTGAAACCTTGCCCTATGCGCTGGTGGCGGCCGGCTTTTCCCTGTTGGACCGCGAGAGGGTTCGCGATTTCGGCTTCACACCCGCCTGCATGTCGCTGCTGCTGCTTGCAGCCGCAACGGCCGATCCCTATCGCAGCACGCCGGTCTGCGACACCTATTCTCTCTTCTATGCCGCGCTGCTGGCGATGGGCGGTCTGGGCGCGGCTGCGACAAGCCTGTTGCCGCGTCACCGCCTGATGGCGTTCGCAGGTCTGGTTCTGGCGCTGCTGGGCGTCGCGGCGCTGCTCAATCCTGCCTGCCTTGCCGGCCCCTATGGCGGTCTGGATGCGCGGATGAAGACAATCTTCCTTGGCCGCATCAACGAGGCCCATCCGGTGTGGGAATTCTTCCGCCTGTCACCCAGCCAGACTTTTGGCGGCTATGGTTATGCCGCGTTTGCGCTGGCCGTTTGCTTTTTCGCCCCACGGGGCCGGGAGAAAAATGCGGTCATCGCCTTTTCCGCGGCCGCGCTGGCCATCGCCACGCTTCAATATCGCGCCACGCCCTTCGCGCTGGTCTTCGCCTTGCCGGGACTGGCGGCGGCCGTGACCTGGCGCATGCGGGGCGGGCCCGTCCGACTGGCGGCCGCTTTGCTGGCGCTCAATGGCGCGGTTTTCACTTTGGCGGCGTCAATGGCCGAAGGGCAGGCTCGCGTTGCCGGCCGGGCAGAGGCTTTCGCGCGTCAGGTGGCGTGCGGCCAGGAAGCAGCTGTGACAGCGCTCAAGGCGTTGCCGCCCGCCCGGGTGGCCGGTTTTGTCGATCTGGGACCCGCGATCCTGGCTTACACGGGGCACAGCGCCATCGCCGGGCCGTATCACCGTGACAGCGCGGGCATTCTCGACAGCTACGAAATCTTCGCGGGAAAAAATCCCCGCGCCGTGCTGGACAGGCGGGGCATTGACTATGTGATGACCTGCCGGGCGGCGCCGGACTGGAGCTTTTATCGTTCGCAGAGCGGTCTCGTCGCGGACCTGGCGCGCGGAAAAATACCGGATTGGCTCGTGCCTCTGGGGACCAAAGGCGACGTGGCCGTCTATCGCGTCAGGCGATAGCCATATTGTCGATCAGCCTGGTCTTGCCAATCCTGGCCGCCGCCAGGATGCGCGCGGGGCGCTCCAGCGTCGTGATCAGGCTCAGATTTTCCGCATCGCGGATGGCGACATAGTCCACCGGTCCGAATCCGGCTTGATGGAGAAGCTCGACGGCCGCCTTTTCGGCTTCGCGCAGGTCGCCACCCGCGCGCGCCTGGGCAATGGCCTGTTTCAGGATCAGGTTCAGCTTGCCCGCCACCACGCGCTCCTGCGGCGTCAGATAGGCATTGCGGGATGACATGGCCAGTCCGTCGGACTCGCGCAGGGTCGGGCCGGGAATGATTTCGACCGGCAGGCCCAGGTCGCGCACCAGTTGCCGGACCACCAGAAGCTGCTGATAGTCTTTCTCGCCGAACACAGCCAGGTCGGGCCCGGCGGCGATCAGCAGCTTGGCGACCACCGTGGCGACGCCGCCGAAAAAATGGGGGCGGAAATCGCTTTCCAGGCCCAGCGCGGGGCCTCCTGGAACGATGGTGGTGGCAAAACCCTCCGGATAGATTTCCTTTGCCGTGGGGGTGAAGACGATGTCGGCCTGGCCGGCCAGTTTCGCCAGGTCCTGTTCCAGGGTGCGGGGATAGGCGCCGAAATCCTCGGTCGGGGCGAATTGGGTGGGATTGACGAAGATGCTCACCACCACGGTGCCGGCGCGTCGGCGCGCTTCCTTCACCAGCGACAGGTGTCCGTCATGCAGCGCGCCCATGGTCGGCACCATGCCGACGCCGCCCTTCTTGCCCGCAAGCGCCGCGCGCAGCACCGCCACCGTGGTGACGGTTCTGGTCATCAGCGCGTCTGGACTGCCGCAAAGCAGGTCTGGCCGCGCTGGGTCAGGCGGTTGCAGACCGCGCGTGCCTCCGCCTCGGCAAAAAGGCCGAAGCGTGCCCGATACAGCACATGGCCCTGCGTCGAGGTGATCGGGGCGATGATCTGGTTGGCGCGCGCCAGCACATCCTGGGCCTTGCCGTAATAGGTTTTGAGCTGGGCCGCCGCGAGCGCCTTGTCGGCATAGGCGCCGATCTGGATGGTCCAGTTGCGCCCCGGCATGGGCGTCACGTCGGTATTGCCTTCCGCCACATCGTCGCGCAATGCCGGCCGCATTTGGGGCGGCGGCGCATTGATGGCCGTCCGCACAAGCTGCGCCTGGGCGGCGGCCAGTGCCGGATTGGGACGCGGGTCGGCAGGCGGGGTGTTGTTCATCGCCACGGCCGCTTCGGCAAAGTCGGGGCGCGGCCGCGGATGCGGCGCCTGGACGATACGCAGAACAGCCGGCGGCGACTGCATGGCAACCGGTGAGGCCGGCGCGGCCGAGGCCACCGCTGGCGGCACGGCCGGCATGGGCTTCAGCGGCGCGGACTGCGGCGCCGGATTGGGCAGGGCAGGCGGCACCGGCTTGGGATCGGGCGCCGACGTCAGCGCGCTTATCGGTGTGCCGCTCTGGGAATAGGCCGGCAATGTCGTGCCGCTGGCCAGACGGGGCAGCGAGAAATTCTCGTCCGGCGCGCGCATCTGTTCGGCCGCGTCTTCGTCATCGGCCTGCACGGTCGAAGGCAGGGCCGCGATCTGGGCCAGCGACATCTGGGCCGGAACCGAGCGTGCGCCGGCAGCCGATGCGGCGACGCGGGTCCAGGGCACATTGCGGGCCGCGACCAGTGTGGGGTTGGCGGCGACCTGGGCGAAGGTCTGGTCCAGCAGACGCATCATTTCCATGTCGCGGCGCACGGCGGTGCGTCCGCCCATCACGACCGCGACAAGATGTGTGGTGCCACGGGTGACCGAGCTGACCAGGTTGAAACCCGACGCCCCCGTATAACCCGTCTTGATGCCGTCGGCGCCGTCATAGCGGCCGATCAGATTGTCGTGCGTGGGATACCAGGCGCCTTTGTAATTGAAGCCGGTGAGCGCGAAATAGGGAAAGTGCTGGGGATAGTCATAGGCCAGACGCCGTCCCAGCGTGGCCATGTCCTGGGCCGTGGTGATCTGCAGCGGATCGGGAAGGCCGGAGGCATTGTGGAAATTGGTTTCCTTCATGCCGATCTGGCGCGCGCGCTCCGTCATCATTTCGGCGAAATGCGATTCAGTGCCGCCCAGCGCCTCGGCAATCACCACGGCGACGTCATTGGCGCTGCGGATCACGATGGCGCGGATGGCGGTATCCACATCGATGCTCTGGCCGGGACGCAGGTTCAGCTTTGTGGGCCGCTGGATGGACGCATGGCGGCTGACCGGCATCTGGGTCTGCATGGTGATCTTGCCCGCCTTCAGGGCATCGAACAGCAGATAGAGGGTCATCATCTTGGTCAGCGAGGCGGGATGGCGTTCCACCGTCTCGTTGCGGGCGTAGAGGATCTTGCCGGTGGCCCCGTCCACCACCAGG
>CAYFKU010000034.1:0-2278 GCA_964343955.1 uncultured Rhizobium sp. | reverse complement strand
TATCGACGGCCAGGGCCGCGTCCTTGGCGGGATCGGTCGGGCTGGCCAGCATCCGGACCGAGCCCCGACGGGCGTTCGGGCCTGCGGGCTTGGCGGCAAGGCTATGGTGGCGTTTGTGGGCGGCCTGGGCGGGTGCGACCGAAAATGCGCCAAGCAGGGACAGGGCGACAAAGGCGGGGAGGATGTAGCGCAGCAGCAATGAAATCCCCAAAACCCGACGCCCCCTGTGATTCCAAGAGACCAAATTGCCACTCTTTGTGCAAGCTGCAAATGGGAATCCCCTATGCCTTACGGGTAGTTACCTCGAAGTCCGGGATGAGGCGCCGGGTTCCCCAAGTTCCTGGTAGCGATAAATATGGTGCGGCGCACAATTAATTCTTGACGCCTAAACGGGAGTGCCTCATATAAGGCATGTTGCACTGCAACAGGCCACCGGATAACCGGTCGTGCCCTAACTCAAAGAGAGGACATGACATGACCAAGACCAAGACGGCCGGTGAAAAGGCGACGGCCACGGCTGAATCCGCTCTGGAATCGGGCGCCGCCGCCCTGAAGACCGGTCTGGAAAAGGCTCTGAAGAGCTATGACGTCTTTGTGGGCTATGGCAAGGATACTGCCGAAGCCGTGATGAAATCCGCCACTGTCGCCGGCAAGGGCGTCGAGACCATCAACAGCGAAATCTATTCCTATTCCAAGCAGTCGATCGAAGAGACCGTCGCCGCCACCAAGGCCGTGATGGGCTCCAAGTCGATCCATGAGGCGTTCGAGTTCCAGAGCGACTTCGCCAAGTCGGCTTTCGAATCCTATGTCGCGCAGCTTTCCAAGATCAGCGAACTTTCCACCGCCGCGGCCAAGGACAGCTTTGCCCCGTTCAAGGGCCGCATGCAGGCCTGGCTGGACGTGGTGCAGACGACTCGCGCCGCCTGATCGCTTTCGCATATCGCAAACGCAAAGGGCTCCGGCATCGCGCCGGGGCCCTTTTGCTTTCGGCCACGGGCGCGGAAGGGCGATTTCTTGAAAAGTCCTGACGCAGTAACCAGATAGGTTAATCCCACTGGCAAGCCGCGCAATCCGGGTTAGGATAGGTGCGACCAAAGCGAAGCAGCCGCACCCATGAAGGATCCGGGCGACAATGACGATGGCACGAAGGGGCCGGGCAATACCGGCACCGGCATCGTCACCAAAACGCGCCCCAAGACCAAGAAGCCCAGCCTCTACAAGGTGCTGCTGCTGAATGACGATTACACGCCGATGGAATTCGTCGTCCATATCCTGGAGACGATATTCGGCAAGTCGCGGGAGGAAGCGGTGGACGTGATGCTGCACGTGCACCGGCATGGGGTGGGGATCTGCGGTGTCTACACCTTCGAGGTGGCGGAGACCAAAGTCGCGCAGGTCATCGAATTTTCAAGGCGGCACCAGCATCCCCTGCAATGCAAAATGGAGAAAGAGTGATGCCCTCACTGTCGCGCAGTCTGGAACAGGCGTTGCATCAGGCGATCAAGCTGGCGAGCGACCGGCATCATGAATATGCCACGCTGGAGCATCTGCTGCTGGCGCTGATGGACGATACCGATGCCAGCCAGGTGATGAAGGCCTGCAATGTCGACATGGATGTGCTGCGCAAGACGGTGCAGAAATATATCGACGAGGATCTCGCCACCCTGGTGATGGACGAAAGCGAGGAAGCCAAGCCGACTACCGGTTTCCAGCGCGTCGTCCAGCGCGCCGTGCTGCATGTCCAGAATTCCGGGCGCGACGAGGTCACCGGCGCCAATGTGCTGGTGGCGCTGTTCACCGAGCGGGAAAGCCACGCGGTCTATTTCCTGCAGGAGCAGAACATGAACCGGCTGGATGCGGTGAGCTATATCAGCCACGGCATCGCCAAGCGTCCCGGCATGAGCCAGCCCAAGCAGGTGCGCGGCACCGACGAAGAGGAAGAGGGCGAGAAGCAGCCCAAGCAGGGCACCGAGGCGCTCGAGGCCTATTGCGTCAATCTCAATGAAAAAGCCAAGTCCGGAAAGGTCGATCCCCTGATCGGCCGCGCGGCGGAAGTCGAGCGCACCATCCAGATTCTCTGCCGCCGCCAGAAGAACAATCCGCTTTTCGTGGGCGATCCCGGTGTCGGCAAGACCGCCATCGCCGAAGGGTTGGCCCGCAAGATCATTCGCGGCGAAGTGCCGGAAGTTCTGCGCGGCTGCACCATCTATTCGCTGGACATGGGCTCGCTGATCGCGGGCACCCGCTATCGCGGCGATTTCGAGGAGCGGCTGAAGAC
>CAYFKU010000033.1:0-26777 GCA_964343955.1 uncultured Rhizobium sp. | reverse complement strand
CTGATCAACGATGCCTGCTTTTTTGCGAAAAAGACTTTGGTTTCCGCGGCGGTGACCGAGTTCGAAGGCCAGCTCGCAACCTATAAGGGGCACCTGCCGGATAAGCCCTGCTACCGCTGCCTGTTCCCGGCACCGCCCCCGCCGAACACTGTTCGATCCTGCTCTGACACCGGCGTTCTGGGCGCAGCCGCCGGGGTGATGGGGGCTCTGCAGGCCCTGGAGGTCCTGAAAGAGGTTGCCGGGCTGGGGCATGGGCTGGCCGGGCGGCTGCTGACCTACAAGGCACTCACCGCCGAATTCCGCAATGCGCGCCTTCCCAAGGACCCCGGCTGTCCCTTGTGCGGAAACGTCCCAACAATTTCAGGCCTTTCGGCCCACGGTTAACCCCGGTTTAGCGTCGGCTGCGCCACCCTTGCCGCAGCCGGGCGGAGCGCGCCCAAGGGATCGGGCATGGGTCGGGAAATTCATTACGAGATCTTCAAGCGGGTCGGCGCCAAGGGCGGCTGGACCCTTCACGACGTGCGCAGCGACCGTGAAACCTCGCTGAACCTGGCCAAGGAACTCATGGCCGGCGGGCAGGCGACGGGCGTCAAGGTCGTGAAGGAGACCTATAACGACGATACCAGCGATTATCTGACCCTGAAGATTTTCGAAGACGGCCACAACCAGATGAAGGTTGAGCCGGCGCAGGAAGAAGCCCCCAACGCCCTGCCCTGTTTCAAGCCCGACGACCTTTATTCCTATCATGCCCGCGCCACCATGGGCCGGCTGCTGACCGACTATCTCGCCCGCAACAAGGTGACGATCACCGAGCTAATCCATCGCGCCGATCTGCTGGAGAAGCTGGAGGCGACCGGCACGCTTTACCAGCATGCCATCCAGAAGGTGGCGGTGGCCCAGGCCGCCAACACCGCGGTGCCGGTGCAGCAGATCATCAAGAGCCTGAACGAGCTGACCACCCAGGCCTTCAACCGCGTCTATCGCGACCAGCGCGCCGGCAAATTTCCCGATCCCCATCCGCATCAGTTCGCCGAACTGGCCCAGAAGCTGGCAGGCCAGGGCGACGCGTCCTATCTGTTCAACGGCGCGCTGGCGCGGCATCTGAAAGAGGCCAAAGGCTAGGATCAGAAAGTGCTGATGCTGATCCGGGTCATGGAGCAGGCGCGGAAGGAAGACGCGCCGCGCAAGCTGGTTCTCAGCGCGGTCGATGCGATCCTGGCGGAGATCCTCAATGGTTCGGCGGCGATGCATGAGCTGCTGGGCAAGGCCGAAACCCTGGGCCAGGCCCTGAACAATCTGGTGACCCTGTTCCTGGGCAAGCCGGCGGAAAATGGCGGCGCAGGCCTGGCCGCCCTGACCGATCATTTCGCGGCGGACACCTTGCCGGAGGCGCGCACCGCCATCGCCAACCGGATCGTCGCCGAATTCAAGAGCAACAAGCGCTTGGCCCCGGAATCCCTGGCGGAGGAGCTGAAAAGCCTGCGCTCGATCGCCAACCGGATCGTGATGGGCGTGGGCAAATATCTGTCGCACGAAGACCTGATTGCCGCCTTCACCCTGCGGTCCAAGCGCCTGGTGACACAGGAAGTGCTGGCGCCCTACATCATGGAAGCGGCGCAGGACGAGAAGATCGAGCGCCTTCTCTTTGTCGAAGACAATATTATCGGCGCCGAGAACAAGCGCCAGCTTTCCAACTATGTCATGCCGATCCTGACGGCGGCGCCGTTCGACGCCCATTTCCAGAATTCGAAGATCCCCGCACTGCAGCGCCTGGCCCAGCTTCAGGCACGCGTGAACCGTTCCGGCTTCATCGAAGTGACGCGGCAGGAATTCGCCGCCCGGCTGGATGTCCAGGCCGTGGCCGTGGAAGCCCGCGCCAAACTGTTCGAATCCATCGAAGCCAAGCCGACATCGCCGGTGGAGAAGGCCCAGACCTTGATCAAGCTGCTGACCGGCGGCGTTCTGACCGAAGGCCAGCTTTCCAACCGGGCGCGCGAACTGATCCTGACCAACCTGTCACGCCCCGGCTTCCTCACCAATTACGTGGCGAGCCGGGCCAGGGAAGCCAAGGCCAGGGACGTGCCGGCGCCGGATGGCGAAAAGGCCGTGGCGGAACTGATGGAACAGTTGGGCAAGGCCGGCATCACGGCCGAGACGGGTCTCAAAAGCATTGCGGCTTGAATTCCGCCGCGCGTGGAATTTTGCGGCCTGAGCAGGCGCGAGGGCGCCAAAGAACAGAGCCCTAGTGCGCGGCGTCCCAGTTATCGGCAGCCCGCGCTTCCACCACCAGCGGCACCGAGATTTCCACCGCCGGCAGGGGCGCCTTTTCCATCACCTGGGCGATCAGCTTGCAGGCTTTGGCCGCGTCCTTCTCCGGCGCCTCGAAGATCAGTTCGTCATGCACCTGGAGCAGCATAATTGTGCTGTCCAGCCCGGCATCGGCCAGCGCACCCGGCAGGCGGGTCATGGCGCGGCGGATCACATCGGCGGCCGTGCCCTGGATCGGCGCGTTGATGGCGGCACGCTCGGCGCCGGCGCGGAAACCCGGAACCTTGCTGTTGATCTCGCGGATATGGATGTGCCGCCCGAACAGGGTTTCGACAAAGCCGTGGGTGCGGGCGAATTGCTTGGTCTGGTCCATGTAATCGCGGATGCCGGGAAAGCGCGCGAAATATTTCTTGATGTAATCCGATGCTTCGCTTTGGGCGATGCCAAGCTGGTTGGCCAGTCCGAAGCCCGAAATGCCATAGACGATGCCGAAATTGATCGCCTTGGCGCGGCGGCGGATTTCCGCCGGCATATCCTTGACCGGCACACCGAAGATTTCCGACGCAGTCATGGCGTGAATGTCGAGATTTTCGGCAAAGGCTTTCTTTAACTGCGGAATGTCGGCGATATGGGCAAGCAGCCTGAGCTCGATCTGGCTGTAGTCGGCGCTGATCAGCTTGCAGCCCCGGGCGGCGATGAAGGCCTGGCGGATGCGCCGGCCTTCCTCGGTGCGCACCGGGATATTCTGCAGGTTGGGATCGGTAGAGGCCAGCCGCCCTGTGGTGGTCGAGGCCATCGCATATGACGTATGGACCCGCCCCGTCCTGGCATTGATATAGCCCGGCAGCGCATCGGTATAAGTGCCGCGCAGCTTGGCCAGGGCGCGCCAGTCCAGCACCTTTTTCGCGATCGGGATTCCTTGCGCCGCGACATCTTCCAGCACGTCGCTATCGGTGGACCAGGCGCCGGTCTTAGTCTTGCGGCCGCCTTCCAGCTTCATGCGGTCGAACAGGATTTCGCCAAGCTGCTTGGGCGAACCGATATTGAATTCGCTGCCCGCCAGCTTGTGAATCTCATTCTCCAGCTTCACCTGTTCCCTGGCGAAATCATTGGACAGCTTGCGCAGCATGTCGGGATCGATGGTGATGCCGGCGCGCTCCATATCGGCCAGCACCATGATCAGCGGCCGTTCGAGCGTCTCATAGACGCAGCGTTTGCCCGCTTCCAGCATCCTGGGCTTGAGAAGCAGGGCCAGGCGCAGGGTGACATCGGCATCTTCCGCGGCATATCGGGTGGCTTCCGCCACCGGCACGCAGTCGAAGGTGATCTTGTCCTTGCCCTTGCCCGTGACTTTGCTGAAGGCGATCGGAGTGTGGGAAAGGTGCAGTTCCGAGAGCTCGTCCATGCCATGTCCGTGCAGGCCGCCCTCCAGCACATAGGAGATCAGCATGCTGTCATCGATGGGATCGAGGCGAATGCCGCGCTGCAGAAAGATCAGGGCATCGTATTTCAGGTTCTGGCCGACCTTCAGCACGCTGTCGTCTTCCAGCAGCGGCTTCAGGCGGGCCAGGACATCGGCCTCGGTCATCTGCACAATGTCGCCGCTGTCCGCGCCACTCAGGTCCAGGGACAGGCCATCGCCCTTGCGATGGCCGCAAGGGATGTAGCAGGCCTCGCCCGGCGCCACCGCCAGCGACACGCCGCACAGATTGGCGGTCATGGGGTCCAGCGATGTGCTTTCGGTATCGACGCAGACAATGCCGGTCTCATGGGCGCGCGCGATCCACCTGTCCAGGTCCTTTGCGGTGGTTACAGTGACATAGGCATCGCGGTTGATCGGCGCCTTCAGCGCTTCTGTCTCCGCATCGGTCTTGCCCTGGATTTCAGGCAGTTCGGGGCTGGGAGGCAGGACATTGGCCACGGTCGGGGCGGCGGCGATCGCGTCCAGGTCCTCGACCTGATAATGCGCCGCCACCCGCCTGGTGATGGTGGTGAATTCCATCGCCTTGAGGAAGCTGAGCAGCGCCTTGCAGTCAGGCTCCTGCACCGCGAAGTCAGCCGGCGGCGTCTTCAGCGGCACCTGGCTATCGAGGGTGACGAGTTTCATCGAGATGCGGGCATTTTCCGCATTTTCGATCAGGGTCTCGCGGCGCTTGTTCTGCTTGATTTCACCGGCGCGGCTGAGCAGCGTTTCCAGATCGCCGAAGCTGTTGATCAGCTCCGCCGCGGTCTTGATGCCGATGCCGCGCACGCCGGGGACATTATCGACGGAATCTCCGGCCAGGGCCTGCACATGCACCACCTTGCCGGGGGCGACGCCGAACTTCTCCAGCACCTCGGCCGAAGCCAGACGCCGGTTCTTCATCGTGTCCAGAAGCTCGACCTTGCCGTCTTCCACAAGCTGCATCAGGTCCTTGTCGGAGGAGATGATGGTGCAGCGCGCGCCGGCCTCGCGCGCAAGCCGGGCATAGGTGGCGATCAGATCGTCGGCTTCATAACCGGCCAGTTCCACACAGGCGACGCCGAAGGCGCGGGTGGCATCGCGCACCAGGGGAAATTGCGGCACCAGGTCTTCGGGTGGCGGCGGCCGGTTGGCCTTGTAGTCCTTGTAGATTTCGTTGCGGAAGGTCTTTTCGCCGGCATCGAAGATCACCGCCAGATGGGTGGGGGCCTCGCCGCCCCGCATCTCCTCGAGCAGCTTCCACAGCATGTTGCAATAGCCGGAGACCGCGCCCACGGGCAGGCCGTCGGACTTGCGCGTCAGCGGCGGCAGCGCGTGGTAGGCCCGGAACAGATAGCCGGAGCCGTCAACCAGATAGAGATGGTCCCCCTTTTTGAGGGCGCTCAATGATGGGTCGCCCCGGACTTCAGCACAAAGTGCCGGTCGCAATAGGGACATTCCACAGCGTTTTCGTCCCCCATCTCCAGGAAGACGCGGGGGTGGCCCAGGGCGCCGCCGCCGCCGTCACAGGCGACACGGGTGGAGTCGGTTTCGATGATTTCCGGGGCCTCGACAGCCATGGGCAGTTCCAAAACGCCAAAAAGTTGAAGGACGGCCGGGATCATACAAGTTAAGATTTGGCGGGCAAGGCCGGAATTGGGAATGGTCACTCTCAGCAAGATCTATACGAAGACCGGCGATGCCGGAGAAACCGGGCTTGGGGACGGCAGCCGCGTCTCCAAGGCGAGCGCCCGCATCGCCGCCCTGGGCGCGGTGGACGAAACCAATGCTGCCATCGGCATCGCCAGGCTGGACGCCGGGGGCGACAGGGACGCCATGCTGGCCCGCATCCAGAATGACCTGTTCGACCTGGGCGCAGACCTGTGCGCGCCTGAGGACGGCCGCAAGCCCGAAGGCCGGCTTCGCATCGCGCCGTCCCAGGTGGAGCGGCTGGAGCGCGAGATCGACGCCATGAATGCCGAGCTTTCTCCCCTCACCTCTTTCGTGCTGCCGGGCGGCACCGCCCTGGCGGCCCATCTGCATCTGGCCCGCACCATCGCCCGGCGGGCCGAGACCGCCATGGCGGTGCTGGCGGCCGACGAACCCATCAATGAGGCCGCCCTGCAGTACATCAACCGCCTGTCGGACCATCTGTTCGTGATGGCGCGCAGCGCCAACAAGGACGGCATGGGCGATGTGCTCTGGATACCCGGTGCAAGCCGGTAATTGAACAGGCGCGCATGGATGGCGCTGCGCGACTATTCCGCGCCCAGCCGCCTGCCGAACAGAAACGCCAATATCACACCCAGCACCCCGGTCGCCGCCCAGCCGGGCAAGGCCAGCGTCGAATAGACCATATGCGCCATGAAGGATGCATGGTTCTGCACCCAGTCCTTGAACTGGTTCAGGCTGGCCGGATGAAGAATACTCCACACCCGGTCCAGGGTGCGCACCGTCAGCTCACCGCCCCGCTCCAGCGAGGTGACGGCATCGGCGCCCAACAGCATCAGGGCGATCACGATCAGAAGCAGGCTGACAAGACGCATCACAACGGCCATGGCGGACACTTAACCCCAGCGCGCCAGAGCGCACAAGAATGGCCGGACCGGTTAACCCTGGCCGGAGCCACGTCATCCGATCGGGCGGATGAGCGAGAGGCGTTTCAGTTGCACCCTTCGCTCAACTGGGCAGCCTGCCGGGTGCCGATGCGGAAATTCTCCACGCGGCGCGACCTGGTTTCAAAAATCAGCAGCCGGTCCCGGGGCGGAAGCTTGACCGCGACATAGTGATCGTTCGGCTCCGCGCCATAGGGATGGGTGCTTGTCCTTGCCCGTTTGCCATAGAGCTTTTTCAGTGCCGTCTCGGTTATGCCCACATATGCGCCCTCCGGCGTGCGGACGCCGACGGCATCGGCGTCGATCCGCACCAGGCGATCATGGAAGAACATCAAGGAGGCTTTTCCGCCCGGCGCCCCCGCGGTTGTGCAAGCCGGATCATCCATGTCCAGCTTGATCCTGGAGCCCAGCGCCTTTTCAACCTGTGCGCGGCTCATGCCGATCCGGACCGGACCCAGGCCCTGGGCTGTCAGGATTTCGTCCGCCAGGGCCGGCGCGGCGGCCATCGCAAAGACAAAAACAGTCGCGAGCATCCGCATGGCGTGTCTCCAGATCCGGCGGCAGCGTAAAACAGAACCGCCCGCGAAGCCTAGCTTCGCGGGCGGTCCATTGCAGTTGCGATGACGGCTTAAGCCTGGGGCGCGTCACCCTTGGGCTCATCGGACTTCTTCTTGCCGATATCCTCGCCGGTGGCCTGATCGACCTGCTTCATCGACAGGCGCACCTTGCCCCGATCGTCGAAGCCCAGAAGCTTGACCTTCACGGCCTGGCCTTCCTTGACCACATCGCTGGGCTTGGCGACGCGCTGCGCCGCCAGCTCGGAAACATGGACCAGGCCGTCCTTGGGACCGAAGAAATTCACGAAGGCGCCGAAATCCATCACCTTGACGATCTTGCCGTCATAGATCTGGCCGATCTCGGGCTCGGCGGTCAGGCCGCGGATCCACTTGATCGCCGCCTTGATCGACTCGCCGTCGGCGGAGGCAACCTTCACCGTGCCGTCGTCCTCGACATTGATCTTGGCGCCGGTCTTTTCCACGATCTCGCGGATCACCTTGCCGCCGGTGCCGATCACGTCGCGGATCTTGTCGGTCGGAATCTTGATCTGCTCGATGCGCGGAGCGTGTTCGCCCAGTTCGGCGCGGGCGCCGGTCAGGGCCTTGTTCATCTCGCCCAGGATATGCATGCGCCCGCCCTTGGCCTGCTCCAGCGCGACCTTCATGATTTCCTTGGTGATGCCGGAAATCTTGATGTCCATCTGCAGCGCGGTGACGCCGTCTTCGGTGCCCGCCACCTTGAAGTCCATGTCGCCCAGGTGATCTTCGTCACCCAGAATGTCCGACAGGACGACATAGCGGTCGCCTTCCAGGATCAGGCCCATCGCGATGCCGGCGGTGGGCTTGGCGATAGGAACGCCCGCATCCATCAGCGCCAGGGAGGTGCCGCAGACGGTCGCCATGGAGGATGAGCCGTTGGACTCGGTGATCTCCGACACGACACGGATCGTGTAGGGGAAGTCCTCCTTCTTGGGCAGCATCGGATGGATGGCGCGCCAGGCCAGCTTGCCATGGCCGATTTCGCGGCGGCCGGGCGAACCCATGCGGCCGGTTTCACCGACGCTGTAGGGAGGGAAATTGTAATGCAGCATGAAGGTTTCCTTGCCGGTCCCCATCAGGCTGTCGATGAACTGCTCATCCTCGGCGGTGCCCAGAGTGGCGACGACGATCGCCTGGGTCTCGCCGCGGGTGAACAGGGCCGAACCATGCGTGCGGGGCAGGATGCCCACTTCCGCCAAAATCGGGCGCACCGTGGTCAGGTCGCGGCCATCGACGCGCTTCTTGGTGTCGAGCACCGCGTTGCGCATGACGTCGGCTTCGACATCCTGGAGCAGGCCGCCATAGACATTGGCCGGGACCTTGCCTTCGCCTTCGCCGACAAACTGTTCGGCATACTTCTTCTTGACGGCCGAGAGCGCGTCGCGGCGTTCGAACTTGACCGGGATCTGAAACGCCCGGGCCAGGTCGGCGCCGGCCGCGGCCTTGATCGCCTTGCGCGTGGCGGCATGCGCATCTTCCGGGACAGCGCGCGGATCCTTGGCCGCCTTTTCCGCCAGGCGGATGATGGCGTCGATCGCCGTCTTCATCTGCTCATGGCCGAACACCACGGCGCCCAGCATGACCTCTTCGCTGAGTTCCTGGGCTTCGGATTCCACCATCATCACCGCATCGGCAGTGCCCGCCACGACCAGGTCGAGCTGGGATTCCGGATAGGTGTCGATCAGCGGATTGAGCACATATTCGCCGTTGATATAACCGACGCGCGCCGCGCCGATCGGGCCCATGAAGGGCAGGCCCGACAGGGTCAGCGCCGCCGAGGCGGCAACCATCGCCACGATATCGGGATCGTTTTCCTGGTCATGGCTCAACACCTGGGCCACCACCAGCACTTCGTTCTTGAAGCCTTCGGCGAACAGCGGCCGCACCGGACGGTCGATCAGGCGCGAGATCAGGGTCTCGCGCTCGGTGGGGGCGCGCTCGCGCTTGAAATAGCCGCCCGGAATCTTGCCGGCGGCGTAATAGCGTTCCTGATAGTTGACGGTCAGGGGGAAAAAGTCCTGGCCTTCCTTGGCGGACTGGGCGCCGACCGCGGTGGCCAGCACGACGGTTTCGCCATAGGTGGCCAGCACGGCGCCATCGGCCTGGCGGGCGATCTTGCCCGTCTCAAGCGTCAGGGTGCGGCCGCCCCATTCGAAGCTCTCTTTGTGAATATTGAACATTTTCGATTTTCTTTCGTCATTGCCCGGGAGCCGGATCGCTTCGGGCCTTCCTTATGGTCCCCCTATGGGACCCTGCCTGGCGGAAGCTCATCTTCCACAAAGCAAAGCAACGGCTGATGCCTTTTGCACCAGCCGTTGCCAATTCTGTTTGTCGCGCGGATCAGCGGCGCAGGCCCAGCTTGGAGATCAGGGCTTCATAGCGCTTGGTGTCGCGGGACTTGACATAGTCAAGCAGGCCACGGCGCTGGGACACCATCTTGATCATGCCGCGGCGGGAATGATTGTCCTTGTTGTGGGTCTTGAAGTGCTCGGTCAGGTTGGCGATCCGCTCGGACAGGATCGCGATCTGCACTTCGGGCGAACCGGAATCGTTTTCGCCGGTCGCGTACTGGGCAATCAATTCTTTCTTGCGTTCAGGGGTAATCATTCGGTCATCCGCCTTTCAAGGCATTAAGTTGAGAAGTTGAAGACGCGAAACGGACGAAGCTCTCCTTCGGCAATTTCGGCCAATGCCACGGGCGACCCATCGGCTTCCTTCAGGAACACCGTCTGGCCGTGGAGTTCGCCCTCGCCGAAATCCTCCTCGATGCGGGCGAACAAATTCGCGCGGATGAGGATGGGGTTGCCGGATCGGATGCGAACCGTATCGGGGCCCGAGACAGCCAGCGCCGGGATGCCGTCCAGCGCGGTTGCAAGGGGCCTTAGATACCCAACAGCGGCGGGACTATGCATAAAAGGGGTCAGGGTATCCAGCCCAACCGCGTCTTTTTCCGTCCAGGAGCCAAGCCGGGTGCGGCGCAGGGCCGACACATGGCCCAAAGTTCCCAGGGCCTGGGCGATGTCCCGCACCCAGGATCGGACGTAAGTCCCTTTGCCACATAGGATTTCGAACTCGGCCCGGTCCCTTTCACAGCCCAGCAGCCGGGCCTCGAAGACCTCGACCTGCCGGGGTTCCAGGGTGACCTGTTCCCCATCCCGGGCCAGGTCATAGGCCCGGGCCCCATCGACCTTTATGGCGGAAAAGGCGGGGGGCACCTGGTTCAGGATGCCGGTAAAGCGGGGCAGCATGGCTTCGATCTGGTCCCGGCTGGGCCGGTGGTCGCAGGTCCCGGTCACCGCGCCTTCGGTGTCGTCGCTGTCGCGGGCCTCTCCCCAGGTGGCGGTGAAGCGGTAGGTCTTGTCCGCGTCCATGGCGTAAGGGACGGTCTTGGTCGCCTCGCCCAGGGCAATCGCCAGGATGCCGGTCGCCAGCGGATCCAGGGTGCCGGCATGGCCGGCCTTCTGGGCGTTGAAGATGCGCCGCACCGCCGCCACGCCTTGCGTCGAGGTCATGCCCTTCGGTTTGTCCAGGATGACCCATCCATGGACCGGGTCGCCCTTCTTCCGCCTCGCCATTATTCGTCTGCTTCTTCGTCGTCCGCCGCCGCGATATCGCGGCTGACGCGCTCGGACTTCAGGATGGTTTCGATCTTCTGGGCTTCGGCAAAGGATTCGTCTTCGACAAAGCGAAGTTCGGGCGTGAACTTCATGGTGATCAGATGACCCATCTCGCCGCGCAGGAACCCCTTGTGGCGGTTCAGAGCCGCCACGATCTCCTTGGCATTCTGCCCGCCCAGCGGTTCGCAATAGACGGTGGCATAGCGCATGTCAGGCGATGGCTTGACCTGGGTGATGGTGACGGACACGCCTTCCAGTTCCGGATCGCGAATCTCATTCTCACGCAGCACCTGGGCCAGGGCATGACGAAGCGCTTCGCCCACGCGCAACTGGCGCTGCGATGGGCCGGATGGGCCATCATGGCGGCCGGTGCGCCGGCTGTTGCCGTGACGCGCGGATCGGCTGGGAGGGCGACGGGACATCTTAATTCTCCGGATAGCCGAACCGGCGCACAAAGGGCGCCAGCACGGGAAGAACGGGTTCAAGTTCGGCGGCATAGCGGCGCCATTGCTGCAGACCGGCATGCGAAAGCCCGCGTGCCACCTGCGCGCCCGACGGCGTGTCGATAGTCTGCGCCGCGGCGCGGGCGGCGAAGCCGCGCATTTCCGGGCGCCAGGAAATTCCAAGGAAATCGCACAGGCGGCCTGCTTCGTGGTCAAAATCCGCCACCAGATCCTCATGCCGGCTTTCCATGAGATCCAGCGCCAGTTTTCCGCGATAAATCTCCATCAGCCGCATCACCGCGGCATAATAGGCGGCCGATGTCTCAAGCGTGGTGAATTCATACATGCCGGGATTCATGGCAAAGCGCCTGCGAAAACAGGACAGCGCCACATCGCGCGGATCGCGCAGCGCCAGGATGATCCGGGCATGGGGAAACAGCCTGGCGATCAGCGGCAGGAACACCGCATTCAGCGGCATCTTGTCGATGAACACCGGCGTTGCGGGCGCGCAGCCCGCTTCATCCACCCGCTTCCAATAAGCCTGCCGCCAATAGTCCAGGTCGGACTCCGACAGCATGGCCAGCCGATCCAGATCGCTGTTGGCGCCGAAAAAGGCCACCGCCGCGTCTTCCAGACAGGTGCGTTCCTCCATCGCGGTGACGTCGGGATGGGCGGCCAGCACCTGTTCCAGCAGGGTGGTGCCCGAACGGGGAAAGCCGATCAGGAAGACATGCCGGCGCTGCGGTTGCGGGGCGCTGGAACGCCACAGATTGGAATCGGCGGCGGCAAAATAGTCCGCCAGGCGCTGCTCGCGCGCCGCCACGCTTTCCAGTCCCTCCATCCTTGGCGCATAGGCTTCGCGCAGGATGGATTTGGACTGCACATAGGCGGCAAAGGCTTCGGCGGTACGGTCCTGGGCATCCAGAACATCGCCCGCCAGGCTGATGGCGATGGCGCGATTGATCGTGCCCAGATTGGGTCGCTGGGAAATCGCCGCCAGCGCCCGTTCGGCCAGCGCAATGTCTTTTTCCTCCAACGCCGCCTGGGTCATGGCGATGCCCGCGGTAATGTCATTGGCATCGATCGCCAGCGCCCGGCCGGCAAAAGCCTGGCGGCCTGGATATCGCCGCGCTGGATGGCAAGCACCGCCAGGCGCGAAAGCGCCTCGGCCTGGGCCGGGTTCAGCGCCAGCACCTTTTCGAACGCCGCGCGGGCGGCATCGAGCTGGCTGAGATCTTCCAGCGCCAGGGCGCGGCCGAACCAGGAACGGGCTTCGGGCGCAACCGCGATGGCGCTGTCAAACGCTTCCAGCGCCTCGGCCGGGCGGCCCAGCCGCGACAGACATTCGCCCAGCGCATAGAGCAGGTCCGCATGGCGCGGCATCTGCTGGCGGGCCCGCAACAGAAGCGGCAAAGCCGTGTCATTGGCCCCGGCGCGCCTGCGCCCCAGCGCCGCCAGCGACAGAAGCGTGGGATGTTCGGCGCCCTGGCCCACCGCGGTCTCGCTCAGGGCCTCGGCCTTGGGCATGTCGCGCGCCCACAGCGCCGCTTCCACGGCCGAAAGCGTCTGCGCCAGGCCCGTCTCGAAGCCTTGCGGGCCGGTCGCGGTCATGCTTTACGCCGGAAATCAGGCGTCAGAGCGCGCGCTGAATGGTTTCGACCTCGAAACATTCGATGACGTCACCCTTCTGCATGTCCTGATAGTTGGCGAAGGCCATGCCGCATTCCTGGCCCGTCTGCACCTCTTTCACTTCATCCTTGAAGCGCTTGAGGGTGGAGAGTTCGCCTTCATGGATCACGACATTGTCGCGGATCAACCGCACCTTGCCGCCACGGCGCATGATGCCTTCGGTGACCTTGCAGCCCGCGACCTTGCCGACCTTGGAGATGTTGAACACTTCCAGGATCTCGGCATTGCCCAGGAACTTCTCGCGGGTCTCGGGCATCAGCAGGCCGGAGAGCGCGGCCTTCACGTCATCCACGAGATTGTAGATGATGTTGTAGTAGCGGATTTCGACGCCGTCGCGCTTGGCGCGGTCGCGCGCCATATTGTTGGCGCGGACATTGAAGCCGATCACCGCCGCGCCGCTGGCATGGGCCAGGATCACATCGCTTTCGGTGATGCCGCCCACGCCCGACTGCAGGATCTGCGCGCCCACCTCGTCGGTGCCCAGCTTGGCCAGGGCACCATCGATGGCTTCGGCCGAACCCTGCACATCGGTCTTGAGCACCAGAGGCAGAAGGCGCTTTTCGCCGGCTTCGCGGGTCTTGAGCAACTGATCCAGGGTCTGGCGCGAGGAAGAGGCCTGACGCTGTTCGCGGCGCTTGCGGGCGCGATATTCGGCGACCTCGCGGGCGCGCGCCTCATTTTCCACCACGACCATTTCGTCGCCGGCATCCGGCGGCGCCGACAGGCCCAGCACCTCGATGGGCGTGGAGGGACCGGCGCTCTTCACCGATTCGCCGCGCTCATTCGCCAGCAGGCGAACCTTGCCCCATTCGGCCCCGGCCACAACGATGTCGCCCACTTTCAGGGTGCCGCGCTGCACCAGCACGGTGGCGACGGGACCACGGCCCTTGTCGAGCTTGGCTTCGACCACCGCGCCTTCGGCGGCGCGGTTGGGATTGGCTTTCAGGTCCAGAATTTCGGCCTGCAGCAGGATTGCTTCTTCCAGCTTGTCCAGGCCGATGGCCTTGGTGGCGGAAACCTCGACGGCCTGGGTTTCGCCGCCCATGTCTTCCACCTGGATTTCATGCTGCAGCAGTTCGGTCTTGACCCGGGTCGGATTGGCGTCGCCCTTGTCGATCTTGTTGACCGCCACGATCATGGGAACGCCTGCCGCCTTGGCATGGGCGATGGCTTCCACCGTCTGGGGCATCACACCGTCATCGGCGGCCACGACCAGCACCACAAGGTCGGTGACCTTGGCCCCGCGCGCGCGCATCTGGGTGAAGGCGGCGTGGCCGGGCGTATCCAGGAAGGTGATCTTCTGGCCCGATTTCAGGTTCACCTGATAGGCGCCGATATGCTGGGTGATGCCACCGGCTTCGCCGGCGGCCACGTCGGTCTTGCGCAAGGCGTCCAGCAGCGAGGTCTTGCCGTGATCGACATGGCCCATGATGGTGACCACGGGCGGGCGCGGTTCCAGATTGGTGTCTTCGTCCTTCTCGCCGATCAGGCCTTCCAGCACGTCGCTTTCGGCGACGCGCTTGACGACATGGCCATATTCGGTGGCCACCAGTTCGGCGGTATCGGCATCGATCACGTCATTGGGCGTGGCCATCATGCCGTTCTTCATCAGCACCTTGATGACATCGACGGCGCGGCGGGCCATGCGGTTGGCCAGATCGGCCACCGTGATGGTTTCCGGAATGGTGATGTCGCGCGGACCGGCGGGGCCGGCCTGCTGCACCTGATGGCCCTTGTTGACGCGCTGCAGGTGGCGGCGATAGCTGGCCACCGAACGCACGCGCTCGTCATCGTCGGACAGGGCGCGGGTAACCGTCAGCTTGCCCCGGCGGCGTTCGCCTTCGGCCTTCTTGGGAGAGGCGGGAACCTTGGCCGCGCCGGGCTTGCCGGGGCCGCCCTTCTTGGCGCCGCTTTCTTCTTCCTCTTCATTCTCAAGCCGGCGGCGCGGAGCTTCGGCCGTTTCGGGCGCCTTGGCCTGGGCTTCCTGGCGACGGGAGGCTTCCTGCTCGGCGCGCTTCTTGGCGGCTTCGTCGGCGGCCTTGCGGGCTTCTTCCTCGGCCTTGCGCTTTTCGGCGGCGATCCGCTCAGCCTGAAGCTGGGCTTCCTCGCGGGCCTTGCGCTCGGCTTCCTGCTCGGCCAGGCGGCGCGCCTCGCTGTCGGAAACGCGGGCATCGGCCAGGGCAGCGGCGCGGCGCGCCTTTTCCTCTTCCGAAAGCTGGCGCAGCACCACCCCGCGCGCGGGCGCGGCGGCGGCCTTGGGCGCTTCGGGCTTGGCGGCGACGGGCTTCTCGGCGGGCTTTTCAGCGGCCTTCGCGGCGGGCGCGGCGGCCTTGGGCGGAACCGCGGAACGCTTCTTCTCCACCAGCACGGCCTTGGTGCGGCCATGGCTGAAGCTTTGCTTGACGGTGGACGTCTCCGTCTTCTTCAGAGACAGGGTCTTGCCCGGCCGCTTGGTTTCGTCGGTATCGCTCATGACTTATTCTTTCTCCGAGCGCGCTTGCACGCGCCGGCTTTCGGTCCGCTGGGCGCGAAAGCCGGAAAGGCGTTCCGCATCAAAGATCAAACGTTCGGCGAGACCGCCCGGCTGGACGGCGGCATGTATCACATTCTCGCGTCCCAGCGCCAAGCCCAATTCGGCGCTGGTCAGGCTTTCAATCACCACACAATCAAGCTCGAGCCTGTGCGCGGCGGCATAGAGTTTGCGCTTGCCGTCGGCGGCGCCATCAAATGCTTCCAGCAGCAGCCTGGGCGGCCGGGGCCCTTCCAGCGCGCGCAGCACATTGTCGAAACCCAGCACCAGCGCGCCCGAGCGCCGGGTAATGCCGAGATCGCCCAGCATGCGGGTGACAAGCGCCTTTTCCGCGCGGTCGGCCAGATCGTCGGTGGCGGCGAGCTGGGCCTTGGCGGCGCGGGAAAAGATCTTCTTCTCCACCGCGCTGGCGATGGCGGAGCGGGTCGCTTCGACCCACAATCCGCGACCCGGCAGCTTGGCCGCGACGTCGGGAACCACCGCGCCGTCGGGGCCGGCGACAAAGCGCAGCAAGCGGTTCTCGGGCAACACTTCGCCCGAGACGATGTCACGCCGCTCGCGCAGCGCCTCATCCCTCTGTTGCGCTTTCTCGGCCACGATCTGCATCAGGCTTCGGCTTCTCCTTCGGCTTCCTCGGCCGTCTCTTCCACCGGCGCTTCGATCCAGCCGGCCGCGACACGGGCCTTCATGATGATGGCATTGGTGTCGTCGCTGCTGAGGTTGAACCCGTCCAGCGCCCCCGCCACGCGCACGCGCTCGCCGGGCTTTCCGTCGGCGCCCCTGGTGGTTTCGAAATAGCCGATCAGATCGTCGGTGGCGCAGCCCGCCAGGTCTTCCAGGGTCTTGATCTCATGCTCGCCGAGGGCGACCGCCATGGCGGGCGTGACGCCTTCCACTTCCAGCACGTCGTCGGTGACACCCAGGGTGCGGCGCTTGTCGTCGAGTTCCTTGTTGCGGGCCTCGATGAATTCCAGCGCCCGGCTTTGCAGCTCCTGCGCGGTTTCCTCGTCAAAGGCTTCGATCTGGGCCAGCTCGTTCAGCTCGACATAGGCCACATCCTCGATGGTGGCGAAGCCTTCCGAGGCCAGAAGCTGCGCCACGGTCTCATCGACATCCAGCGAATCCATGAAGAGCTGGGTGCGCTGGGTGAATTCCTTCTGGCGGCGTTCCGACTCCTCGGCTTCCGTCAGAATGTCGATCTGCCAGCCGGTGAGCTGGGAGGCCAGGCGCACATTCTGTCCCCGGCGGCCGATGCCCAGGCTGAGCTGTTCATCCGGCACCACCACTTCGACGCGATGGGTGTCTTCGTCCAGCACGACCTTGGTGACTTCGGCCGGCGCCAGGGCATTGACGATGAAGGTCGCCGGATCGGGATTCCACGGAATGATGTCGATGCGCTCGCCCTGAAGTTCCTGAACCACGGCCTGAACGCGCACGCCGCGCATGCCGACGCAGGCGCCGACCGGATCGATGGAGGAATCCTTGCTGATCACCGCGATCTTGGCGCGGGAGCCGGGATCGCGGGCCACGGCGCGAATCTCGATCACGCCGTCATAGATTTCCGGCACTTCCTGGGCGAACAGGCGCACCATGAACTGGGGATGGCTGCGCGACAGGAAAATCTGCGGGCCGCGGGCTTCGCGGCGCACGTCATAGATATATGCGCGAATGCGGTCGCCGGCGCGGAAGGATTCGCGCGGGATCATCTCGTCGCGGCGGACCACGCCTTCGGCCTTGCCAAGGTCAACCACAACCGAGCCGAATTCGGAGCGCTTGACCACGCCATGCACCACTTCGCCGATGCGGTCCTTGTATTCGTCATACTGGCGCTCGCGCTCGGCATCGCGCACCTTCTGCACGATCACCTGCTTGGCGTTCTGGGCATTGATGCGGTTGAAATCGACCGGCGGCAGGGTCTCGGCGATGATGTCGCCGACCTGGGCGTCCGGATTGCGGCGGCGCGCATCGGGCAGGCTGATTTCGGTCTTGTCGTTTTCCACCAGCTCCACGACATGCAGATAACGGGAAACATGGGTTTCGCCGGTCTTGGGGTCGATATCGACCTTGATGTCATTCTCGGTGCCGTAATGGGCCTTGGCGGCGCGCTGCATCGCCTCTTCCATCGCGGTCAGCACCACCTGCTTGTCGATGGATTTGTCGCGCGCGACGGCGTCGGCGATCTGCAAAAGTTCGAGCCGGTTGGCGGCTACGGTGGAAGCCATTTCAGTCTCCTGGGCTGGAAGTGTTTTGAAGGTCGTTCCCGCCTTTGCGGGCCTTCAGATCCTCGTTGATGAGTTTGTCGGTGAGCACGAGTTTCGCGTTGGCGACGCTGCGAAACGGAAATTTGATGTCGGCATTGTCGACGCGGATTGCGATGTCCGTTCCATCCAGGCCCAGCAGGATGCCGCGGAAGCGGCGGCGGCCGCGATCCTGGTCGTCATCGGCATTGCGGACGGGCGTGTTGAGTTCGATCCTGGCCTCATGGCCCGACCAGCGCGCGAAATCCATCAGCCGGGTGAGCGGCCTGTCGATGCCGGGGGACGAGACCTCGATCTCGTAATCGCCTTCGATCGGGTCTTCGGCCTCGATGAAATCGAGCAGCGCATGGGAAAGCTCGCTACAGCCTTCCACATCCATGCTGCCGTCGGGGCGCTCGGCCATGATCTGCAGGGTCTTTTGCGCCCCGCCCATCATCCGCAGGCGCACCAGCTTGAAACCCGCGCGTTCGATCACGGGTTCAAATACCGGTTCCAGATGCGTTGCCGCGGTTACTGTCAAATGCGCCTCAAGTAGCGAAGCGGTAGGCGCTTCGAAAAAGTCCAAAGCCTTTGGCCCGCGGCGGTCTTGCGACCGCCACACAACAGGTCTTGTTGTCAGGGATGGGCGGCTTTTACGCCCCCAAAAGGCCAATTACAAGGGCTCAGCGTTTTGGAGGCGCGATCCCGACGGTGACTTCGCCGCCCGGAAGCGGCCTGGAAAGGGCTTCCTGGCGTTCCTTTAATTCCTGTGCCTGCTTGGCTTTTTCGTATTTCGCGAAGGGCGATGGCAGGATCATCATCAGCACAAAGGCCAAGGTGCAGACGGCCGCGACCAGCACGACCCCGATCTCGCCATGGCTGGTCCGGTAAAGGGGGCGCACATAGTCTTCGTGGTCGGGGTCGTTTTTGCTCATGCCGGGATTTTATCCCTTCGCACAAAGCGGAGAAAGGTCGGCGGACCCTTGATGGCCTTGGTTTCATAGCGGGTGGGCGGCCAGTCGGCGGGACGGCTTTTCCAGTCCGACGGCCCCTCCGCCAGCCAGGCAAAGGCGGGATGCGCCATCAGCCGCTCGAGCGCATAGGGCAGATAGCTTTTGTCATCGGTTGCGAAGCGCAGTTCTGCCCCCGGCTTCATGACACGGGCAAGCTGGTCCAGCATATCCATCTGCAGGAAACGGCGTTTGTGGTGCCGGGTTTTGGGCCAGGGATCGGGGAACAGCAGAAAGAACCGCCCCAGGCTGGCATCGGGCAGCGCCTCGATGATTTCACGCCCGTCCCCTTCAAAGAGCCGAACGGTGTTCAGATGATATTCTTCCAGCTTCGTCAGCATCTTGGCCATCCCCATCTCATAGGGTTCGGCACCGATCAGCCCCACATTCGGATGATGCTGGGCCTGCCACATCAGATGCTCGCCGGCGCCGAAACCGACCTCCAGCCACAGGTCCTGAACAGTGTTTGGGAACTGGCTGAAGGGTTCCTGCGCCGGGTCATAGGCCAGCTCGCCTAACAGTGTTTGGCGCAAGGTCGCCTGGCGGGCGGACAGTCTGGGCCCTTTGCGCCGGCCATAAAGCTTGCGGCGCTGGCGATCGGGATGCGGGGCTTCATCAGACATGACTGCCCCAAATTATCCAGGAATCTCGAGCTCCGCATTCCGCGGAGCGACCGTCCGCATCAGCCAGCTTCCTTCCCCCGCGAACGGAGCGACGAGCGGGGGGAAGGTGTCGCAGCGAGGTGTCGGCGGAGCCGACCCGAGCTGCGACGGATGGGGGCCAAATTAAAACGAAGACTTGATCTGCTCGGCCAGGTCGGTCTTTTCCCAGGAGAAGCCGCCTTCCGCATCCGGCTCGCGGCCGAAATGGCCGTAAGCGGCGGTGCGCGCGAATATGGGCTTGTTCAGGTCCAGATGCTGGCGGATGCCGCGCGGCTTGAGGTTCATGATCTCGGGCAGCAGCTTTTCCAGCCTGGCTTCGTCAACCCGGCCGGTGCCGTGCAGATCGACATAGACCGACAGCGGCTCGGCCACGCCGATGGCATAGGCGAGCTGGATGGTGCAGCGATCGGCAACGCCGGAGGCGACGACATTCTTGGCCAGATAGCGCGCGGCATAGGCAGCCGAGCGATCGACCTTGGTGGAATCCTTGCCGCTGAAGGCGCCGCCGCCATGGGGGGCCGCGCCGCCGTAGGTATCGACGATGATCTTGCGGCCAGTCAGGCCGCAATCGCCATCGGGACCGCCGATCACGAAGGCGCCGGTCGGATTGATGTGCCAGATGGTCTTGTCGGTAATCCAGTCCCTGGGCAGGGTCTCGCGGATATAGGGTTCCACGATCTTGCGGATGTCGGCGCTGGTCTGGCTTTCCGAGGTGTGCTGGGTGGACAGCACGATCTGGGTGGCTTCCACCGGCTTGCCGTTGGCATAGCGCAGCGTGACCTGGGACTTGGCGTCGGGCAGCAGGTCCTTTTCCTTGCCGGATTTGCGCACTTTCGCCAGCAATTCCAGGATTTTATGGCTGTAGAACAGGGGCGCCGGCATCAGGGCCGGGGTCTCGCGGCAGGCATAGCCGAACATGATGCCCTGGTCGCCCGCGCCTTCATCCTTGTTGCCGGAGGCATCGACGCCCTGGGCAATGTGCGCCGACTGGGCGTGGAGAAGAACTTCGACATTGGCGTTGCGCCAGTGAAAGCCGTCCTGCTCATAACCGATGTCCTTGATGGCCTTGCGGGCCACTTCCTCGACATCGCCGGCCTGCACCTTCCTGGGGCCGCGCGTTTCGCCCGCGATCACGACGCGGTTGGTGGTGCAGAGGGTTTCGCAGGCGGCGCGGATATCCCAGGGGCTCATGCCTTCCTTGGGGCCTTCGCGGAAGAACAGATCCACCACCTCGTCGGAGATGCGGTCACAGACCTTGTCGGGATGGCCTTCCGAAACGCTTTCGGAGGTGAACAGATAGTCGGAGCGCGCCATGGCAGACCCTTAACTAGGTTTTCGATTGGTCGCGCGGCGCACCCGTCTGGTCCGCCATCGCTCCAGGGAAGGCCTTCTTTACAGTCTTTGGAGGGGGGGTCAACAGGATATGTCAATTTTCGCATATCCTCTGCCGGGCGCGGCCCGTTTCGGCCGAAAATCAGCGAAAGCGCGGGGTCCGGGCGCGCGTTAACCCTTCGACGAAGCCCTTTGGCTAGGATATGAGGGCCGTCCGAAAGCCCAGACAAAGGTATCCGCCGTTGCGCACCGCGACCGTTGAGCGAAAGACCCGCGAGACCGAGATCGCCGTCTCCCTGGACCTGGACGGTACGGGCGAGGCCGATATCGATACCGGCATCGGCTTTCTGGACCACATGCTGGAAAGCTTTGCCCGCCATTCCATGATCGACCTGAAAGTGCGCGCCCAGGGCGACCTGCATGTCGATTATCACCACACCGCGGAAGACACGGCGATCGTGATCGGCCAGGCGGTGAAGCAGGCGCTGGGCGATTTTTCCGGCATCACCCGTTTCGGCTCGGCCCTGATTCCGATGGACGAGGCCCTGACCCGGGTGGCGCTCGACATTTCCAACCGCCCCTATCTGATCTGGAAGGTGAATATCCCCAAGCCCAAGCTGGGGGAGATGGACACCGAACTGTTCAAGGAATGGTTCCAGGCCTTTGCCCAGAATGCCGGCGTCTGCCTGCATATCGAGAATCTGTACGCCGACAACAGCCACCACATTGTCGAGACCTGCTTCAAGGGTCTGGCGCGGGCGTTGCGGCAGGCGGTGACGCCGGATGAGCGCCTCGACGGTGCGTCTCCGTCCAGCAAGGGCAGCCTCTAGCCGCTATAGTGGCGGCATGAGCCTGCTGTTTCCGGTCTCCGAAGCCGAACGACGCGCGGCGCTTGAAGCGGCCGAGGAACGCGCCCTGGCGCTGTTCGCTGCCATCGAGCGCGGCGGCCTGATCGCGCCCGGCCGCAGTGAAGGCGAGGTGGAAGAGGATATCCGCGAACTGGCGGCGCGGGAATTCGGTGTGCAGAAACATTGGCACCGCCGCATCGTGCGCAGCGGGCCCAACGGGCTGGCCACCGCGAGCGATCATCCCCCCGTGCGCGTGATCGCACCCGACGACATTGTCTATCTGGACCTGGGGCCGGTGTTCGAAGGCTGGGAAGCCGATATCGGCAAGAGCTATGTGCTGGGCGACGATCCGCGCAAAAGGGCGCTGGTGGCCGAGCTGCCGCGTCAGTTCGAAAAGCTTCAGGCCCATTTCCGCAGCCATCCCGACATCACCGGCGCCGCGCTCTATGCCTTCGCCGTGCAATCGGCGGAAGAGGCGGGCTGGAGCTTTGGCGGCCGGATCGCGGGCCATATCGTCAGCGAATTCGCCCATGCCCAGATTCCCGGCGCAAAGGACCTGACGCGCATCGCGCCCGGCAATACCGAACCGATGTCGAAACCCGACGGCAACGGCCGGCCGCGCCACTGGATCGGCGAGATTCATCTGGTGGATCGCGCGGGCGGCTTCGGCGGCTTCTACGAGAGGCTGTTATGATATCGTCTTCGACGGCGGCTGATGTAGCGCGCGGCGTAAGCCGGCTTCTGCTGGAAGAGGGCTATTCGCCCATCCTGGAATTCACCCTGCCGAATGGACGGCGTCTGGACGTCGCCGCCATCGGCCCCGGCGGTGAAATGCTGGGCGTGGAAATCAAGGTGGCGCTGGCCGACCTGAAGGGCGACAGCAAATGGCCGGAATATCTGGATTACTGCGACCTGTTCTATTTCGCCATTCCACCGGATTTTCCCGAAGAACATGTGCCGACCCAGACCGGGCTGATCGTGGCGGATCGCTATGGCGGCGCCATCATCAAGGAAGCCCAAGCACAGGCGCTGCATGCCAGCCGGCGCAAGGCGGTCACCATTTCCTTCGCGCGCTGCGCCGCCGAGCGGCTGTCGCGCCAGCTCGATGCACTGGCGATCGCACAGACACCCAACCGTGTCCTGCCCGATGTCGAGTAAGTTTCCCGACCAGGGTTAAGCGCTGACCATCTGGTGAAAGCCTTGCAAGGCCCCGCCCATGAGCCGGGGTCGCGCGCTTTTGCGTTGGGAATTTGTGCCAGAATGGAGCGCCATCGCGCTTCTGGCGCTGGTCGATGCCGTTTGGGCGGCACAGGTCGGACTGACCTTCACCGGCGCGGCGCGGGATTTTCTGGTGCCCGCCCTTGCCATCGCACTTATGGCAGGTTTCCGGCTGTTCGCCGTGCGGCGCGCAGCCCTGATCGCCGAATATTTCCTTCTTTCGCTGGTCGCCTCGCTCGCCATCTGCGCCCTGTCCTATCTGTGCCTGGCCAGTTCGAGGGCGCTGGCCGATGCGCAGCTTGCCGCCATCGACCAGCTTCTGGGCTTTGACTGGTTGGCAGGATACCGCTTCGTGAAGGCGCATCCGGCCCTGTCCGCCCTTCTGGGTATGGCCTATGGCAGCCTGGTCTATCAGGGGCTCTATCTCAGCTTGCTGCTGGGCCTGATGGGTCAGAAACAGCGGCTGCGCGAAATGTTCTGGCTGTTCCTGGCCAGCGGCGGGCTGGCCTGTGCCGGCACCCTGTGGCTGCCGGCCCTGGGACCTTCCAGGCACTTCAATATCGAAACGACCACCGGCTTCGTCCCGGTGATGGAACATCTGCTGTCCGGCCACGACCTGAACTTTGCCCTGACCGGCATGACCGGCGTGGTCAGCTTCCCGTCCTTTCACACCAGCATGGCGCTGGCCTATGGCTGGGCCTTCCGCAAATGCGGCGCCATCGGCATCGCCATGGCGGTCCTGAACATCATCATGCTGTGCGCCGTGCCCTTTTTCGGCGGCCACTATCTGGTGGACATGATTGCGGGCGCGGCCACGATGCTGTTGTCGCTGGCGCTGGTGAAAAGCATGCCGCTGGTCTGGGCGCGCCTCCGCAGCCGCGAGGCCGCTGCCCTGGCAGCCACCGCCTAGCGCGGGCTTCTCTTCGCCAGAATTCTTTGCAAGGTCCGCCGATGCATATTCAGGCGGCGCGCGGTCTCGGACACATTGTGCCCGCACAGTTCATAGACGCGCTGGATATGTTCCCAGCGCACCCGGTCGGCCGACATGGGATTTTCCGGCGGCTTGGGCTTGGAGCCTGGCGTCGCCATCAGCGCCGCAAGGATATCGTCGGCATCGGCGGGCTTGGGCAGATAGTCGATGGCGCCATATTTCACCGCCGCCACGGCGGTGGCGATATTGCCGAAACCGGTCAGCACCACGACCCGGCTTTCCGGGCGGGTGGTGTGCAGGGTTTCCACCACATCCAGGCCGTTGCCGTCGTCCAGTTTCAGGTCCACCACGGCAAAGGCCGGCGGGGCTTCCTTCGCCCGGGCCTTGCCTTCAGCCACCGATTCCGCCTGGGTCACGGCGAAACCGCGGGCTTCCATGGCGCGGGCCAGCCGCTCGCGGAGGGGGCGGTCGTCCTCGACCAGCAACAAGGTCTTGTCGTCGGGGGTCATGTCGAGGGCGCTTTAGGTCACTTTTGCCGCAGCGTCAAACAATTTGCCGCAGTGCGGAACCGGCTTGCGCCAGACGGTGCGCTTTGGGGGGTCAGGACTCCGGCTGGGCTGGCGGCTGGGTTCCATCGATCACGCCCCGTGCCCAGCGGATAGAGACCATGGCGCCCCCGCCGGGCGGATTTTCCGCCTTAACCAACCCGCCGGTCTGTTCCAGCAGAATTTTGGCGATGAAGAAGCCCAGCCCCATGCCCTCATGTTCGTCCAGGCGGCCCTGCGGCCCGATCTCGGAATCGCCAAGCGCGTGATGGCCGGGGCGCGAGGTGATGTAGGGCTCGCCCAGGGCTTCGAATATTTCCGGCGCGAAGCCGGGGCCATCATCGGCCACGGAAATGTGCAGGAACTGTTCGTCCCAGCGGGCGCTGACCGCCACGGTGGAATTCGCGAAGTCGGCGGCATTCTCGATGATGTTTCCCAGACCATGCAGCAGTTCGGGGGCGCGCCAGATCTGCGGAACAGGGTTTGCCTCGTCCCTGGCCGGTTCGTCGCCCTTGTGCGGCATCAGCGTCACCGTGATCTCGACATCCTCGCCCCGGTGAGGGGCGGCGATATCATCCAGGAATGCGCCCAGCGGCAGCCGGGCGGTGGAACCGACCAGCCCCTCTTCCGGATTGGCAAGCCGCGCGATGATGGTGCGGCAGCGTTCCGCCTGCTGGCGCAGCAGGCGCACATCCTCCACCTCGCCCGAATTTGCCGGCAGCGCCCGTTCCAGTTCCCGCGCCACAACGGCGATGGTGCCCAGGGGCGTGCCCAGTTCATGCGCGGCCGCCGTGGCCAGCGCGCCCAGGGACGCGAGGCGATGTTCGCGCGACAGCGCAAGCTGTGTGGCGGCGAGGCCGGCCGACATGCGCGCGGACTCGCTGGCGATGCGCCAGGCATAGACCGAGGTGAAGCCGATGCCCACAACCAGCGCGGTCCAGATGCCGGCCTGGTAAAGCTGTGGCAGGTCGAAACTTTCCCCCGCCGGCCATGGCAAGGGCTGGTGCACGATGCCGATGACCGACACCGAGGCGAAAGCGGTTCCCGCCAGGATCAGGACATTGCCAAGATTGAGGGTGGTGGCGGCAATCACCACCGGGGCCACGAACATCAGGGCAAAGGGATTGACGATGCCCCCCGTCAGATAGAGCAGCGCCGCGAGCTGCAGCACGTCAAAAGCCAGATAGAAGGTGGCCTCGCGGTTGGTCAGGCGGTGGGTCGCCGGATAGCGCAGCGCCAGAACCGCGTTCAGCGCCGCGCTGACTCCGATTGCCACGGCGCAGTAGAGAATGGGCAGGCTGTAGCCCAGGGCGAAATAGACCAGGAACAGGGCGGCGGACTGGCCGGCCACCGCCAGCCAGCGGAGGTTGGAAAGGGTGCGCAACCGCACCCGCCCCCCCGCGCCGGCGCCGGTCGCAAAACCCCGCGCCATGTCCTTGCGCGCCAATGTCACTTCCCTGGAAGATGGAATTAGACTTAAAGCATCGACCATGCTGCGCAACAAGCAGGCCCTGATCCCCTATCTGCTTCTGCTCCTGGCCCTGGCGGGCGGGGTGCTTTGGCATGAGAGCCGCCAGATCCCTGGCCTGGGCAAGGTGGTCAGCACCGGCACCGCCGATGTCGGCGGGCCGTTCCGCCTGACAGACCAGACCGGCAAGACAGTGACCGACCGGGACTTTCGCGGGCGCTACATGCTGATCTATTTCGGCTACAGCTCATGCCCCGATGTCTGTCCCACCACCCTGGGCGTGGTGGCGGAGGCGCTTGAGAAAATCGGCTCGCAGGGCCGCAAGGTGGTGCCCATCCTGATCACCATCGATCCGGAACGCGACACGCCCAGGCTGCTGGCCGACTATGTAAAGGCCTTCGGGCCCCAGTTTGTCGGCCTGACCGGCAGCGTCGAAGCCATCAAGGATGTGGAGAAGAAGTACCGCGTCTATGCCACCAAGCGGCCGCTGGAAAAAGGCGGCTATGGCATGGATCACTCCTCGGTCCTCTATCTGATGGGCCCGAACGGCAAGCTGATCAGCTTCTATGACGAGGCCATTTCGCCGGACGATCTGGCGAAAGAACTTCGGCAGAAAATTTAAATACTGTTGTCATGGATGGCCGGGGCAAGCCCGGCCATGACAAGTTGGGATTACAGCGCCGTCGGCAACGGCAGATCATTCTGCGCGCATGCCGCGATCAGCGTGTTGTGCATCAGGCAGATGATCGTCATCGCACCGACGCCGCCGGGCACGGGCGTGATGGCCCCCGCCACCTCTTTGGCCGCTTCGTAGTCCACGTCGCCGACCAATTTATATTTGCCGTCGCCGGCATCGACCCGGTTGATGCCGACATCGATCACGGTGGCGCCCGGCTTGACCCAGTCGGCCTTGACGAATTCCGGCTTGCCGATCGCCGCCACCAGGATGTCGGCGCGGCGCGCCAGGGCAGGCAGATCGCGCGAACGCGAATGGGCCATGGTGACGGTGGCGTTAGCCGCCAGCAGCAATTGCGCCGCGGGCTTGCCGAACAACAGCGAGCGACCGATCACCAGCGCGTCCTTGCCGGCGATGTCGCCGACATATTCCCGCAACAGCAGCATCACGCCCGCGGGGGTGCAGCTCACCAGATGGGCGCGGCCTGACAGCAGAAGGCCGGCATTCTTGGGCGTCAGCGCATCGACATCCTTGGCGGGGTCCAGCGCATCTAGCACCGCATTCTCGTCCAGATGCCTGGGCAGCGGCAACTGCACCAGAATGCCATGCACCGACGGATCGGCCGACAGTTCACGCACCTTGGCGATCAGG
>CAYFKU010000032.1:0-26937 GCA_964343955.1 uncultured Rhizobium sp. | reverse complement strand
GGTCATCGAGATCAAGGAGATCAAGATGCGCCCCACCATCGACGATCACGATTATGACGTGAAGATGCGGGCCATTAAGCGCTTCTTCGACGATGGCGACAAGGTCAAGGTCACCCTGCGCTTCCGTGGCCGCGAAATGGCCCACCAGCATCTGGGCATGGAGCTGCTGACAAGGGTCCAGAAGGACACCGAGGTCTTCGCCAAGATGGAGCAGTATCCGAAAATGGAAGGCCGCCAGATGATGATGGTTCTGGCGCCGCGATAAAGCGGTCTTCTGGCTGCGAAATAAAAAAAGCGCCCTTCGGGGCGCTTTTTGTTTTCCGCCGTGGCGCCCGACCGGGTCAGCCCTCTTGCAATGCCTTGTAGGCCACCTTGCCGTGCCGCAGCAGGAAGACCATGCGCGCCGGGCGGGCAGCATGGGCCGCCATCAGCCCGGAGCCTTCCGGCGCCAGCGGAAAGACCAGGGCGCGGCAACGATCGCGCCCGTCAAAACAGGCGCGCACGCTCTGGTCCATCCGGTCGAAGGCGACCGAACTGCGCGGCATGAAATATTCCTGCACGCCAAGCTGGGAAAGCCGCGTCAACTGGTAGCGCTAGGTGTCGAAGCCCAGCCGCGCCAGGTCCTTTTCCAGAGTACGCCCCGGCTCTACGCGGTCATAGGCGACATGCAGCGCCCTCATCGATGCAAGATGCCCGTCATGGCTGGTATCGGGCGTGCACATCACGGCAGCGCCGCCAGCAAGAAGCATCACGGCCGAAACCGCCAGCATCAGGGGCGCCAGATGTCGGGCGCGATACCAGCGGAACAATCTGTTCATGAGGAAGCCCACACCTCCGTCCGCGACAGGAATGGGCGGGAATGGCAGGCCTGCCAATCAAAGCCTTGGGTTGTGGTAAACGGCGGGCCCGCAACCCGTTGATCGGTCTAGCGCGCCAGCAGGCGCGCGATTTGCTGCGGATCGCCATTGCTGCCGGACAGAACCACGGCCAGGTTCTTGCCTTTAGCATCCACCTTGCCGGCCAGCAAGGCCGCCAGGCCTGCCGCGCCACCCGACTCCACCAGAAGCTTCAGTTTGCGCGCCGCGAAGGTCATGGCGGCTTCCAGCTCGGCATCCGATACCGACAGGCCGGGCGCCAGAAGGCTCCTGCCTGTTTCAAACGTGATGACGCCAGGCGTCGGCGCCATAAGGGCGTCGGCGATGGACAGCGCCCCGCCAGGCGCGGTGGCCCGCCTGCCCTGTTCCAGCGACAATTTCATGCCGGCGAAATTGTCCGGCTCCACGCTATGTACCCTGGCGTCGGAACCCGCGCCCTTCAGGCCAAGCGCGGTGCCGCTGACCAGGCCGCCGCCGCTGCACGGCACCAGGACCTCATCCAGCGCAAAGCCCATGCGCTGTTCGGCAAGCGCCATTTCCAGCCCCACTGTGCCCTGACCGGCGACAATGCCCGCATCGTCATAGGGCTTGACCAGAACGGCGCCACGCTCGGCGCAGATGCGCGCGGCAATGGCCTCGCGGTCGTCCTTCACCCGGTCATATTCCACGATGGCTGCGCCGAAGGCGCGCGTGCCTTCGATCTTGGGGCGCGGCGCGTCCGACGGCATCACGATCACGGCGGGCATGCCGAAGATCTGCGCCGCCGCCGCCACGCCCTGGGCGTGATTGCCGGACGAAAAGGCCACCACGCCATTGGCGCGATCCTTTTCGGGGATCATTGCGATCCGGTTGCAGGCGCCGCGAAATTTGAAAGAGCCTGTGCGCTGCAAAGTCTCCAGTTTCAGGAAGACCCGGCCGCCGGTTTCGGCATTGAGCACCCAGCTTTCGACCAGCGGCGTGCGAATGGCATAGGGGCGAATGCGTTCGGCGGCGGCCCGTACATCGGCAAAACTCGGTGTGGCGGTCATGGCCAGTTGACATCCTTCAGGCGGGCGACCCGGTAGAGGATCACATGCACCTTGCGCCCGCGGGAATAGTTGAAACCGTCAAGCTCGCCCTTCACGGCGGCATCCGACTGAAGCTCGGCCAGCCGCGCCAGAAAGGGTCCGCGCTCGCTCTCCTCGACCAGCGCCAGGCCGCCGCGCCGGGTCACGGCCTCGGCGGCGCCCGCGCCGTCGCCCAGCACGACATCGGCGCTGAAGGCGAAAAGCATGCTGGGCTCCTGATAGCCGGCCAGGGCCGGCGCCGGATCGCCGGGCTCGGACGCCAGGGCAACCATGGACTTGAGGCGCTCGGTCACCCAGATCTGGTCCAGCCCGGGCGCGACGCCCATGGTGAGGGCCGGCGCGAAGACGAACAGAGACAGGAGCGAAAATATCGCCGCCGGCGGATATTTTTTCAGAATAGTCATGACAAGCCCAGTCAGCGCCAGGATCGTGCCGACACCGGCCGCCGCAAGACCCGGCCAGGCGGCTTTGATGTCGAAGTGCGCGGAAGGTCCGAAATAAAGCGGCAGGGCGATGATGGCGGCTGCGAACAACACCATGCCGATGGCGAATTGCGCCACCGCGATCCAGCGCGCCGGCGCCAGGAAGCGCACAGATTTGGGATCGAGGATGAACATGGCCGCCAGAATGGCCAGGGGCGCATAGGCGCCCAGCACATAGTGCGGCAGCTTGGTGGGCACCAGCTCGACCACCAGCCACCAGCCAGCGGCCCAGGCGAGCAGAAAACGTATGCCGGGCTCGGCGCGGCGCTCGATAGCTTGCAGGAGGCCCGGCAGCACAAACAGAATGGCGGGCCAGAAAGTCAGCGCGGACAGCAGCAGATAATAGCCGGGCCAGGCGCCATGGCTTTCCTGGCCACCCGCGATCTTGCCGGCAAAATCATTGCCCAGCGACTGTTCCAGGAAAGCGCCCTGGCTCTGGATGGTGATGGCGATCAGCCAGGGCGAGATCACCAGAAGCGTGAGGAAAAATCCCTTGGCCCATTTCAGGCTGTTGAGCCAGGCCCAGGGCGCATCGCCCTCCCCCGTCTTGCGGCGCAGCCACCAGTCCCAGCCGAGCAGCGCCAGGATCGTGGCGATCGCAATGCCGGGCACGACGGGGAACTTGACCAATATGCCGGCGGCGCAGGCGATCCAGCCCGCCATGACCAGGCGGGGTGACGGCCGCGGCGCTTCCGGATCGCGCGCGGCCCGGTAAAGCCGCAGCAGCACGCCCTGCACCGCCAGGGCGCAGGCGAACAGGACCGCATCGGTGGTGGCGATGGTGGCCTCGGCGGTCAGAAGGACCGTGCCCAGCATCAGCAGACCGGCCAGGAAGGCGGTTTCCATGCCGGTCAGGGCCAGCGCGACCCAGACCGTCAGCCAGCTTGCCGCGATGGCGCCCAGCAGCGAGGGCAGCCGATAGGCCCAGATGTGGTTGCGGCCCTCGCCCGCCATCGAGGCGGCGGTGGCCTGAAGCCAATAGATGCCGACAGGTTTCTTGTAGCGGGGAACATGACCCAGCCGGATATCGACCCAGTCGCCGGACTGGACCATCTGGCGGGAGGATTGGGCAAAGCGGCTTTCATCCCGGTCCAGGGCCGGCAGGCTGACGATCCCTGGCAGCCAAAGAAGCAGCCCCAGCAGGGCCAGGAGCGGAAAGGTCCGCCGCGACGCCCAGGCCAGCCAGCGGGGAACCGGGGGCGCGGGAGCGTCCGCCGCCGGTGTTTGCTGAGCGTTTTCTTGGGTTTGTGAGTCGGCCATGTCAGGGGACTATGTGGTCCCGCCCCTATGTTGCAAAGAGCCACCCTTGTATAAGGCCCCCTCTTAACAGGCTTGATAGGGTGAACAGAAATGACAGGCGGCATAGCCATTTCCGCGGTCGTCCCGGTAAAGGACGAAGCCGGCAATGTCGCCCCCCTTGCCCGGGAGATCGCCGCCGCCCTGGCGCAGGGGGACGTGGCCCAGGCCCATGAGATCATCTTTGTCGATGACGGCTCGACCGACGCCACGCCGCGGGAGCTTGCCGCCCTGAAAGCGGAAATCCCGTCCCTGAGGGTGCTGCGCCATGGCCGCAACCTGGGCCAGAGCCGGGGCATCCGCAGCGGTGTGATGGCGGCAAGGGGCGGCATCATTGTCACCCTGGATGGCGACGGCCAGAACGATCCGGCCGACATTCCCAAATTGCTGGAGATGCTACGGTCTGACCCCGGCCTGGGCATGGTCTCGGGCGTCAGGGTCAAGCGCAAGGACACCGCCAGCCGGCGGCTGGCGTCCCGCATCGGCAACGGCTTTCGCAATGCGATGCTGGGCGATGGCGCCAGCGACACGGGATGCGGCCTGAAGGCGTTTCACCGCCAAATGTATCTGAACCTGCCCTATTTCGATCACATGCACCGATTTCTGATCGCGCTGGCGCAGCGGGAGGGATTCCGGGTTTCCTATGTGCCGGTGAACCACCGGCCGCGGCTGCAGGGTGCATCCAAGTACACCAATCTGGGCCGGCTGCTGGTCAGCGCCCAGGATCTTCTGGGCGTGCGCTGGCTGCAGCGCCGCCATCGCGGGCCTGCGGACATCCAGGAGCTCTAGACGGATTTACGGGACGCTCGGCGGCGCGGCGGTCCAGCGGTCGCCGATCGCTGGTGCAAGAGGACGGGTGCGCGCGACGGGCTTCCCAAACCTCTCGAATCCTTGGCTATTCGGGCGCGAAAGCGACCCTTGCCCAGAAGCCCCCCAGCGTGTATCTCCCCCCTTCCCAGATGGACAGGTGGCCGAGTGGTTGAAGGCGCACGCCTGGAAAGTGTGTAACGGTTAATAGCCGTTCGAGGGTTCGAATCCCTCTCTGTCCGCCATCAAAAAAGGGCCCCCGTTGCGGGGCCCTTTTTGTTTTGCGCCCATGGAAACTCAACCGGATCTTTTCCCCGTCCGGCCAAATCAAAATCAGAACAGCGCGTTCAGCTCTTGCCCAGCGCCTTGGGCAGTTCGGCAAAGGGCGCCACGCGCCCATGCAGCGGCGCCAAAGTCATGACATCCAGCTTCAGACGGGTGACATAGGAATAGAGATTGTCCGCTAGGCCATATGCCAGCGGCACCATCGGGTGATCGTCGGGCGCGCCCGGGGTGAAATCGTCGGCTTCGACCAGGATCTTCTCTTTCGGCAGATAGCCGAAAAGAATGGTGGCGTTATGGGTGTCGCCCTGGGTGCGGTAGAGCTCGAGGCTGCGCCCCCCATCGCCGAGGACATACTTGTCCTTCACCTCGATGAAGGCGGCTTTTTTCGGGGCCTGCGCCAGACGGTCCGGGTCCAGCCTGCGCGGCGCTTTCCATATCCGCTCGTAATAGGCCTTGTTGCCCGCGCTGGTGATGATGATCGCGCCCTCGGCGGCATAGGTGCGCAGGCCGCCGGAATGGTCGAAATGATGATGCGTGTTGATCAGATATTTGAGCGGCTTGCCGGGAACCAGCCGCTTCACTTCGGCGATCACCGCCAGCGACCGCTCTTCATTGTTGGGCGCCTCGATGACGGCGAGATAGTCTTTGTACTCGAGCAGGATGCTGTTGTGCGAGCCGCCGCCGATGAACCAGACCCCATCGGCCAGCTTCTGCGACTGGACCCGCGCGCGCGGCAGTGTGGCGTTGCGCACGGTCTCGGGCACCGAAAGCGCCGCATTGGCGGGGTTGGCCTGTACATCGGTGACATCCAGCTCCTGGACCATATAGCCGCCCTGTTTGTGGAGAATATGGGCGGGAAACAGGATGCCGTTGAAGGTCCGGTAACCGGAATAATCGCTTTCAAGATGCATGTCGCCCAATACCGGATTGGCGATCCAGGTTTCGGTTCTGGAGACCTGTCCCTGTTTGTCGATGATACCTGTCAGCCTGTATTTGCCGTTCAGCGACCAGGAAATCTCGGTGCCGTTCTTCACGCTTCTGCCGGTGGCGGCGTTTGCCAGCGCACCCTTGATGAAGCCGTGCGGCGTCAGCCAGATCTGAAGCTGGCGTTCATCGGCCGCGGCCAGCGCCGGTTGCGGCTGTGCCCCTGGCTGGTTCCATGCAAACTGGCCGCTCGCCAGGTTCAACAGCTTCTGTTCGCCGGCAAAGGGCAATCCGCCGCCCTTGGCTGGCGGATCCTCCTGTGTGCGGGTCACCTCTTCGCGGGAAGACAGGCTGGGAAAGTCGATTGTCCTGGAATAGGCGGTGACCTTAAGCAACGGCCAGGCCGATGTCGGCGTAAAGCTTTGTCCCAGTGATGCCGCTTTTCCGGTGGCGGAATATTGAAGCGCGGTGACACCTGCCACACCCAGCACCTGGCCCGCTTTATCGAGCGCGGCGCCGGCCGGATCGCCGCCCGCGGCGAAGGCCCCCGTCGAGGCAAACAGCGCGAGCGAAACAACCAGAGTGGCTTTTTTCATCATCGGATATCTCCGCCGGCGCGCCATGATGCTGCCGCCCCAATTTCCTGGGGCGCTTCCTTGCCCAAGAAAGCCGGAATGCCATCGTCGGTCCCATGAGGCATTTGCCCCATAGGCAGCGGACAAGGGCGCGGGTAGCCTAACGCTTGGCCTGCCAGGCCAGTGTCTGGAGAAATTCTTTCCAGATCTGCTCATGCCGCGCGCCCAGATTTGCCGGGGTCATGCGGCCGTCCGTGGCGTCGGCAGCGGTGAAGGTCAGGACCGAGTCATAGCCGTAATACCAGTCCATGTCCGCCAGCCTGATGGCGCCCACGAAGGCACGTTCGGCCTTGCGGATGCAGGCGACATGGCCGGGAATGGCGGCGGGCGTGGTCCATGGGCCGCAAGCTGCCAGCGCGGCGTCGCGCTCCTTCAGCGCGGGTCCATAGGCCGCCGGATCGAACAGCGGGCCCTTGCGCGGCACCATGCGCTTCCAGTCCTGATATGCCTTTTCGACGGCGCTGCGGAACGCCACCCCCGCACGGACGATCCGGTTCTGCGCCTCATAGGGCATGATGCGCCCCGCATCGGCATCGTCCGCCGCCTGACGCAGCGCGGCGGCATAGGTACGGAAGAGGCCCATGTCGCGCAGCCTGGTCGCCACCGCATAGGCGCGATGTGCCGCCAGGGAACAGTCAATCTGCTGGCGCATGCCGGCGGTTGCGGTGGCGCGGCAACGATTCAGTCCGTGCTGGCGGATGGCGGTCGCTTCCGGCGTCGCCGCCATGTCATAGGGCGCGGGCGGGGCGGCGGCAGCCAGCAAAGGCAGGATGGAAAGGGCCAGAAAGTGTCTTCGCATCGGGATTCCTCAACCTGGCGGTCAGGCTAGCGGCATTTGACGCCGGAGGCACCCCTCCCTGTCGGCCAGCCCGGCCCTCTGCTATCGTCTCGCCGCGGCCTGTCTGGGGACGGCCGCCCGTCCTTCTTTTTCATCCGACATCAGAACAATAAGGGGAGTTCGTCTCATGAAAAGGTCCATTGCCTGTCTCACATTGCTGCTGATGGCCGGTGCATCGGCCCCTGTTCTGGCGCAAGGCGGCAGCCAGGCCGAAGCCCAACGCGCCGCGGCTGCCGCGCGCGAGGCGCAACTGGCCGTCGAAGCCAAAACACCCAAGCTTCAAGTTACCGAGGAAATCCTACCCCTGCGCATGCCGGGCCATACCCTGGGCGAAACCGAAGGCGTGGCCAGGAACAAGGCCGGACATCTGTTCGTCTATTCGCGCACCGGCTGGGGCGGTTCCTCGCGCGGCGGCGGCGCGGCCAAGCTGTTCGAATGGGACCAGAACCTGAAATTCGTCAAGGAATGGCTGCCCGATTCCTATGGCGCCTCCTTTGCCCATGCCGTGCGGGTGGATCCGGAACAGAATATCTGGGTGGTGGATGAAGGCTCCAACACGGTGCAGAAGGTCGATCCGACCGGCCTGATCAAGATGGTGCTGGGCAGGAAGCCCGAATCCATCGACTGGTGGGAAGAATTCGTCGAGCGCGGCGGCAAGGATACCGACATCCATCCCGTCGGGCGCATGGGCACCTTCGACCGCCCCACGGATGTGGGTTGGGGACCGGATGGCAGCATCTATGTCTCCGACGGCTACAACAATTCACGCGTGGTCAAGATCAGCAAGGACGGTGTCTGGCAGAAGACTTACGGCACCTATGGCACCGGTGACGGCAACATGAAGATCCCGCATTCCATCACGGTGGGCTTCGGTCATGTCTATGTCGCGGACCGCAACAATAGCCGAATCCAGGTGTTCGACCTGGATCTGAATTTCCAGAAATACATCACAGGCATCGGCCAGCCCTGGGCGGTGCACCTGTCGCCCAAATATCTCTATAGCGGCGCGGGCGACGGCAAGATCTATCGCATGGACCATGAGGGCAAGCTGTTGGGCTGGGCGCAGACCAGCCTTGGCCAGGGCCAGACCGGCTGCTTGATCCACTCGCTCCACGCCGAAAGCGATACGGTTCTCTACAAGGGCGCCTGCTCGCTGTGGAACGTGGAAAAGATCACGTTCAAGGAATAAGGCGTGGCCTGCCAACCCGCCTGTCGGCGGGTTGGCGGCGGCCTGACACAAACTTTACATGCGCACCCGGGCGCGGGCCTGTGCGCCCAAACTGTTTTGGGTTAAGACCGGCGCCATAATCAGCGCAGGAACCGGGACCATGATCCATCTGAAACGCGCCGGGCTGGCGATGCTTCTTCTGTCCGGGACCAGCCTGGCCATGGCCCAGGACCGGCCGGCGCAAAGCGTCGAAACGGTGTCGGCCTATGCCCGGCCCGCGGATTATCCCAAGACCGATGCGGCCGCTTATTCCCGGCACTTCAATGCGGCGCGCAAGATTGCCGGCAACGATCTTTGGGTCTTTTTCGACACCCTCTGCATCCAGGATCAGCTCTACACACAGCGCATCCGCAATGTTCAGTATAACGGCATGGTTCCGGCCCAGAAGATCTTCGACAATCTCTATTATCTGGGACAGATGGCGGTCTCGGCCTGGGCGATCGACACGCCCGAAGGGATCATCCTGATCGATGCCCTGAACAACACGGACGAAGCCAAAAATATCATTGTGCCGGCGCTGCAGGCAGTCGGTCTGGATCCGGCCCGCATCAAATATGTCATCATCACCCACAGCCATGGCGACCATTATGGCGGCGCCAATTATCTGCGTGACACATATGGCGCCAAACTGGTCGCATCGGCCGCAGACTGGGAGGTGATGGAGCGTCCCGCATCCGGTCCCTTCGCCAACAATCCGCGCTTCAGCCCGCCGCCGCATCGCGGCCAGGGCGACATGACGGTCAGCGACGGCCAAGCCCTGTCGCTGGGCGGAACCGAGATACATTTCGGCCTGACCCCGGCGCATACGCCCGGTACCCTTTCGCTATGGTTCAAGACGTCCGACAATGGCCGGCCCCACACGGTCGGCATGTATGGCGGCATCGGCATGCCCCGCACGGTGGAGAACAAGCAGTTGCAGCTTGGCTCCATGGCGCACTGGATCGATGTCGTCAAAAAAGCCGGTGTCGATGCACAGATCGGCAATCACCCATTGCATTTTGACGGGCCGGCGCGGCTGGAAGTGCTCAAATATCGCCTGAAAGGTCAGCCCCACCCCTTTGTCATCGGCAATGCCGCCTACGGGCGGTTCATGGCCATGATGACCGAATGCGTGAAGATGTCCCTGGCCAGGGACGGCGTCGCCGCGCCCTAGCCAGGCGGGCCGCGCTTCACCATTTTCCGCCCCTGCTATAGTCTTTCCGGGCTGAACGGCTGCCGGGGGACGAGATGAAACACACGATCAAATTGGCGGGCCTGTGCCTGGCCGGCGGCCTTGTCGGCAGCGCGGGAGCAGCGCCCCAGGACGATTATCGCCATTATTATGGCGATGCCGGCGGCACGCATTATTCCCGCCAAACGCAGATCAATGCGAACAATGTCGGCCGCCTGAAAGAAGCTTGGCGCTATGACCTGGGCCGCGAAAGCCAGTTGCAGAACACGCCCATTGTGGTGGACGGCGTGCTGTATGGCGCGGCGAACGGCAAGATGTTCGCCCTGGATGCCGCCACCGGCAAGGAAAAGTGGAGCTACACCCCCGACCTGCCGCAGAAGTCCCGATCCGGATTCCGGACCCGCGGCGAAAGCTGGTGGAGCGACGGCAAGACCAGCCGCCTGCTGGTGACGGCGGCCAACTATGTCTATTCGCTGGACCCTGCCACCGGCCAGCCCGATCCCACGTTCGGCGTGGGCGGCCGCATCGACCTGAACGACAACCTGCGCGGGCCTGCGTCCGAAAATTATGTCCGCATGGGCGGCGGGGTCAGTGTCTGGCGCGATCTGTTCATAACCAGCGGCGAAGTGGGCGAGCAGACACCGGCCTCGCCCGGCGATATCCGCGCCTGGGATGTGCGCACCGGCAAGCTGATCTGGACCTTCCATACCATTCCGCATCCGGGCGAGCCCGGGGTGGAAACCTGGCCGGAAGGCGCCTGGAAGACGGCGGGCGGGGCCAATGCCTGGCCCGGCACGGTCGTGGACGAGAAGCGCGGCATTGTCTTTGCGGCCACCGGCTCGGCCTCCGACGATTTTTACGGCGGCGAGCGGCCGGGCAACAATCTCTATGCCAACAGCGTGATCGCGCTGGATGTGAAGACCGGCAAGCTGCTGTGGCATTATCAGACCGTCCATCACGATGTCTGGGACAATGACTTTGCCTGCCCGCCGGTGCTGGTGACCGTGACCCGCGGCGGCCGCAAGATCGATGCGGTCGCGGCCAGCAACAAGACCGGCTTTGTCTATGTCTTCGACCGCGTCACCGGCAAAAGCCTTTTCCCCATCGACGAAAAGCCGGTGCCGCCGGCCACGGCGCCCGGCGACACGGCCGCGCCGACCCAGCCCTTCCCCCGACTGCCGGCGCCGCTGTCGCACCAGAGCGTGTCGGCCGACGAGCTGACACAGCGCACGCCCGAAGCCAACACATGGGCGCGCGAGAAATTCGCCAGCTTCAAGAATGGCCCGATGTTCACGCCGCCCGCCTACAAGCAGGAGACGGTATCGGCGCCCGGCTTTTCCGGCGGCAATGAATGGGGCGGCATGAGCTTCGACCCCAAAACGGAATATCTGTTCGCCAATACCGAAAATGTGATCTGGACAACGGCGGTGATCGACCGCAGCGGCCGCAAGCGCGTGGAAGGTCCTGACCTGCCGGGCGCCATGTCGCGCTACACATTCTCCGGCTATAACAAGTTCGTGGATCCCGAGGGCTATCCCGCCACGGCCGCGCCCTGGGGCCATCTGACCGCCATCGACCTCAAGACTGGCAAATTCGCCTGGCGCTTTCCCTTTGGCGAATATCCCGAACTGGTGGAAAAAGGCCTGAAGGATACCGGCAGCGAAAGCTATGGCGGCGCGGTGATCACCGGAAGCGGCCTGCTGTTCATCGGCGCCACCATCTATGACCGCAAGCTGCGCGCCTTCGACACCAAAAGCGGCAAGCTGCTATGGCAAACGGTGCTGCCCTATGCCGGCACCACCACGCCCATCACCTATGTCGCGAACGGCAAGCAATATGTGGTCATCGGCACAACCAGCGCCATGAACCGCAAGGCGGCCGCCAAGGGCACGGCCTATGTGGCCTATGCCCTTGACGACAAATAGGGATGACTGACTCCTAGAGGGCCGGCGGTTACTTGGGCGCGCCGGAAACGAAGTCCAGGCGCTTCTTGCGTTCGGCCAGGATGGTGTCGAACTCGGCACGCGACATCTTGAGCCGAGAAGGCGTCTTGTCGATCCACTGCACGAAGGCGGCATATTTCCTGTCGTTCCAGCCGCCCTCGAAGGCGCCGCCATTGCTGCCCTGGCGATTGAGTTCGAAGTTGAACGTGTCTTCCAGCTTAATGAATTCGGCATGGGAGACCGCATCCTCGGCCAGATAGGCGGGGATGAAGATCACGCCGTCATGCTTGGCCAGAACCAGGTCGCCCGGCAGCACGGTGGCGCGGCCGATGCGGATCGGCGCGTTGATCGCGGTGAGCGTCATGTCCTTCCAGGCGGATGGATCATAGGCGCGATAGAGCCCGTTCATATTCTCCAGCTCGCGATTTTCCTCGGCATCGCGGATGCCGGCGTCGAACACAAAGCCGGTCTTGGACCGCGTGGCGATGCCCGACCCCAGGTTGGAGCCGATCAAGGTGCCTTCCACGATCTTGCCAAACCCGTCGGCGACATACATGTCGCCGGTCGTCAGTTCGGCGATCGGCCAGCTATTGTTGCCGCTGACCCGCCCCTCGCGCTTCCCTTCGGCGGTGATCGCGTCATACATGTCGCGGCGCAGCGGCATATACTGGCTGGTCAGTGCCCGGCCGGCAAAGGGCTTTTCCGGATGCAGCATCTGGAAGCCGGTATCGAACTGGCAATTGAAGCCCTTGTCGCGCAGATAGTCCCACAGGTCTTCGATGGAAACATCGACCACCCGCTTCAGCAGGTCGTCAGGGACCTTGGGCCGCCCGTCCGGGAAACGCTCGCCCTTCCACTGGCTGGTATAGAACTGGATCTGCTCGCGGGTCTGTTTGACCTGGGCGGCGGCCGGTAAGGCCAGGGCGGCCACGACGCAGCCCAGCAGAATGGGCCGTAATGTCTTCAGCATGATTTGCTCCTCTCAGGGATGATTTTTCACCACGGCATATTTCACGGCCTTCCCCGCCGCCAGCATCATCTGATGCGGCGTGTTGACCGGGATGTAGAGATAGTCGCCGGCATGCAATGCGAAGCTCTTGCCGCCCTTGATGCTGTCACCGCGTGTCTCGCCGGGACCGGTCGATTTGCCGTTCTGGGCGGTGCCGCCCAGGATCATGGTGCATTCGCCTTCCATGATGAAGATGTGATCTTCCCAGTCGGTATGAACCTCCGCCTGGCCGCTCTTGTCGCGGGTGGTGATGTTGGCCTGCGCATTCTTGTGATTGAGCAGCAGGACCTGGTTGTAGAGGCCGCCGGGGCCCGGTTTGAACTTCTGCTCAGCCTTAGGCACGACCATATATTCATCCGCCATCGCCGCGGTCGCCAGGATGCTGCAGCCGATCAGGGCTGCCGTGAAAATCGCACGCATATTGTTGTCCTTCCGTGTCTGTTGCGTCCCGGCCGCTCGCTTTGGCTCGCGGCACCCCCGCCTGGCGGCGCGCTTGCTGCGCGCCGCTGCGGGGTTCGTCGTTCTCGCAGGTCCACTGGACCTGCTCGTCCGCTAACGCGGACCGTTCCTCACCCCCACCAGGTTTCACCGGGCGCCAGATGCGCCTTGGCGACGTCGGGATTGAGATCGAAGCCCAGGCCGGGCTTGTCGTCGATCACGAAATAGCCGTCCTTCCAGTAGGGTCCGGGCCGCGTCACAAGATCCGGCCACCAGGGTACCCAGTTGGCCAGCTCGTGAACCCGGAAATTGCGCACCGAGGCCGCGGCGTGGGCCGAGGCCGCCGTGCCCACCGGGCTGGCGGGATTGTGGCAGGCGGTCCAGATGCCATACAGGTCGGCCAGGTCGGAGATGCGCTTGGCCTCGAACAGGCCGCCGGATTTGGGAATGTCTATATGCACGCCCGCGGTCGCCTGGCGGACGATCAGCGGCGCGAACTGGGCCAGGCCGTAAAGATTTTCGCCGGTGCAGATGGGGGTATTGGTGGCGCGCGACAGGCGCTCGACCGTCTCCACATTTTCCGGCGGGGTCGGATCTTCCAGCCACATGGGATTGGTATGCTCGATCGCATTGGCGATCTTGATCACGTCATTGACGCTGTATTTCCAGTGGCATTCGGTGGCGAAGTCGGTATCGCCCAGCGCGGCGCGCACCCGCTCCATCCGGTCAACCCAGCGGCGGATGTCCAGATTGGTGATCTGGTTGGTGTAGAAGTCGTGTCCCGGCTCCTTGAATTCGGGATCGGCGGTGCGGGGCACGGAGTCACCCTGCACCTTGAAGGCGGTGAAGCCGTATGGATTGTTGGCCTTGGCTTCCGCCACCTGATCGCCCCAGCTTTTGGGGTCTTCGGGATGCGAGGCCGGCGCCTGCAGGGTGCGATAGAAGCGCACCTTGTCGCGGAACCGTCCGCCCAGCAGGTTGCAGACCGGGGTCTGCAGCAGGCGTCCCGCCAGATCCCATAGCGCGATCTCGATGCCCGAGGCGGCATGCATGGTGATGCCGCCCTGCGCGCCATAGCCGCCATTGAGGAACAGCAGCTTGGTATAGAGCTTGACAACATTCAGCGGATCTTCGCCGATCAACTGCTCCCGGAAGCGCTTGTAGGTGATGTCCTTGACGCCGGGGCCCCAATAGCCCTCGCCGATGCCATGCACACCGGCATCGGTTTCGATCTTGAACAGATTCCAGTCCCAGGTGCCGCGAATGACCATCACCTTGACGTCGGTGATCTTCACTTTCTTCTTCAGATATTGCGCCTGGGCCTGGAACGGCAGGGCGAAACAGGATGTGGCTCCAAGGGCAGCAAGAAGCTTGCGGCGATCCATATCGTCTCCTTATGCGGTCGCGCGGATGGTGAGGGTCAATTTCCCGGCGGCTGGTTCGTCTGCATGTAATGGACCTGGCCCTCTTTCAGGCGCGGCGTCATCGCCAGGCGGGTGCAGAAGCCGGTATTGGGCTCGCAGGTGGCGCGGTGCCAGCGCGTGTCGGTGACATGAATCACGTCGCCCAGTTCGCCCTTGACCAGGCCGATGCCAGACACCAGCACGTTCAGCTTGCCTTCGATCACCACCCAGGCCTCGACCATATTCTCGTGGAAATGGCCCCAGCTTGTGTCGGGAGGCAGCTTGGCCAGATTGCCCGACCGGATGATGTGGGCCGAGGTATGCCCATCGAAGGCGAAGTCGCGGCTCTTGCCGCCCTTAGCGGCATAGTCGTTGAAATCCAGGAAGGGCTGGTTCCAGCTCTCATAGCCGCCGGTTTCAGTGATCTTGGCCTTTTCATAGCGATAACCAGGCACGGGCGTCGGCGTCTCGCTTTCGGGATAGGAGGGCAGCTGCCCCGCCGGCGTCGAGCGATAGAACACCACCGGTTCGGTGCCGGTATTCTCCATGCAATAGGACAGCCGCGGCGCCACATCGAAAAGATAGCCCTTGGTCGCGGTCACCGGCTGCTGACCGTCGATCGTGATCTTGACCTGGCCGCTATAGATCCAGCCGAAGACGCGGTCGTCGGCATAGAACTGGCACTTGGTCTTCTCGCCGGGGGCAAGCGAAATGTAATGGCCGTCATAGTCGCGCGTCAGCATCACAGGCTCATCCCAGCTTTGCTTGCCGGCATGCTTCTTGAGGATGTCGGCGATATGGGTGACGGGCTTGTTGACGCCGGTATAGGGCGTGTCCTTGTGAGCTGCCCAGACGATGCGGGGCGGCCCGCCATCGCCCCCCGGCTGCGCCAGGGCCGGGGCCGAGAAAAACATCGGAGCCGGCATGGCGACCAGCATCAGGACCGGAGCCAGTATCCCCCTTAGCGACTTCATAAATCCCTCCCCAACGCTGTTTTTCTTGGGTCAGAGATTGCAGCGGAGGGAAAGACGCGTCAACGTCAGGGCAAAACATGACACTGGAGGAAAGCAGAATGAGCAGGTGCAGCATCGCGATTGGCGCGGCTTTGAGCATCCTGGCGATTTCCGCCAGTGACGCCTGGACGCAGGCCAAAGACAGCACTGTATTCAAGTTCGACAATCTCAGCCGCATCGGCGGCATCGCCCCCAAGGTGGAAGGCAGTCCGCAACTGGTCGACTCGCCGGTGGGCAAAGCGGTGCAATTCAACGGCAAGGACACCGCCCTCTTCTTCCCCGAACGCCCCCTGGTGGGCGCCAAGACCTTCACCATCGAGGCGATCTTCCGTCCCGAAGGCGGCGCGCTGGAACAGCGCTGGATGCACATCGCCGAGACCGATCCCAAGACCGGCCTGGACGCCAATCCCGGCGGCACCTCCGATCCCAATCCCCGCTTCATGTTCGAAGTGCGGGTGAAGGACGGCCAATGGTGGCTGGACGCCTTCGTCAACAGCGCATCCGGCAGCAAGGCGCTGATCGACCCGAAAAAGACCCATCCGATCAACCAGTGGTATGCGGTGGCCCAGACCTATGACGGCAAGACCTATCGCTCTTACGTCAATGGCGTCCTGGAGAATGAGGCAGAAGTTCCGTTCACACCCCACGGTCCCGGCCACATGATGGTGGGCGTGCGCATCAACCATGTGAACTGGTTCACCGGCTCGGTGGCCGAGGCGCGCTTTACGACACGCGCCCTGCAGCCCGGCGAATTCCTGAAGGTGCCAGCGCGGTAGCGCATCCTGGGGCGGCCTCGATCCACCCCATCGTGCGTTGCTACTTCGCCTTCAGAAAATACATCCCGCCCGGCGTGTTGATCGGCACCGAGACTCCCGTCGGCGTCAGATGGCCGCTGGCCTTGTCGATCCGGAATTCGGTGACATTGCCGCCATTCTCATTGGCGGCGAAGAACCAGCGGCCGGTGGGATCGATGCGGACATTGCGCGGCGTGCGCCCGCCCGATGGCACATTTTCCGCCCGCGTCAGCGTTCCGGTTTTGCGGTCGATGTCGAACACCGCCACCGTGTCATGGCCGCGATTGCCAACATAGAGATTGCGGCCGTCGGCGGAGATGACCAGCTCGGCGGTGGTGTTCTTGGCCTTGGCGTCGTCCGGCACCGTGCCGATGACCTGGATTTCCTTCAGGCTGCAGCCGTCGATGGCATAGACGCCGACTTCCGAATCCGTCTCATGATCGACATAGAGAAATTTCCCGTCCGCCGACATCTGGATGCGCCGCGGGCCCGCACCGGCATGGGTTTCCACATAAGGTGTCTCGCAGGGCGTGATGGATGGTGAAGCCGCATCGAAGCGATAGCCATAAACCCGGTCCAGCCCCAGGTCCGCGATATACATATATTTGTTGTCCTTGCTGAACTGGATGCCGTGCTGCTTGGGGCCCGGTTGCCTGGGCGAGAGCGGCTTGCCGGTATGCTGATCGACATAGAAGGCTTCGCCCAGCTTGCCGTCCGGCTCCAGCTTGTAGGCGGCCAGGGAACCGCTGGTGTAGTTCACCGTCACGGCGACACTGCCCGACGGGTCCACCACCACCTGGTTGGGCTGGGCGCCATGCGCCGATGTCTTGTTCAGAAAGGTCAGCGCGCCACTTTTGGGATCGATGCGGAAAGAACTGACACCGCCCTGCGTTTCCCAGTTCACGGCATAAAGCGTCTTGCCGTTGGGCGCGATCCAGATATGGGCCGGCTGCGGTGTCTCGGCCATCAGGCCCATCGAGTCCAGCTTTCCCGTGCTGCTGTCGAAGCGCCAGGCATAGATGCCCTTGGACGTGCCGGCCGTATAGGACCCGACATACAGGAAATATCGGGCTGCGAAAGCCGGCGCGGGCATCAGCAACGCTGCCAATACCATAGCGGAAACGCGTCTCATCACCTGCCTCCCAGGTTCTTTTTACGGACTAGATCAAAAAAGCCGCGCGCTGGAAAGCGCGCTCAGGGCGCCACGGCCAGCTTGCCGGAAAGCCGCGCGCCGGCTCCCAGAACTGCCGGCACGGCGCGGACAAGCGTCAGCGCGGCAGCGCGCGTGGGACGATACATGGCCAGATGGGCGATGCCGGTGGCGGCGTACAGGCGGGGCGCGAAAGCCTGCCGCCACGCCGCGGCATAGCGATCGCCGCGTTCGGCCAGCAGCAGCCGCGTCAGCAGGCCCGCCGATTGGATGGCCATGCTGATGCCTTCGGCGATCACCGGATGGGCCTCCCCGGCCAGGTTGCCGATGGCATGGACGCCATCGCGATAGCGGGGGCGAATACCCGGTCGGACAGGACCCGCGGCCAGGATGGCATCCGCCAGCCTGGCATTGCCAAGCGCCTCACGCGCGCCGCGTGTCGTTTCCAGAATATGCGCCAGCACCGCCTCGCCGGCCCGTCCGCCATATCGGGCGCGCACCGCCGCCAGCCTGTCGCGCCGGATGCAACAGGAGAGTGAAATCCGCCCCGCATCGCTTTCCACCAGCCCGCCATATCCACCGGGAAAAGCCAGCAACGGCATCAGCCCCGGCGCCAGCGCACCGCCGGTGAAATGCGCCTTGAAGGCCAACAGGTCAAAGGCTTGCGGATCGCCGGCCGGTACCGCGAAAGACCCCCTGGCATTCCAGGAGCCGCAGGCCGCAATCACATTGCGGGCCACGATGATGCCGCCATCATCCAGCAGGCAGCGAAAGCCACCCGACTCCCGCGACAGGCCGGTGACTTCGGCCGGCTGATATATCTCGGCGCCCGCCTCCTCCGCAGCATCGCGGAGCATCGTATCCAGATGCTCACGGCCCAGCGCATGGCCCCACTGTCTTTCGCGGCGCTGTGTCAGCACGGCCTCATCCGCGAATATGCCCAGCCGCAATATCACGGGTCCCGCCGCCGCCAGGAAAGGCGCCGCCACACCGCAGGCCTCGAGCACGGGAAGCGAGGTATCGGAGATGAACTCACCGCATACCTTGCGGCGGGGAAATTCGGCTTTCTCCACCAGCGCCACCCGCCGGCCGGCCTGCGACAGCAACCTGGCCGCTGCCGAGCCGCCGGGGCCCGCCCCAATCACCAGCACATCATGCATGATGCGCCACCAGGCGATGGGTAAACGGAAAGATCCCGCCTTCGTCCAGGCGCCATCGTTCACCGCGCGGCCACAGGGCGGACAATTCCTGCGCCCGGAAGCCCGACCGTACGCTGGCAACGGCGTCATGGCGGGTCACGTCATTGGCGCCCAGCGCGAAAACAAGATGCGCGCCGGCAAGCGCGAAGGCGGACCGGCGCGGCTCGCAGGCGACAAAGCCCCCTGCATGAGCCCCAATCTGGTCCAGCAGATTTTCCAGGTCGCAATCCGACAGATGATGCAGGAACAGGTTTGCGGTTACGAGTTCAGGCTCCAGACGCGGCAGCGTTTCGAATATGTCGCCCTGCACCGTTTTGCAGGTCCAGCCCAGGGCATCAAATGCATCACGGGTGTCGCGGCTTACAATGTCCTGACGATCCAGGATCAGGGCTTCGACGCCGCGCCACTGTCTCAGGCGCCGCGCGACAGAAAGAAGGAAACGGCCATCGCCGCCGCCCAGATCGGCGATGCGGCGGGGCGGCGCAAAGCCTGCAAGCGCGCGGGCCATGATCCGGCTCTGGCCCATCACGGCATTGATGCGCGCCAAATCGCGCCGGGAACGGATGGCGCGCGGATCGTCCGCCGCGAGCCTGTCCAGGATCTCCGGTACCGGCGACCGCATCAGGCAGCCATGCGGAACATCATGGTTTCGGCGACCAGGCCCGGCCCGAACGACATGGCGCAGCCGCGCTGTCCGGCACGCGATGCGCGCATGATGCGATCCAGCACGAACATCACCGTGCCGGAGGACATGTTGCCGAAATCGTTCAGCACCGAGCGCGAGGCCCACAGCGCCTGGGCCGGCAGGGCGAACGCCTCCTCCACCGCATCCAGCACGGTGCGCCCGCCGGGATGGACCGCCCACAGGTCGATGTCGTTGGCGCCGCCCAGTATCTCGTCGCGAGCCTGGGTGAGCGCGGATCGGATGGCAGCGGGCACCTTTCCCGACAGCACCATGTCGAAACCCTGTTCGCGGATATGCCAGCGGATCAGCTTGCCCGTATCGGGCACCAGGGCGGCATGAAAGCTATCGATCCGTACCCCCACTGGATCGGCCGAAATCAGGGCCGCGGCGCAGCCGTCGGCAAAGAGCAAAAACGAAAGTATCTCTTCCAGGTCCGCCGTTTCGTGCAGATGCAGGGTGCAAAGCTCCAGATTCACCGCCAGCACCCGCGCGGATGGCTCGCTGCGGACGATGTGACGTGCCAGTTTCAGCGCATTGATGGCGGCGTAACAGCCCATGAAGCCCACCATGGTGCGCTCGATCGCGGGATTAAGCCCGCAACGCGCCACCAGCGACAGATCGATGCCGGGGGCGGAAAAACCCGTGCAGCTTGTCACCACCAGATGGGTGATCCCGGCGCGATCCTGGTCAGCCAACAGCTTTTCAACGGCCTCCGCCGCCAGGCCCGGCGCCACATGTTCGAATTTGCGCATCCGCTCCGCGGTGCCGGGGAAGGCGCCCATCCGATAGAAGCCCTCGGCATCGACTGCATTTCGCATGCTTCCAGATTCCGGGATACCCGGCTGGAAACAGGAATAGCGATGGGCGATGGCGCTGCGTTCGGCCATGCGGTTGAAGACGGCCAGCCGCTTGCTGTCTTCGCGCAGCATCAGCCGGCCGAAATCCAGAAACGCGGCATGCACGTCGTGCGGCGGGTTGGCCGTGGCGATGCGGTTGATGAAGGCTTCAGGCATGGGGCTCCCCCGGATTGCCTTAGCCTAACGCAGCCGCGCGCCTTGCGCCCGCTTTTTATTACACCTATAGGCGGACGGCTTTACCAGAGGCGAACCCGTTCGGACGGCGCCAGATAGTATTTTTCGCCCAGCTTCACGCCAAAGGCCTCGTACCAGGCATCCATGTTGCGTGTGGGGCCGATCACCCGGAACTCCGCCACCGTATGCTCATTGGACAGGGTCTGGGTGCGCAGCGCGCTTTCGCGCATCTTGGTGCGCCACACTTGGCCAAAAGACAGAAGAAGCCGCTGATCGCCGGTATAGCCGTCCAGCACCGGCGGCTCGCGGCCGTTCAGCGACAGATGATACGCCTTGAGCGCAATCGCCAGACCCGCATTGTCGGCGATGTTTTCGCCAAGCGTGTTCTGGCCGATCACATGCAGGCCGGGCAGCGGTTCATAGGCGTCATATTGCTTGACCAGGGCCCTGGTGCGTTCGTCGAAGGCCGCGCGGTCCTCCTTGGTCCACCAGTCCTGGAACACGCCCTTGCCGTCATACTTGCTGCCCTGGTCGTCGAAGCCATGGCTGATCTCATGGCCGATCACCGCGCCGATGGCGCCGTAATTGACCGCATCATCGGCATTGGGGTCGAAAAATGGCGCCTGCAGGATGGCGGCGGGGAAGACGATCTCGTTGAAGGACGGATTGTAATAGGCGTTGATGGTCGAAGGCGTCATGCCCCACTCGCTCTTGTCCACCGACTTGTTGATCCGCGCGACATCCCGGTTCCATTCGAAAACACCGGCGCGCTGGGCATTGCCGACGGGGTCGTCGCGCACCACCCGCAGCGCCGAATAATCGCGCCATTTGGCGGGATAGCCGATCTTGGGGGTGAAATTGTGAATCTTGTCCAGCGCCCTGGCGCGCGTGGCGGGGCCCATCCAGTCCAGGGTCTTGATGTCGGCCTCATAGGCCTTGAGCAGGTTGGAGACCAGTAGGTCCGCCTTGGCCTTGGCATCGGGCGGGAAATAGCGCGCGACATAAAGCTTTCCCAGCGCCTCGCCCATCTGCTGATCCAGCAGATGCACGGCGCGCGTCTGGCGGTCGAGCTGCTGTGTGCGGCCCGTCAGCACCGTGCCATAGAAAGAGAAGACCAGATCGTCGAAACGCCTGGGCAGATAGGAGGAAAAACTGCGCAGATAATGGACGGTCAGATAATCGCGCCAGGTCGAGACCGGCGTGTTCCGGAAAATGGTTGCCAGCGGTCCAAACGCAGATTTCTCGGCTACGATGACAAAGCGCTCGCTGCCATCCGGCTTCTTGAGCGGAATGGCGCCTTCGGGCTGATCCAGAAAGGCGTCCCAGGCAAAATCCGGCGCCAGGGTCTTGAGGGCGGAAGCCGGCATGGGATTGTAGATCTTGTCGGCATCGCGGCGATCGGCGCGCGTCCAGGAGACCTTGGCGATCTCGGTCTCCAATGCCAGAACACGGTCCGCCCGCGCTTCGGCATCGCTCAGGCCGGCCAGTTGCATCATGTCGGCCAGATACTTGCGATAGGCGGTACGGGTCTTCACGATCGCCGCGTCCTGCGACAGGTAATAGTCGCGATCCGGCATGCCCAGGCCGCCCTGGCCGAGATTGACCGAATAATTGTCGGGATTCTTGTCGTCCACCCCGATGCCGATATTGTAGATGCTGCTGGTGGAGAGCCGGACCGACCCCATGGCACGGGCGACATCCTCGGGCGTCTTCAGGCCTTGCAGATAATCCAGATCCTTCTGCACAGGGGCAAGACCGCGCGCCTCGATGGCGGCAGTATCGACGAAAGCCTCATACAGGTCGCGCAGCTTGCGCTCTTCCTGGGTCAGCCGCCGGTCCGGCGTCTTTTGCAGGTCGCCGACAATCGTCTTCAAACGCTGCTCGCTCAGGATCTGCAGATCCTGGAAGGACCCTGTCTGGGAGCGGTCCGGGGGAATGGTGGCTGTGGCAAGCCATTTTCCATTCACGTGAAGGAAGAAGTTGTCGCCGGCTTTGACCGTCGTATCCATCGAGGAAAGATCGACACCCCATTTGCCAAGCTTGGGCGCGGTCTGCGCCAGGACAGGGGTCGTGGCCAGCAAAGCGCCACACAGAAAGGCAATATAGCGGGACATGCTTTTTCTCCGGAACGCCCAAAGGGACTGGAAAAGTCTAGGGGGAGGATTGCGGCTTTTCCAGGGTGCCGTTGCCCGGCGGCGGTTCGACCACCACCCCCAATGCCAGATTGGCGTCGGGGTCCTTGCCGCCGTCCGGCTTGGTGATGGCGACTGTCACCACAATGCCCGGCCTGAGCAGATTGCTGTCGCCCAGGGACAGGGCGGATATCCTGGTCCCCGGCTGGATCTCGATCACCGCATCGGCCTCGCAGGACAGCGCGCTTGCAAAGGGCGCGGGCGTTGCCCGGCCCTCGCAGACGGTGCGATTGGGGCCGGCATTGTTCAGGACGGCGCCCCGGTAATGCAGCGTGACAATTCCGTCATTGGTATCCTCCGGGGCCGTCGGCTTGACGGCCGTGATGGTGCCATTGACCATCAGCCGCTCGCCCTCCGGAAAACGGCCCTCGCCGCTTCCCCGCAAGGCTTCCGCATAGAGAAACACCTCCTGGGCGCGCAAACGGCCGCCCCGCTGCTCCGAGACGGCTGCGCCCACATAGTCACCCGCCTTGATGGCGGCAAAGGAAGACGGGCTGGTGGTGACAAAGCGGGTCTCGGCGCCCACCTGGGCGGTAAACTCCTCGCCGGCCTTGATGCCCCGCCCGCCAAGGGTCTGCAGCTTCATGACCGTGCCGTCGAAACCGGCCAGTCTGGCCTTCACCCGCATCACCGGCGGGGCGGCATGGACCTGCGCCGCGGCGACCACCGCGGCACAGGTCAGCAGGAAACGAAAGATGCCTGCGTTCAACGGCGAGGCTTCTGGAATTTGAGCATGAACTGGTTGGTCTTGCCCCGAACGTCGTTTTCGAACACCCGCTTGGTGCCGTCATCGGCCGGGAAGGACAGGTCATGGCCTTCGGCAACCAGCTTGAAGCCCGCCGCTTCCACTTCCTTCTTGACCGTGGACTCCTTGATGCGATGCAGGGTCTCGGTGACGTCATCGCCGGCCGTCTCGGCCGCCTTGTGGTCGATAATGACGTAATAGCCGCCCGGCTTCAGCGACTTGAAGACCGATTTGTTCACTTCGTTCACGTCCATGGCATACTGCTTGTTGTGCATGTCGTGGTAATTCTGCGAGGTCCAGACGATATCGACGGCCTGGGGCGTCACGAATTGCGGCAGATAGCCGTGGATAACGCCCAGGTTCTTGTAACTCCGCTTCAGGTCGGCGAACTGATAGTCCGGATCCTTCTTCTGGCTCTTGAGACGCTCGTCATACTGGGTGCCGAAATAGGCATAAACACGGCCGCCCGGTTCCACCGCCTTGGCGAAGATGCGGGTGAAATAGCCGCCGCCGGGCAGCATATCCACCACCACCTTGCCTGGGCCGATGCCGGCAAAGGCCAGCATGGCCGCCGGCTTGCGGTTTTCGTCGCGCGCCGTGTCGGCGGCGGGGCGGTCGCTGTCGGCCACCGCCGCCTTCATCCCGGCGGTCGGGGCGGCCGCCATCGCGGTCATCGAGATCAGCATGGCGGCGCCCGCCAGGAACAAAGCTTTCTTCATTTTCCAACTCCCCAAGGTTGATTTTCCAAAATCCAGCACGATGTGCGATCAGCCCGGCACGTCGATCGGGTAACCCGGCTCCTGCTTGGAGGCATGGATCACCAGCGAGCTTTTCACGCTTGCGACATTCTTCTCGGCCGTCACCGTGTCGGTGATGAAGCTCTGAAAGGCGGACAGGTCGCGGGCCACGCATTTGAGGATGAAATCCACCTCGCCCGAAAGCATGTGGCATTCCCGCACTTCCTTCCAGCGGCGGGCGCTTTCCTCGAAATGCTTGAGGTCGGCGTCCTTCTGGCTGGCCAGTCCGACAAAGACAAAGCCGGTGACCTCGAAGCCCAGCGCCTTGCCGTCGAGCTCGGCATGATAGCCCTTGATGAAGCCTGTCTTCTCCAGCGCGCGGATGCGGCGCAGGCAAGGCGGCGCCGTGATCCTGGCGCGTCGCGACAGTTCGACATTGGTGATGCGGCCATTGGCCTGCAACTCGGCCAGGATGCGCAGATCAATCGCGTCCAGCTTGCGGGTATCCACGCGCAGTCCTGTTTTTCGGGTTTGGCGGGTCATAGCGCGGCATCGGCCATGCCGCAATAATATTTCTCGAATCGTGCTCTTGCGGGCAGAAGTTTGCGTCAGTACGGCACACTCTAACCTTATGCACCGGCTTGGCTTTTGATGCGGCTTGACCACCCCGCCCGTCATAACCATATGACATGGCCAGACCCGCGCGAGCCGCAAAGCCAAAAATCGGACCATGACAAGCACCACCCCCAAACACTCCAAAGTCATCATCCTGGGCAGCGGCCCCGCCGGCTGCACCGCCGCCATTTACGCGGCCCGCGCCATGCTGGAGCCGACCCTGATCGCCGGCATCCAGCCGGGCGGACAGTTGACCATCACGACAGAGGTGGAAAATTTCCCCGGTTTTGCCGAGGCCATTCAAGGTCCCTGGCTGATGGACCAGATGCAGGAACAGGCCGGTGCCCTGGGCACCAATTTCGTCAGCGACACCATCGCCAAGGTGGACCTGTCGCGCCGGCCCTTCACGCTGCTGGGCGACAGCGGCGACGTCTATAGCTGCGACAGCCTGATCATAGCCACCGGCGCATCCGCCAACTGGCTGGGCCTGGAAAGCGAGAACAAGTTCCAGGGCTTTGGCGTCTCGGCCTGTGCCACCTGCGACGGCTTCTTCTTCCGGAACAAGAAAGTCGCGGTGGTGGGCGGCGGCAATACCGCGGTCGAAGAGGCTCTCTTCCTCACCAACTTCGCCGACCAGGTGACCCTTGTGCACCGGCGCGACAGCCTGCGCGCGGACCGGACCAACCAGGCCCGGCTGAACGCCAACAAGAAGATCAACATTCTCTATGACACCGAGATCGCCGAGGTGCTGGGCACCGAGAGCCCGAAGGGAGTCACGGGCGTACGCCTGCGCAACACCATCACCGGGTCGCTGCACGATCAGGCGGTGGATGGGCTTTTCATCGCCATCGGCCATTCGCCCGCGACCGGCCTGTTCCAGGGCCAGCTCGAGATGGATGAGAGCGGCTATCTCAAAACCGCGCCCGACAGCACGCACACCTCGATCGCCGGCGTGTTTGCCGCCGGCGATGTGAAGGACAAGGTTTACCGCCAGGCGGTGACCGCGGCGGGCATGGGCTGCATGGCGGCCCTGGAAGCCGAACGCTTCCTTGCCGGCGGGCACCAGGGAGATTTGCCGTTGTCGGCCTAGCTGAAAGGTCAACCCTCCCCTTTTGCGAACGCATAAGGGGGACGATGCCGAACCGGGCGTGAATGCCGGCCCAGGCAGAGGAGCAGAAATGGATTGGGACAAGCTTCGCATCTTCCACGCGGTGGCATCCGCCGGAAGCTTCACCCATGCCGGCCAGACCCTGGGTCTGTCGCAGTCGGCGGTCAGCCGCCAGATCAGCGCGCTGGAGGACGAAATCTCCACCCCGCTGTTCCAGCGCCATGCGCGCGGCCTGACCCTGACCGACGAAGGCGAACTGCTGTTCACGGCGGTGACCGATGTGCTGGGACGGCTGGCGGCGGCGGAAGAAGCGCTCAAGAATGTACATGACAGCCCGCGGGGCACGCTGAAGATCACCACCGCCCATGGCGTGGGCGCCTATTGGCTTCTGCCGAGGCTTGGCGAGTTCCTGGCGCAATATCCCGAGGTGGAAATCCACCTGGTCATGGATGACAAGGAACTGGACCTGGCACAGCGCGAAGCCGATCTTGCCATTCGCATGCGCGCTCCGGTTCAGGCCGACCTGATCCAGCGCAAGCTGTTCACCGTTCACTATCACATGTACGCGGCCAAGGCCTATCTGAAGACCCATCCGGCGCCAAAATCTCTGGAGGAGATCGCCGACCATCACATCATCGTCTATGGCGAGACGGCGGTGCCGGAAATCCGTGACATCAACTGGCTGCTGGAGGCGTACAAGAAACACGCCAGGCCGGGCAGCAAGGGTCACGTGATCCGAATCAACAATATCACCGGCATTCTCCAGGCGGTGGAAGCGGGACTGGGTATCGGCGTGGTGCCGGACTATGTCGCCGCGCAGCATCCGGCGCTGGAACGGGTATTGCCCGATGTGGCCGCGCCCGGTTTCGACGTCCATCTGGTCTATGCCGATGCCCTGCGCCAATCCAAGCGCGTCGCGGCCTTCCGGGATTTTGCAGTAAAGTCGTCGAAGAACTGGCAGTACTAGACCGTCGTGCCCGTGGATGCGGTCACGTTGTTCGTGGGCTGGAACGGCACCGCGTTGGCGTCAAAATGCTCGGAGTTCACCACTGAGCTGGTGCCGGAAACCAGAATGCCGACACCGGCCAGGATCACGACGCCGGTCCCCAGCATCAGGGCCGTGTCCCAGGCGGTCATTCGGGCGGCGCGCACACCGGCGGGCTTTCCGGCTGCCAGCGGTTCGGCCTGGACCATGGTGGCGGAAAGGCTGGCCGCGACCAGGACGGCAAGAATGACGCGCATGATTGACCTGCCGGATATTTTGTAC